>CAIWVL010000321.1 GCA_903916085.1 uncultured Spartobacteria bacterium
GTCGCATACGGCCATCATGGCCCGTTCCCTGAACATCCCAGCCGTCGTCGCTTTGCACGACATTAGCCAAAAGGTATCCGCCGGGGACCGACTTCTTCTCGACGGCTATCGGGGCTGGGTCATTGTGAACCCCACCGATGCTACGCTCGCGGAGTATTCGGAGGTGGAGCGTCAGAAGGGCAGGGTGGAATTGGAGCTTGGCAGTCTGCGCGATACCGAGTGCACGAGCTTGGACGGCAGGCGCATGGTCCTCTCGGCCAATATCGAAATGCCGAGAGACGTGGCCGTTGTGAAGCTCTCTGGGGCTGAGGGCGTGGGCTTGTTTCGAACCGAATTTCTGTACCTCAATTCTGAGGAGCTTCCCTGCGAGGAAACTCAGTTTGAAGCCTACCGCAGCGTAGTCGCCCAGCTCGCGCCTGCTCCGGTGATCATCCGCACCCTCGACTTGGGCGGGGACAAAATCATGTCCTCTCTCAACTTGCCCGAAGAGCTCAACCCATTCTTGGGTTGGAGGGCCATTCGCTTTTGTCTGGAGCGCGTCGAGGTCTTTAAGACTCAGCTCAGAGCTATCCTGCGGGCCAGCGCCCACGGCCACGTACGGATGATGTACCCTATGATTTCGGGCGTCGATGAGGTGCGCCGCGCTAATGCCGTACTCGCAGAGTGTCAGGAGGAGCTGCGCCGAGAGGGCGTTGCTTTTGACGAAGACATGGAGATCGGGGCGATGATCGAGATCCCTAGCGCCGCCATCATAGCAGATTTGATCGCGCCCGAAGTCGACTTCTTCTCCATTGGTACCAACGACTTAATCCAATACACGATTGCCGTAGACCGACTGAACGAACGCATCGCCCACCTGTATGAGCCGACGCACCCGGCCATCTTGCGCCTAATTAAAATGGTCGTCGATGCAGGGCGCGCTCACAATATTTGGGTGGGTGTGTGCGGAGAAATGGCGGGAGAGGTGACGCTTACTCCGCTTTTACTAGGGCTGGGCGTTGACGAACTGAGCACGGGCGCCGCTCTTGTCCCCCGAGTCAAGGCGGCCGTCCAGAGGCTCAACCTGGCCGATTGTGAAAAACTGGTGCAGAGCGCCTCCCTCATGGACTCTGCCACAGACATCCATGTGGCATGCGAGGCGCTGGCTCGGGAGCGGTACCCAGATCTGCTTTAAGTCCTGGTAAAAAGTCCCAAGATCACCCCGGCCCACTGAGGCGCGGCCCGCAACAGACGTTCAGCCGAGAGGCAGGATCCCGCTTTGGGGCAGAGGCTTTAGATAGATGGCCGCAACTTTTCTCGCATCATGACTCGACTCGGACAACTCCTTCTCTCTGGCGTCCCCGGCCCCGTGCTGGATCCCGAAACGGCAGCCGCGTTCCGCCGCATTCAGCCCGGCGGTTTTATTCTGTTTGGGCGCAACATTCAGTCCCCCAACCAACTGCGCCGACTTATTGATGATTTGCGGGCCGTCAGCGAAGTAGAGCCTATCATCACCATTGATCAGGAAGGTGGCCGGGTTTCTCGCCTCCGTCTTATCGGACACGAACCGCCCAATGCCAATCAGTTGCGCGATAAGAACGACCCCGCGCTCATGACGCGCCACGGCAGGATCACCGGTGAGTTGCTGCGCCTTTTCGGTTTCAACTTCGATCTTTGTCCCGTCCTCGACATCTCTTTTGACGATGAGGCGGACAACTCTCTGCGCGGACGCTGCTACGGGCATTCAGCCGAACAAGTCATTGCCAACGCGGCGTTCTTCAACGATGCCATGCGGGCCACGGGCATTTTGAGCTGTGGAAAGCATTTTCCCGGTTACTCACGCGCCCCGCTGGACGCTCACCACGAACTACCCCTCATTCCCCTCAGCCGTGATGAGCTTGAGGCTCACGAACTGAAGGTGTTTAGACATTTTTCCCAAAGCGTAGACGCAATGATGATCGGGCACGGTTTGTTCCCGGGGCTGGGCGAAGGCAACTTGTGTTCCTCACTCTCCCAGAAAATTATCCGTGAGCTCTTGAGGGAAGAGCTTGGGTTCGAGGGCCTTGTCCTTACGGACGATCTCGACATGGGCGCGATTCTGAACCATCACGGACTTGAGGAAACGATCCGCCTCGCTCTCACTGCAGGCAATGACCTCGCAATGATTTGTCACCGCGTTGACTGTGTGGAAGAGGCTCTTAAGCATCTCCACTCCGTACCCGGGGCTGACTTGGAGCGTGCCTTGGGAAATGTGGCCGCTTTTAAGGCGCGTATGGTTGCCCCCGACCCCTGGGACGAGGCTGAGTTCGTGCGTCGTGACGGTGCCGTCCGTGAGTTGAGAGCGGACACGTTGGGAGAGGCTGCCGCTGACGAGCTCAGTCCTGAGAACGGCAAGCGTTCGCCTGTGGAGCTGTACTGAGAGGCCGCCATACCCGTTTGCTTGGAGTGTCGGCCGAACAATCCGATTTACCGGGCCCTGGGGTCTTCTAAAGTGCGGGCGTGAACATTGAGGAAACTTTCGGAATGCAGATGCCAAGCAGCTTGACTGAAGCCGCGCAGTTGCCCGGCCGCGAGTATTTTGGAACGACAGCCCAAGGGGAGGTGGTGGAGGTTTTTACGCTCACCAACGCTCGGGGTGTGCGCCTACGCGCCATCAACTTGGGGGCTGTGGTGCTTAGCCTCGAGACGCCCGATCGGACTGGGACCTTGGCGGACATCGTTCTCGGTTTTAACACGTTAGAGGAGTATCTTACACGGTCGCCCTATTTCGGAGCGGTGGTGGGACGCTATGGCAACCGGATCGCTTCGGGCCGATTTGTTTTGGATGGCGTCGAATATGCTCTGGCCCAGAACAATACGCCGGGAGGAATGCCCTGTGCGTTGCATGGCGGTGTTCGCGGTTTTGACAAGGTTGTGTGGGCAGGCGAGGGGATGACACGGCCGGGCGCGCAGGGCGTACGTTTCAGCTACACCAGTGCCGATGGCGAGGAGGGGTATCCCGGTAAGCTGGAAGTTAGCGTAACCTATTGGCTAAATGAGGAGAGTGTATGGAGCATTGACTACCAAGCGCGCTCCGACAAGGCGACGCCAGTGAATCTAACTCAGCACGCCTTCTTTAATCTTAGGGGCGAGGGCACTGGCGATGTGCTTGGGCATGAGCTCTCTATTTTTGCCACGCGCTTTACTCCGGTGAACACTGGAATGATCCCCACAGGTGAGATCCGGTCCGTGGCGGGGACGCCGCTGGACTTCACGCGGCCCGTTTTATTAGGCGCACGGATTGAAGCTGAGGATCCACAGCTTCAATTAGGCAACGGCTACGATCACAACTACGTTTTGGATCACGCTGATGGTCCACTGACTCACGCCGCCACCGTGTATGAGCCGGAGTTAGGCCGAGTGATGGAGGTATTTACGACGGAACCCGGTATGCAATTGTACTGTGGTAACTTTCTGGACGGCAGCTTGAAGGGTAAGTCTGGGCGCAGCTATGGATTCCGGGGTGGGCTGTGCCTCGAAACGCAACACTACCCCGATTCCCCGAATCAGCCGGAATTTCCGAGTACCATTTTGCGCCCCGGCGAGGTGCTCCGGAGCAAGACGGAGTACCGCTTTCACAGCCGCTGAGGCTGCTCCGCGCAGTCACGGGGAGAGCGCTACGCTCTCGCTCTCTTTTGTTATTCCCTTAGACCGCCTAAACTAACTCAAAAAGGAGGGGGCACGCGGAGGCGCAGAGAGCGCGGAGAAATGACGGACTAACCTTCAAAATGAGTTTTTATAAAAGCTCCGCGTTCTCTGCATCTCCACGTGGGGTTGCCTTTTTTTTAGGCGCTCTTAGGTCCCACTCACCCCCGTTGATTCCCATTCTCCCCTTCAGACGCACTTTTCCCTTCTTTGAAGTCTCATTTACAGGCATCTGAAGAAGCATGTCAAAACGACCAGTAATTCTTGTGATCCGCGATGGCTGGGGAATCAATCCAGCGGGCCGGGCGGCGGCAGAGGCCAACGGCGATGCAACGCTCCTCGGGCACACGCCCTTTCACGACGCGTTGTACGCTCGTTACCCACACTCCACACTCTCAGCGAGTGGCGAAGATGTGGGCCTGCCCGAAGGCCAGATGGGCAACTCCGAGGTGGGCCATCTAAATCTCGGCGCAGGACGTATTGTCTATCAGGATCTTACTCGGATCAACTTGTGCATCCGCGAAGGCAAACTGGGGGCTAACCCCGTATTGCAAGAAACCTTTTCGGCGGCGAAGGGGCACCGCTTGCACTTCCTAGGACTAGTCTCCGATGGGGGAGTGCACAGTCATTGGAAGCACTTGGTGGCTCTTGCCGATGCCGCAAAAGCGGCGGGTGTAGAGGACATCCTGGTCCACGCCATAAGCGATGGGCGCGATACTTCGCCAACGGGTGGCGCGGATTACCTCACCGAGCTAGAAGCGGAATTGAAGCCCTCGGGTGCGGTGATCGCCACCGTGATTGGCCGCTATTTCGCCATGGACCGAGACAAACGTTGGGAGCGCAATAAGTTGGCTTGGGACGCGATTGTCCTCGGACGGGGGGCCAAGGCTGCCCATCCTGTTGCGGAGGAAATGCGGGCCCGCTACGCAGCCGGCGAGACCGACGAGTTTCTCCAGCCTCTCATTGTCTCACATCCGGACGAGCAGCGGATTCGCGATGGGGATGTGGTGTTCTTTTTCAACTTCCGCGCAGACCGCGGTCGGCAGCTCTCCGTCGCATTCCTCGAGGAAGCGTTCTCGGGCTTTAACCGCGAAGTCACCCCCAAAGTGCACTTCGTCACCTTGACGGAGTACGACCGCACCTACGGAGTACCTGTGGTGTTTGCGCCTCAAAGCCTCTCTAACATTTTAGGCGAGGTGGTTAGTCAAGCGGGGCTCAAGCAGTTGCGTATTGCCGAAACTGAGAAGTATCCGCACGTCACCTACTTCTTTAACGGCGGCGTAGAACAGCAGTTTGAAGGGGAAGACCGAGTCATCGTGCCATCGCCCAAGGATGTCGCGACCTACGACTTAAAGCCTGAGATGAGCGCCAAAGAGGTGACAGCTCAGGTCACCGAACTCATGGGAAACTATGACCTTGTGATTCTCAACTTTGCTAATCCCGACATGGTGGGACATACGGGTGTCGTTCAGGCGGGCATCAAGGCCGTGGAGACCATCGACTCCTGTGTCCAGGCTGTCGTCGAAACGGCTCTTTCCCTTGGCGGTCGTCTCCTCCTCACTGCCGACCATGGTAACTGTGAACAAATGCTTAATGCCGACGGTTCTCCAAACACGGCTCACACCACCAATCTAGTGCACTTAGTTTATGCCGCAGCAGACTCAGATGCCATGACTTGTGAAAACGGAATTCTTGCAGATGTTGCGCCCACGCTCCTGCATTTGCTCGGAGTGAAGCAGCCTCCGGAAATGACAGGGCACAACCTTGTGCATTTAAAAAACGCCTAAAATTCAGGTGCGCAGCGAGTTGTGTCGACTCGCTGCGCATTGTTTTTTGGATGCACCGATTTTGCGTTTGCAGCGGAGGCTACTGCGGTGCTTTAGTTGAGGCATCGCACTTTCTGCGACCACTACTCGGTGGTGTAACGGTAGCACAGGGGCCTTTGACGCCCTTAGCCATGGTTCGAATCCATGCCGGGTAACCACATTCCATGCTTGGAGGTGGGTAATTCTGCAAACGAGATGAGGCTCTCGTTGTTCTGCAAACGAGGTGGGGCTCTCGTTGCTTTTATGATTCTGACTTTGGAGGCCTTCTGTACATTTGAAGTGGGGTAAAGTTAATTGGAGGGCCGTTGGTGTTAAAAACTTGTTATAGAACCCTCGGCTAGTTCAGATGAGGCATGAACTCGCCCGCAAGCGAACCGTCGACAACGCACTCGAGCCATTCTTCCGACCACCACCACCGGCCGGGCAAGATGGCCCTCATCATCGGAGCACTGGGCGTTGTGTTCGGGGACATCGGCACAAGCCCCCTCTATTCGCTGAAGGAGTGCTTCAAAGGCCACCACAGCGTCCCTCCCAGCCCGGAAAACGTCCTCGGAGTCCTCTCGCTCATCGTCTGGACTCTCACTCTGATCGTTACGGTCAAATACCTAGTGTTCGTCATGAAGGCTGACCGCAATGGAGAAGGGGGCATCTTGGCGCTCCTTTCGCTGGCAGTCGAAAAACTTGGCACCGGCACAAAGGCCCGAGCGGCTCTTCTGCTTACCGGTGTCGCCGGAGCCGCGTTGCTCTTCGGGGACGGGATTATCACTCCGGCCATCTCGGTGCTCAGTGCCGTGGAGGGCCTTAATGTAATCACCCCAGTGTTTAAGCCCTACGTCGTGCCGATTACCGCCGCGATCCTGATTGGACTTTTTGCCGTTCAAAAGGCGGGCTCTGAAAAAGTGGGCCGCTTGTTCGGTCCCATCACTGTTATTTGGTTCCTTGCGATCGCTGCCGGGGGTATCCGCTGGATTATCAAAGACCCGGGTGTTCTGGCTTGCGTCAATCCCCGGTACGCCATCGAGCTTTTCACGCATGGTGGCACCAAGGCTTTCTTTGTGTTGGGGGGCGTTTTTCTTGTCGTCACAGGTGGCGAGGCTCTCTACGCGGACATGGGCCACTTCGGGGCCAACCCGATCCGAGCGGCGTGGTTCAGTTTGGTTCTGCCTTCACTATTTTTTAACTACCTGGGACAGGGAGCGCTTGTGCGACTTACCGTCCTTCAAAGCCCAGACATTATGCAGAACGAAGACTTCAGTCCGTTCTTCGAACTTTTTCCGCACTGGGCCCTTATCCCGATGGTGATCCTTGCGGCAGCAGCCACCGTGATTGCCAGCCAAGCCCTGATCACCGGCACCTACTCCCTGACGCTCCAGGCCATTCAACTCGGTTATCTTCCCCGCCTGGCCATCCGTCACACCTCCGCGCATACTCGGGGCCAAATCTACATTCCGACCATCAACTGGATGTTGATGATTGCCTGTCTGGTTCTCGTGAAGATGTTCGGCTCCTCGGACGCACTCGCCGCCGCCTATGGCATCGCCGTGACCCTTACGATGATGATCACCACGATCCTCTTCTACTTTGCCGCACGCTATCAGTGGGGTTGGGATTTGAACCAAGCCCTTCCAATCGTGCTCATTGCCCTCTGTATCGAGACGGCTTTCTTCGGGGCAAATGCGCTTAAAATTATCGAAGGCGGCTGGCTTCCGTTAGCCGTTGGCGCGGTGCTTTTTACCTTGATGACTACCTGGTGCACAGGCCGCCAGTTGGTACGCAAAAGCCTAGACCGAGGTACTTTCAATCAGGATGAGCTTATTGAGAGCCTCAAGAACTCTGATCGCTTGATTCGTGTGCCCGGCACTGCGGTGTTCATGTCGGCTAACTCGCATCGCGCTCCCAATGCGCTGATACACAACATGAAACACAATAAGGTGCTGCACGAACGGGTTATCTTTATGACCATCGTTACAGATGACCATCCTTTCGTGTCCCCCAGTAAACAGGTGGAACTCGTGGAGATCGCTCCCGGCTTCTGGCGTCTGAGCGGTCACTACGGCTTCCTCCAGGAGCCCAACGTCCCGCAACTCATGCGCCGCGCGAAGCACTACTTCAACTTCGAGTGCAATCCCGAGCAGGTCACCTTCTTCTTAGGCCGCGAAACAATCGTGCCTTCTAAAGAACGCGGTATGGCGCTTTGGCGAGAAGCTCTTTTTGCATTCCTCTCCCGCGTTGCAGAGCCTCCCGGCACTTACTTCCGCTTACCTGAAGGCCGTGTCGTCGAGTTGGGGATGCGTGTTGCAATCTGAAGAAACGTTTTCGTGGCTCGCCAGGAATCTGTTGCGGGCAAGTGTCGTCTTTGGGACCTGCCTCGCCGCAATGTAAATCGACTTTGTAGAAAGTCGGTTGCACTTCAGGGCGTTCCCCTGTGTATGTTACCGTTGTGATCCCTGTAAGGCTTTCAAGCGTCCGCATTCGCAATCTGGCCCTGGTAGAAGACCTGAGTTGGTCTCCTGGGATTGGATTTACTGTTGTCACCGGAGAAACCGGCTCAGGCAAATCCATCATCGTCGGCGCGCTCAAACTCTTGATCGGCGATAGGGCTGACAAATCGCTCATCCGTGCCGGGGAAGAAGCCTGCACGGTCGAGGGCGTCTTCGAAGTTCAGGAGGGCGCAAGTCTCGACTCACAACTGGGAGAACTCGGCATCGAGCCTTGTGAGGACGGACTCTTGCTCATTAAACGTGTGGTGACCGCCTCGGGCACCAATCGCCAGTTCATTAACGGTAGCGCCACTACGCTCGCTGTTCTAAAAACTCTAGGGAACGGACTGGTCGATCTTCACGGGCCTCACGATCACCAATCCATTCTCGACCCAGAATTACAAAAAGCTCTGCTCGACAGTTTTGCAGGAGCCGCCGCGCCACTCGGGGCTTATGAGGCCGTTTATCGTCAACGTGCGCACTTGGAGCGCGAACTGGAGGCCCTGCATGGAGATGACGCTGCGTTTGAACGTGAGTGCGAACTGTTGCTCCATCAGGCGACTGAAATTGAAAATGCCGGTCTGAAGCCGGGCGAAGAAGAGGAACTCCTCGCCAAGTATAATGTGGCTACCCAAGGTCGGCGTATTTTTGACCTCTCAGCGGTAGCAATTGGGAAGCTGGTGGACTCCGATGATGCCGCGTTGAGTAAGGTCACGGGCTTGGCTCGTACCCTGCGCGAGATTGAGCGACTGGATCCGGGCGCTGCAACCCTCACGGCAGCCCACGTGCGTGCCGTGACGGAGTTGGAAGAGTTGGCTTCGGAGTTGCAGCGCTATAGCGAATCGCTGGAGCTGGATCCAGCGCATCTGAAGCGCCTTGAAGAACGGGTCAACCTCATCGAAACCCTCAAACGTAAGTACGGTGGTACCGTAGAAAGCGTCATCTCTAATGGAGAAACGGCGGCGGCCCGTTATGCAAAGCTACAGTCACGTGCCAAAGAACGTGAGCGTATCCAGGCAGCCTTGGCAAAGCTGGCAGTGGAACTGGATCAGGCGGGTTTACGTTTGCGTGAGGTTCGTACGAAGGCCGCGGCTCCTTTGGCTCAAGGAATTATGGCGCACTTGAAGGATCTTGGCTTCAAGAGAGCCGAATTTGCGATCCATCTGGAGCCCTTGGCACACGCCTCTGCGGGCGGAATGGAAAGCGTTGAATTTCAGTTTGCTCCGAACCCGGGCGAACCGCCTAAGCCCTTGCGCGCTATTGCGTCAAGCGGGGAAACCTCGCGTGTCATGCTTGCCGTAAAGTCCGCGCTCGCCGAGCAGGACACCATTCCACTCCTCGTGTTTGACGAAATTGACGCAAACGTCGGTGGAGAGATTGCCCATGCCGTGGGAGCGAAAATGCAGGCACTCGGAGCTGCCCGGCAGGTACTCTGTATTTCTCACCTCCCGCAGGTGGCATCTAAGGCCCATCTACATTTTGTGGTGAGTAAAGATTACACGAGCGGCCGCACCGTATCTATGCTCACGCAGGTCGAGGGCTCTGCGCGGGAGGAGGAACTCGCTCGTATGCTCGGAGGCAAATCCGAATCCGCGCTGGAGTTGGCTCGATCCTTGTTGCGTTAAAAAGCACGGGAGCGCGTTGGTGCCTTTATTTTTTAAGGTTCTTGATGCGAAGTGCTGGAATTTGGTTGCGTCCGACCGCAGGACTGCGTTTACTTCCCAACCCTTTCAAAAACCTCACCGGAGGATCCGTCTATGTCAGCCATTATCGCGAAGATCAATCAGGAGCAAATGAAGCAGAATGTCGCCCCGTTCAACGTGGGAGACGCCGTCCGTGTGCACACACGGGTCGTTGAAGGCGATAAGGAGCGTATTCAGATCTACGCTGGTATCGTCATTGGGAAAAAAGGCACTCTTATGAACCAGAGCTTCACTGTACGTCGTATTTCTTACGGCGAAGGTGTGGAGCGTGTGTTCCCTCTCCACTCGCCTCGCGTCGCGAAGGTGGAAGTTGAGACTCAAGGTGTGGCCCGCCGCTCCAAGCTGAACTACCTGCGCTTGCGCAAGGGTAAACAGGCGATGGCAGTGCGCGAAAAGGCTCGGTAAAACCGACCTTCTCCAATTTCTAATCCCCATGGCGGCGCGATGCACCCTCGCAAACGAGGAACTGCTTCGCGCCGCTGGTTTTTTACGGATAGCCGGAATCGACGAGGCCGGTCGGGGACCCTTGGCAGGCCCTGTCGTCGTGGCCGCTGTCATCCTTCCGCAAGGTTTCTCGCACCCGCGTCTTAACGACTCCAAGAAGCTCTCAGAGAAACTCCGTGACCAAATCTACGCAGATCTCGTCGGCGATCCGCGTCTCATTTCTGCTGTCACTATCATTGAGCCCGAGGAAATCGACCGCCTCAATATCCTTCGTGCCACCCACGAAGGAATGCGCAGAGCCGTGCTCCAGCTTCCTGCCGCGGCAGATCACGCGCTTATCGACGGTCTCCCCGTCCACCCCTTTCCCATCGCTCAAACCGCGCTCGTCGGAGGTGACGGCCTGAGCCTGAGCATCGCCGCCGCAAGCGTCCTCGCCAAGGTCACACGCGACCGCCTTATGCTAGAGCTCGACCTACAATTCCCCCAGTTTGGCTTCGCAAAGCACAAGGGATACGGGACAGCCCTACACCTAGCGCGATTGCGTGAGTATGGTCCTTCGCCCGCTCATCGCCGTAGCTTTGCGCCTGTACGTCAATTGGTTCTCCCGCTCCAAACGGCGCTCTATGGCGCCCCCGCCTGACCCCACGGCTCTCGGTAGGGAAGGCGAGCGCCGTGCAGCGCGGTTTCTGCGGACAGCGGGTTACAAGGTGCTCTGCCGCAATTTCCGTCCGCAGCTGGGGGGCGAGGTGGACTTGGTCTGTCGGCATCGACGTCGGCTTGAACTGGTTTTTGTGGAAGTCAAGACTCGCTCAAGTGCCCAGCATGGAGCACCTGCCGAAGCTGTAGATTGGGAAAAGCAGCAGCGTCTAGTTCTCGCCGCCCGCGAATGGCTCCAAATGCTAGACTGGCCCGCCGTGGCCGTGCGCTTTGATGTAATCGAAGTGCGTTTTGCTAAGGGTGCCTGGGAGATATCTCACCTGCCTGGTGCGTTCACCGCCGAAGAAACCCGGCATCCGGGAAGCGCTCCCCTTATCCCGGGGGCCAACCGAGGTGACGTCCTCCCAAAACGTGGACGTGCAGGTGGGGCACCGTCTCGCCGCCGTCCTTGCCGTGGTTGATGACTAGGCGAAATCCTGATTCAAGAATGCCCAGTTTTTTGGCAACTTCTTGGGCGCCAAGAAGCAGCTTTCCTAGAAGAGGCCCATCCCCGGCGGCTGCTTCGCCCACACGCGTAATGACCCGTTTGGGAATGACTAATACATGCACCGGTGCCTGCGGGTTGACGTCATGAAAGGCGATCCAATCCTCCGTCTCCTCCACAATGCGAGCTGGGATCTCTCGGGAAATGATTTTCTCAAAAATAGTCATTTTAGCAGATGGAAAAACAAAGAGGCCGCAGGCCGCTGACTCTGAGAAGATGCTCCCGTAAAAAGACGACAAGCTCCTCCGCTAGTGTCTCGCAAGTGGGGCACCAGTGTGCTCTAGCTAACATTGTTTTTACGGCAGGACGTAAATCCTCAAAGCTGAGGCGGGATACTGCACCCGAGGCGAGGAGCCTCTGGCAAAGGTCCCTGCACGCCTTAAACAAACCTAGCTCAAACCCCACAGGAAGCTCCTCTACCAAATCTAGCAACGAGAACTTGAGCTCTAATCCGCTACGTAGAAAGTGCGGCGCAACGTCCCCGTATCCAATGTTCTGCAAAACACATTGTACAACGGAGGAAAAGGCTTCGAAGGAAAAAGAACGTGGCAAACATTCCTGCTCCAAATAGGTCGCCACGCTAAGGGCCACATCGGCCGCAGGCCATTCTGTGTAGCCCGCCGCTCGGCCTGCACATTCCAGGCATTGCTCTAGCCAAATGTCATTCAACGCCACGGCACCGCCAGCCCCCAACTGGATCAACGGTACCTCGTCATAAAGGCTTTTCATGGCTTGAAAAGCTCCGTCTGAAGCGCGCTGCGTTTCGGGCGCGCACCGAGTTGCTGAATCTCATCGATGAACTCCCCTAGATCCGCAAACTGCCGATAGACGGAGGCGTACCGTATGTAGGCGACCTCATCCAGCCCATGCAGGGCCTCCATGATCTTTGCTCCAATTTTGCGGCTCGGGAGCTCTCGCTCAAATCCCGTTTCAAGGGCGGAAACGACGGAATCTACCGCATCCTCCACCATGGAACGCGTAATGGGACGCTTTTCGCAGGCCTTGAGCATCCCGCTGATGATTTTCTGTTTATCAAATGGCTCAGAGCGCCCGTCTCGTTTGACCACTCGAAGTTCGAGTTGCTCGATCTGTTCGTAAGTCGTGTACCGGAACGCGCAGCTCACGCATTCGCGTCGACGCCGAATGCTTTTCCCATCCTTGGAAGGGCGGGAGTCAATGACCTTGTCCTCGAGGGCACCACACTTGGAGCAATACATTTTATGGTGGCGTATGCAACGCGCCTCACATGCTTAACACAAGCAGTTGTGCAAGCAAGCAGAAAGCGGGATCTGCGGCGCTGGGCTTTTCCTCGAAAACTCAATTAAACACGCACCCTAGGAAAAAACTTCCGTCTTTTCATCTCCCGCCCTCCGTAGCGAACAATGGGGGCCTACGTGTTTCGCTCCCCCAGTGAAGGTCTGGCCTCCCCAGGAACTCACCGAAGCCTCTTAACTCTGCCCCGAGGAGAACAGTCCTATGGTTGTCAAATACTCTAGCAGTGAAGAACCCGAGTCTGGGCTCAGGGTGTACCTGCGGGAAATCGGGCAGGTGCCTCTACTTACCCCACAGCAGGAAATTGAATTGGCCGCACGGATTAAGGTGGGCGACCGAGAAGCCCGCTCCCACATGATCCGCGCAAACCTGCGCCTCGTCGTGAAAATAGCGCACGACTATAATAATTTTGGGCTTCCCATGCCCGACCTCATCTCGGAGGGCAACATTGGGCTCATCAAGGCGGTAGAACGGTTTGACCCCGCCAAGGGCGGTAAGCTCAGCACTTATGCCGCGTGGTGGATTAAACAAAGCATCAAGCGAGCGCTCGCTAATCAGAGCAAAACGATCCGGTTGCCTGTCCACCTCGTCGATAAAATCGCTAAGGTGCGTCGCCTCGCCATGAGCATGAGCGAAGACCTTGGTCGCGAGCCCACAGATGATGAGCTCGCTGAAGAAATCGGCATTTCGGCACCCAAACTGGCCCAACTGCGTACGGTCTCCCTGCGCCCTGCCTCCCTGGATGCACCCGTGAGTGATGACGATGGGAAAGAGCTGGGGGAAACGGTCGGCGACCTCGAAGCCCCTAATCCTCATGAGCAGCTCAGCGATAGTAACATGCTCGAGGAGCTTGGCGAGGTGCTCACCGTTCTTGACCCGCGCGAGCGCCGAATCATTGCCTCGCGTTTTGGACTGGAAGGCGAAGCGCCCAAGACACTCGAGGAGGTGGGTAAACGCTTTGGCGTGACAAGGGAGCGCATCCGCCAACTCCAAAATGGGGCCCTTGAAAAACTACGGCGCGCCCTTTCTCGAAGAGAACAACCCTATGAGTATTTACTCCCCGGGCACGCTGGGGGATGAGATTTCCTCGCTTTTGTTATTAGCCGCCCGCTCGCTTTTCTCTAAAGAAGGCTTGGAGAATGCCTCCGCACTCGAGTTGCCGGACGCCGCTAGTGACTTGGCAGCGATGGTTGAGCTTGGGGTGCTGCAAAAGATTCATCAGGCTGCCACCAGCTCCGTCCTTCGGTGATAAACAGCCAAAAATGACCCGCCGTACGCGCGCGTGAACCGCTGCCCCCGCGCACATCGGGCAAGGCTCCTTCGTCACATAAAGGTCGCAATCCGTGAGGTGCCAGTCGTCCTTTGCCGCCTCGGCTTGGGTAATGGCCAACATTTCAGCATGCGCAGTCGCATCTCTGAGCTGTTCGACTTGGTTGTGAGCCCTCGCAATAATCCGTCCTTCACAGACCAAAACCGCCCCCACGGGCACTTCGTCTTGAGCCATCGCTCGGTGCGCAAGGCGCAGTGCCTCGCCCATAAAGTACTCGTCGCTTTGCAGATCAATAATGCCTTCTTCCATGTGAATCCCGCACCTTCTTCCAGGACGGTCTCCTTTTCGAGACTGATTTCACTCCGACAGAAGGCTAACGCCTGAAAGCCCTGCCTCAACAACATCTTGCGGCGCCCCCCCCACACACATCCAAGCACGGCCGAAATCGGGTGAGGCTGCGATTTAGCTCGGTGCAAATCATGGGTTTGAATGTTCAAAGACATGAGTGGGGGTGCTGTTTTGAGATCCGTTTGTTTTAATTTAAAATTGGGCCGCTATTTGAATTAAAAAAAGAGGAAATTTGGAGAAATGCAATGAAGCTAGCTATTGTATCTTTGTATTTACCCGGCGGAAAAAAAACTGGAGTCGGCTATCAAGTGCATTACTTTGCAAACCAAATGGTCGAAAGGGGGCATGATGTTACTGTGTTTTCACAAAATAAACCCGGTCCCGATGCACGCTATAATGTCAAAATTCTCGCGCGCACTGGCGGGATGCGAACGTTCTGGTTTGCTTGGGATTTAAGACGAGAGAATTTTGCAAAATTTGACATCTTGCACAGTCACGGTGACGACTGGTTTCTTTGGGGTATAGATAGGCCGCGTCATGTTCGCACCTATCATACTTCTTATCTGGCTGAAATGTCGTACGAAACAAAGAGCAAGGAAAAATTAAAAATGCTCACGCTGGCATTTTTTGAAAGGTTATCTTCTCTATTATGTGATCGGTCTGTTGTTGTTTCTGAAAGCATACGCAGATTTCTACCTGGCATTACCTCCATTGTGTCTAGCGGTGTGGATTTGAATGTATTTAAGCCAGGGCCTAAAAAATCTAAGGATCCTGCAATTCTGTTTGTGGGATCGAGATTTGGGCAGAAGCGGGGCGATCTTCTTGTGCGAACGTTTCTGAAAGAGGTCAGGCAGAGTGTACCTAATGCTCAATTATGGATGGTCTGCGAAGAGAAGGTGACTGGTCCCGGGGTATTATGGTTTGGCAGGCCCTGCCTCCCCCTTTTGTGCGAACTGTACCGTCGTGCTTGGGTTTTCTGTATGCCGAGTTCCTATGAGGCGTTTGGGGTTCCCTATGTTGAGGCGATGGCTTCCGGCACAGCGGTCGTCGCCACACCAAATGACGGTGCCATCGAGGTGACTAAGTCGGGCAAGTATGGTCTCTTGGCACCAGATGAAGATCTTGCGTCTTCCCTGATCCGAGTGATTCAGGATCTCTCGCTTCGGCAAATGTTTGAGCGTGTTGGTCTTGAACGCGCAACGGAGTTTAGTTGGGACTCCGTGTGTTCTCAGTACGAGAAACTGTACGCGGACGGTTTCCCTGTGCCGGGTGGGCACCGCCGTCCTCTACAGGGGAGTCAGAGATCAGAGGCATCCGACAGTTAACCACCCTGACAAGGGTTCTGGACTGGGAGTTAGTCCATCATTACGGAGATGTGTCTGGATTGCTGGAAGGCCCACTCCCCTGCTTTCTCGGCTCCCTCCTTTACAAAAATCGGCCTCCTGTTCCCTCCCGGAACTCTGAGATGATTTTACAGAGGGGCAGAGGAAACCGAAGCCTGAGGTTTCTGCATTCTAAGAGCGCCTAAATTAACTCAAAAAAGAAGGGTCACGCGGAGGCGCAGAGAGCGCGGAGAAATTACGGAATAACCTTCGAAACAAGTTTTTATAAAAGCTCCGGGTTCTCCGCATCTCCGCGTGATGTTGCTTTTTTTAGGCGCTCTAAGTACCTGTAAAACTCCTGTGTACTGCCTACCTGTCTCCTGAATCACCCAAAGTTTCGGGATTTAGGGCTTTCAGGATCCATGCCGCGGAAGTGGCACCTGGAAAATAACCGAAACCTTAGCTGATTAGCGGTACCAGAGCCCCGCCGCCCTGGTGGCTGTAAGTTCTTGATCTACAGGATGGTGGAGGTAAGGGGATTCGAACCCCTGACCTTCTCATTGCGAACGAGACGCTCTACCAACTGAGCTATACCCCCACATCAAAACGGCACAAGCCGCGCCGCGCAGAACTATCCACACGACTCTAGCCCAAAGCAAAGCAGAAAATGATCCTCGGGAACAATTGCGCTCCACGACTCGATCGGGGCGCTTCCACTTCTTCTAATGGCCTTGCAACCTATTGCGCAATGCGCTCTGGAGCGTCTCGCGCAAGGTCGCTTCAGGGAGGCGCTCCAGCACTTCGTTTAGGAAGCCATACGTGATCAGTCTGTAGGCGTCCCTCGCAGAGATTCCGCGAGCCTGCATGTAGAACAACTCCTCGGCGTCGATCTCGCCAGTGGTAGCACCGTGTGAACACTTCACTTGATCGGCTAAAATTTCGAGGCCGGGTAGGGAATTAGCCTCTGCGTCAGGGCTCAAAATGAGGTTGCGCACTTTCTGATAGGCATCGGTGCGGTGGGCCTCGGGTTCTACCCGGATCAGGCCTGAGACGATCGTCTTCGACTGGTCGTAGAGCGCGTTCTTGTACAGTAAGTCGCTGTAGGTGTCTGGCGAAACGTGCTCTTGCAGTGTGCGCTGGTCAAACTCTTGCGCATGATCGGCCACAGTAGCTGCTAGCATTTCGCATCTCGCGCCCGCTCCATTGAGGCGACTCACGCTTTCGCTTCGGGAAAAAACGCCGCCTAAGTGCAGTCCCAGGTGCAGAGCAGAGGCACCTTGAGCAACCTCAGTGACGTTGGAATTCAAGGAGACAGTCTGGCGGCTCCAGTCCTGGACGGAGATATAGTGCACCTTAGCATTTGGACCGACATGCAAATCGTTTACTCCGCAGGCCATGTTACGGGCGTCGCCGGTTGATTTGAACCAGTCCACCACGGTCACGGAACTGCATTCCTCTGCCACGATGAGCGTGTGCGGGAACACCGCCTGGCCTGAGCCTGCCAGCCAGTGGAAGGTCTGCAGGGGAGCCTCGATGTGGACGCCTTTTGGGACGTATAAAAACGTTCCCGCGCGTACGGACGCCAAGTGCAAAGCCAGATGCTTGGAGGAGCCGAGGGCGGGCTCACTCCGCATGAAGTATTTTTCAACTAGGCCCGCGTGATTTTCTAGCGCCTCGCTTATCGGCATCCAAAGGACGCCCTGTGCCGCGAGTGCAGATGAGTTTGTGCGTGAGATCAGGTGGTCGTTTGCAAACACGAAGGTGCCGGCTGCTGCCGCCACGCCCGCAGACTGGGCGACGAGTTCCTGGGCAACTTCGTCGGCAACGGGGCGTGCGGGAGTGAAGTCCTGCGGATCAAGCGCTTTGAGGTTGGAAAAACGCCAGAACTCATCCCGGCGGGAGGGCATGGGCAGCGAGTCGAAGCGCGCGGCTGCTTGGGATTGGGCGTTGCGAAACCATTCCGGGAGGGTTCCTGGAATGGCCGCGGCTTCGAGCAGAAGAGAATCACTCATGAATAAAGTGCGGTGGGTAAGTGCTGGCGCATGGAGCATGGAACAAAACGGAATGCCCGGTTAACGGGATCGCGTTGGCCCCGGGGCATTGGCTTAAGGTGTCGCCCTCCATACTCGTGGGGGTTAGCCGACGGAACCCTCCATTTCGAGGTCGATGAGGCGCTTGAGTTCTACCGAGTACTCCATGGGAAACTCGCGGACTAGGTCGTTGACGAAACCGTTGACGCTCAGACTCATGGCTTGAGCTTCAGTGAGGCCGCGCTGCTGCATGTAGAAGATCTGCTCGGCACTGACTTGGCTGACTGAAGCCTCGTGCTGCACGGAATTACCGAGGCCGCGCACGGTGATCGCGGGGTAAGTGTCAGTGCGACTGGTCGAGTTAATGAGCAGGGCGTCGCACTCCGTGTTGTTTTTGCAACCCTTGAGATGCTTGGGAATGTGGACTTGGCCGCGGTAGGTGGCCCTGCCTTGACCGATAGAGATGGATTTTGAAATGACGTTCGAGGTCGTTTCGTCTGCGGCGTGGATCATTTTCGCGCCGGTATCCTGATGCTGCCCGTTGTTGGCGAGGGCAATGGAAATGACTTCGCCTCGGGCTTTGCGACCCTTGAGGATCACGCCTGGGTATTTCATGGTCAGGCGGGAACCGATGTTGCAGTCGATCCACTTCACCTCGGCTTCTTCGTGCGCAACGGCACGCTTGGTGACGAGATTGAAGACGTTCGCGCTCCAGTTCTGGACGGTCACGTACTGGATTTTGGCACCCTTGAGCGCCACAAGTTCCACCACTGCGGAGTGCAGCGTGGCTGTTTCAAACTTGGGCGCTGTGCAGCCCTCCATGTACATGACCTCAGAGCCTTCGTCCGCAATGATGAGGGTGCGCTCGAACTGGCCGAAGTTTTCTGCGTTGATCCGGAAGTAGGCTTGGAGTGGGTGCTTCACCTTCACGCCAGGTGGGACGTAGATGAAGGAGCCGCCCGAAAACACAGCTGAGTTCAGGGCGCTGAACTTGTTGTCCCCCGTCGGGATCACCCTGCCGAACCATTTTTTGAAGATCTCGGGGTGATCTCTTAGCCCGTCAGTGGAACCGACGAAGATAACGCCCTCGTCGCCGAGGGCCTTTTTCATGTTGGAGTAGACGGCCTCGGAATCGAACTGAGCTTCCACACCAGCTAGGAACTTACGTTCCTGTTCGGGGATGCCTAGACGCTCGAAGGTGCGTTTGACGTCATCGGGCACCTCGTCCCAAGAACGGGTCGGTCGCTGGGCGTTTGCGAGGTAGTAGCGGATGTTCTCGAAGACGATGTTTTCGAGGTCTTTGCTCGCCCAGTTCGTGGGCATGGGTTTGGACAAAAAGACGTCCAATGCCTTGTGCCGGAACTCGCGGATCCAATCCGGCTCGTTTTTGACGTCGGAAATGTAGTCGATCGTGGCGTGGGAAAGACCCGTGCCAGCGTCAAAGGTGTGCTGCTCGGGGTAGTGGAAATCGCCCCGGGTGCGGTCGACGTCGATCTGAGAGATGACTTCGGTGGACATAATTTTGTGGGGTGGGGCAGAGGTTACGCTGAGGCGGACTCAGCAAGTTCTTCGCGAATCCAGTCGTAGCCCTTGGCTTCTAGCTCGTAGGCGAGTTCGGGGCCTGCGGTGTGTACGATCCGACCGCCGACGAGCACATGGACGACATCGGGAGTGATGTAGTCGAGTAGACGCTGGTAGTGGGTGATCACTAGCATACCGATCCCGGGTCCGCGCTGCGCGTTGACCCCGGCGGCAACAATCTTCAGGGCGTCGATGTCGAGGCCCGAGTCCGTCTCGTCGAGGATTGCGTAGGAAGGCTTGAGCATGGCCATTTGAAGCACCTCGTTGCGCTTCTTTTCGCCGCCTGAGAACCCTTCGTTGACGGACCGTGCGGTGAAGGCACGCGGGATCTCCAGCTTGTCCATTTCCTTATACAAGTCGCCGTAATAATCCACGGCATCGAGTTCTTCACCTTCTCCGAGGCGCGCCTGGAGGGCGGCCCTGATGAAGTTGGCGTTGCTCACGCCGGGAATTTCCACTGGGTACTGGAAAGCGAGAAAGAGTCCGGCGCGCGCGCGGGCGTCGGGTTCGAGACCTAGAATGTTGACTCCATCCAACAGAACCTCGCCTGCGGTGACCTCGTAATCGGGATGCCCTGAGATGACCTTCGAAAGGGTGCTTTTGCCGGAGCCGTTGGGCCCCATGATGGCGTGTACGCGACCTTTTTGGATTTCGAGGTTGAGTCCGCGCAGGATTTCCTGACCCCCGACGACGCGGGCGTGAAGGTTATGGATAACAAGGCTCATAGTGAGGTGGAAAAAGAGGTGGGTGGTTGCGGAAATTTAGCGGCTAACGGGCTGAGTGGCGCGTGAGGAGAGTGCATTCTGGTCGCTCTGGACGCATTTGGCACAGAGGCCTCGAAAGAAAACCTCCTGTTGGGCGATGGCAATGCCAGGGGGAAGATTCCAGATTTGCTCAGGCGGCATCGGCGTATGGAGGGGGATGTCCGTGATGGAACCGCATTCGGAGCAGAACAAGTGGGCGTGCTCCTGAAGATTGGCGCAGTAGCGGGAGGGTTCGCGCTCGTGATTCACAGTCCGCACGAGGCCGGTGGCTGTGAGCGTTTCCAAGCAGTTGTAAACCGTGGCCAGTGAGATGGACGGCATGCGGCTTTTGACGCGCATGAACACTTCCACTGCGCTGGGATGGTCAGCCTTGGCCATGAGCGCCTCAAACACAGCTTTGCGCTGTTCGGTTTGACGCATGCCCTTCTTGGGAAGGGGCGTTTCCGTGGAGGGCGTTTCTTCGGGGAGCAACATGCCTAGGGAAACTTAGTGCTGGGGCTGTCCTTATCAAGAACAATTCCAATTAAGGAAAGGCGTGGGTACGGATAGCTCTTCACGCATCGTTGCCTTCGCCTAAGAATTTGGCTGACAAAGAATCATCCTCAGGCAGCCTGATTCTCCGTCGTTTTCCCCATTCTCTCCCATGAAGTTCCGCAGCCTCTCTGCCTCGGTCGTTTTGTTTGTGTCCGCCCTCTGCACGGGGTCACCGTCGGGTGCCGCTGAGGCTCCTAAAAAAACTACGGAGCGCAAAAAGTGGGAAATGGATTACGGTCCCTTTTTGAATTTGAGTGTGCAAATGCCTGGTGAAAACCCGGGCTCGACGCCCAAGGGAGTGGCTGTGCGGGTTGGGGACGAGCGGCAGGGGACGGTGGTTTTTGACACTGATTTGTTGCGGTGCACGGGTGGATGGGTCGGAGGGTTCATCGATTTTAAGGGAGTGGCCTTTAGCGGTTCGCACGGCGGCAATCCTGGGCCGGTGGGGCAGGTGGTGTTTCACACTTCGGCGAGTCCTGGGTGGAGCAAGGCTGGGAGTTTCAATGATCCGCGGCCCATTCCGACAGGGTTCGGGGCCGCTACGGTGCCTTATGGGCCATTACCCAAGGAATGGGCGAAGTACAGGGGGTTGTATCGCCATGGGGAGAAGGTGGTTTTGTCCTACACAGTGGGAAGTGCTGCGGTGTGGGAGGCACCCCAACTCGAAAATGGGGTGCTGGTGCGCTCTTTTGACGTAAAATCGGCGGGAGATGCCTCGGCGTTGCTTGTAGCGGAAGTGCCCGCTGGCGCGAAGTGGGAGGAGCGCAATGGCTGCGTGATTCTTGCCGATGACGAGTCCAAGCCTGAGTCGCGCTTAGTGCTGCGGGCGGTGGGCGCGCCGAGTGGGGCGCATTGGAAGGCCGCTGGTGCGGGCAAAGTGGTTCTAGAATTGCCGGCTTTTCGGGGCGGCGAACGGTTTAAGTTGGGGCACTGGAAGGGCAGCGAGTCTGAGTTAGAGAAGGCCTTCGGCGCGTTGGGCGCGCTGACGCCTGCGGCCGATCTTACGCCTTTGACCAAGGCTGGCCCGGCGCTTTGGCCGGAGGTTGTCACAGTTCAGGGGCAGATCGGTTCCGAGGATGGCACCTTCCAGTTAGACACTATTGCGTTGCCCATGGAAAACCCGTGGCACTCGTGGCTGCGCTTAGGCGGGATTGACTTCTTCAAGGACGGTCGCATTGCATTTTCGACCTTTGCGGGGGATGTGTGGATCGGATCCGGCATCGACGAGGGGTTACAAAACATTCGTTGGAAACGGTTTGCTGCGGGACTCCACCAAGCACTGGGGTTGAAAATCGTGGATGACGTCATCTATGTCACCTGCCGTGATGGAATTGTGCGCCTCACGGATTCCAACGGCGATGGAGAGGCTGACTTTTACGAGAGCTTCAATAACGAGGTGAACGTCACCCCGAACTTTCACGAGTTCATGTTCGACCTCCAGACCGACTCGGAGGGCAGCTTCTACTTCGTGAAGGGCGGCCCAGTTAAGGGTGGCGGTCGGGGTTGGGATCCCATCGGGGCGCACAACGGCACGATGATGAAGGTATCCAAGGACGGCTCGAAGTTTGAGGTGTTCGCAACCGGGTTCCGAGCACCGAACGGGATCGGCATTGGGCCGGGCGATGTCATCACAACGGGCGACAACGAGGGGACTTGGGTGCCCATGTGTTACCTGCACATTGTGAAGAAGGATTCTTTCTTGAGCGTCCCCGACCTTTCGCACAAGGAACCTTTGCCCACAGCGTTTGACCCGCACGTCTGTTTCTTCCCGAAGTCGGTGGATAACTCCTCGGGCGGTCAGGTTTGGGTAACAAGCCCCAAATGGGGGCCTTTACAGGGGCGCTTGCTGCACCTGAGCTACGGCACGGCTTCTCTCTACGAGGTGATGATGGAAGAGGTGAACGGGGTCGTGCAGGGCGGTGTTTCCCGTGTACCTTTGAAGTTCGCTACCGGGATCATGCGGGCGCGTTTTTCACCCGCTGACGGCCAACTTTACGTCGCAGGTCAGCGCGGCTGGCAGACGACCGGTACCGAGGACGGTGCGATCCAGCGCGTGCGCTACACAGGCAAGGCGCACAACGCGCCCAAGGCTATCCATGTCACAGACCGCGGGATTCGCATTGATTTCGATGAGGCCCTGGACGCCGAATCCGCTGGAAACCCTGACAACTACAGCATCGAGCAGTACAACTACCGCTGGACGTCCAACTACGGCTCCAAGGATTATCGCCCCAGCAATCCAGACGAAATGGGCCATGACATTGTGGGCATTACTGGTTTGCGGCTCGCGCCTGATCGCCGGTCGGTATTTCTACACGTAACGGGATTGAAGCCCGTGATGCAGAGTGAGATCACCATGCGCATCAAGGCCGCCGACGGCGCGCCGATGCCTGAGAAGATTTTTCACACCATTAACGCCGTGGGCCACGACGTCGGGCCGGAGCCTGCGGGAACGCTTGTTTCCACCACGGGCCCTGTCTTTAAGACGGCTGGTAGCGGCGTCGCATTGACGCTGCGGGCCGGCGGGCACACGGATGTGCGCCGAGATCGACTCGTGGCATTGCATGTGCCTGAGGGCGGGGCGGTTTCGCCCTTTTTGCCCAAGGGCGCATTTGAGGCGCAGTGGGATTCTGTGTTGACGTACTCTTTGCGCAAGCAGGTGAACTTACAGGCTGAGGGGAGTGGTTCTGTAAAAGTGAGCGTGAATGGACAGGTGATTTTTGAAGGCGCCCTTTCCGAGTCAGGCACTCGTCTCGGAGGATCTGTCGAATTGCTCAAGGGGGGCAACGCTTTGAGAGTAGAGTATCGCAGTCCGGCAACGGGTGCAGCGAGCTTCCGATTGCTTTGGTCAGCTGGGGATTTCGGCTTGGAACCTGTGCAGCCTGCGGCGCTTTTTGTGCCGGAAGAATCTTCAGCGGCGGTTGCGACGGGGATGCAGTTGCGCGAGGGACGGCAATTGTTTGCGCAGGCGAACTGCGTGTCCTGCCACGACGCGAATGGGGTGTTGTCGGCGAAAGGGCAGGCGAGTGAGGCGATGCCTGAACTCGGGAATAAAGCGCCGCTCTTGACGGAACTAGGCGGGCGTTTTGAGAAGGCCTGGGTGGCCGAGTGGATTCGCAATCCGCACCAGTTCCGCCCCGGCAGCCTGATGCCCGCGCTCCTCAAAGGGCCGGAAGCCGCTCAGCAGTCGGCTGATATCGCTGCGTTCCTGGCGAGTCAGGGCACGGCGTCTGCCGAGGCTCTCTCGGGGGATGTGACTGAAGGTGCACGGCTTTTTGGCAACCTTGGTTGTATTGCCTGTCATAGCACCCCCAAAAGCAAGGCGGGCAATGACTTCAATCGGGTTCCGCTCCATCATGTGAGTGCAAAGTGGAAGCCCATGGCGTTGAAGAGCTATCTTTTGGATCCGCAACAGTACCATCCCGGTTCGCGGATGCCCAAAACGCCGCTCTCGGACAAGGAAGCTGCGGATCTCGCCTCCTTCCTCGTGTCGCTTCCTAAGGCGACCCTTCCCGCTGCACCCGAGGGCGACCTCGCCCGCGGTGCTCAGTTGTATGCAACCGTGGGCTGTCTCCAGTGCCACGCGGGTTCTCCGGGTACGGCGACCCCTCTTGTGAAAACTCTCGCCAAGCCTTGGGACGCGGGCTGTTTAGCTGAACAGCCTGAAAAACGCGGCACCGCGCCGGACTACCACTTCAGTGCGTCCCAGCGCGAGTCGCTCCGGGCGGTGGCGAAGGCGGGATTGCGTTCGCTGGAACAGGATTCGCCCTTGGAGTTTGCCCAGCGCGCCGTAATGGATCTGCGTTGCGTGGCCTGTCACCAGATGGACGCCCGCCAGAGCGTCTGGTCCTCAGTGCAGGAAGAGGCTAACATGTTGGGGGCGCTTAAGAGTGCTCCCCCAAAGGCGAATTCTCATGAGCCTCAGTACACAACAAACGTCCCGCAACTAACTTGGTTGGGTGAAAAGCTCCAGCCAGCGTGGAGTCAGCGCTTGCTTGCGGGCAACCTGCCCGAAAAGCCACGGTCCTATTTGTTTGCACGAATGCCCGCTTATCCCGCGTATGCCGAGGCGCTTTCGAAGGGACTTTCGCACTGGCACGGGTTCAGTGACAAGCCGAGTACGCTGGGCGCAGCGGGAGGTAATTTGGTAGCTGAGGGCGCAAAACTACTGGGCGACCAAGGTGGATTCGCGTGTACGGTTTGCCATGACCTCGGAAAACAGGCGGCGACAGCGCCGTTTGAGGCTCCGGCCTTGAATCTGGCGTGGGCTCCGCAGAGGTTGCGTTTATCGTACTATGAGCGTTGGCTCGCCAATCCTCAGCGTGTGGATCCTAACACCAAAATGCCGCGTTACTCGGATTCGAAAGATCGCACGCAGCTTAAGGGAATCCTCGATGGGGATGCCCGGCTCCAGTTTGACTCCATTCGCCAGTATCTCATGACGGTGGCTGAATAGTTGTTGAGTCCTAGAGGGCATCACTGGGCGGCGGCGCTGCGATGCCCGATTACATCGCTCGCGCTACTGCCAAACCGCGCGGTCCAGAGTTCGATAGCTGATGGCTTCCTGCAAATGTTGCGGTTGAATTTGGAGGGATTCCCCCAGGTCGGCAATGGTGCGGGCTACCTTCAAAATGCGGTCGTAAGCCCGGGCGCTTAGGTGGAGCGTCTGCACGGCTGATTGGAGCAGTGCCGCGCCGCTGGGGGTGAGGGCGCAGTGTTGGCGGATCTCGCGGGAGCGCATTCGGGCGTTGCACCGCGTGGAGTTCCCGAGGCGAGCGCCTTGGCGTTGGCGGGCATTTTCCACGCGGGCTCGAATGATGGCCGAACTCTCGCCGGGCTCGCCTCGGGACATTTCATTGTAGGTCACAGCCGGGACTTCAAGATGCAGGTCAATACGGTCCAGGAGCGGACCAGAGATGCGCTGACGGTAGCGCTGGATCTGTTGAATGGAGCAACGGCATTGGCGTTTTCTGTCGCCATAGAAGCCACACGGGCAGGGGTTAAGGGCGGCGACTAGCACGAAGTCTGCGGGGAACGTCATGCTGCCGGCTGCGCGCGAAATCGTGACCGCGCCGTCCTCCAGCGGTTGGCGCAGGACTTCCAGAGTGGCCCGGCGGAACTCGGGGAGTTCGTCTAAAAAAAGAACGCCGTTGTGAGCCAGACTGACTTCGCCAGGAGTGGGATTGGTGGAGCCACCCAGGAGTCCAGCGTCGGAAATGGTGTGATGTGGCGACCGAAAGGGACGCGCAGCGACGAAGGCGGGCTGTTTACCAACGAGCAAACCGCAGGTGCTGTGGATCTTGGTGGTTTCAATGGCCTCCGCAAGTGACATAGCCGGCATTAGCGTCGGGATGCGCTTGGCGAGCATGGACTTGCCCGATCCTGGCGGACCGAGCATCAGCAGATTGTGCCCACCACTGACGGCCACCTCGATAGCGCGTTTTGCGTGATGCTGCCCGCGAACGTCAGCGAAGTCGTCGCCGCCCGTAGTAACCCCTGCTTGTTGCAGTAGCGTGAGGGCGTTGTGCGGAGCGGGGGCGATGGCAATTTCGCCCATCAGAAACTGCACCGTCTCGCTCAAACATCGGACGCCATACACATCAATGCCATCTACGAGCGCCGCCTCCGCCGCGTTGGCCGCCGGTAAAATGAGCGCTTTGCGTCCTTGTTTACGCGCGGCGAGGGCGATCGAAAGTGCGCCACGCATGGGCCTAACCGCCCCATCCAGAGCCAGTTCGCCTGCGATGCAAAAGTCCCCTAGGGCGGGTAGGGCGGTTTCTTCGCAGGCACCGACGAGCCCCAGGGCGATGGGTAAGTCAAATGCGGGCCCCTCTTTGCGCACATCCGCTGGGGCCAGGTTGATCGTGGTCCTTCCCCGGGGCCAATGGAGGAGGCTGTTGGCAATCGCTGTGGTGACACGGTCGCGGCTTTCGCGCACTGCTGTGTCGGGGAGTCCCACGATGACTATGGCGGGCAGCCCGCTTGCGGAGTTCACCTCGATCTCCACTTCCAAGCCGTCTACCCCGTGGACCGTTGCGGAGAACACCTTTGCTAGCATTACTCTAAATCGCGCTAGCTCACGGGTATGGCATCCAGCATTTGCTTTGGAAAGAGATGGGCGAGGAGGAGGTGACTCTCGCTAACTTAGACCTCTGATTAGATTAGCCTCGAACCAGTCGAGGCACGTTTGTATCTAATCACCTCTAAACGTATGAAGCCGCTCATTCTCTGTATCGACGACGACCCCTTGGTGCTGGCTAATCACGCCCGGAGCTTGCGTAAGCATTTCACCATGCACACCGCCCTCAGTGGCGCTGAGGGAATCGCGGCTATTGAGCAGGGTGGCCAGTATACGGTGATCCTCGCTGACATGCGCATGCCCGGCATGGACGGCATCGAGTTCCTGGTGCGAGCCCTCGAGTTGTCGCCCGATACGGTGTGCGCTATGCTCACGGGTAATTCCGATCAGGAAACCGCCGTGCGCGCTGTCAACGAGGGGCGTGTATTTCGGTTTCTCAACAAACCTTGCCCCTCCACTGAGGTCATCGATGCTATTCAAGCTTGCTACGAGCGCCACAAAGACCTTCGTGCCAAACGGCTTGTAGAAGAAAAGGCAGTGGACGGAGGCGTCCGTCTACTAACCCAAGTTTTGCAGGCGTCCGATCCACATGCGGTCAATCGATCTCAAGTGCTATGGGAGTATGTGTCGTCGTACTACAAAAACATCGATCCTGTAGGAGGCGTTCCCCGGGACCTTGAGCTTGCGGTAAACTTTCGCACGGTGGGCGAAGTGGTGATCCCTTCCAGTCTTGTTCATAAAGCCAAGACTGGCGGAGATCTAACCGCAGCTGAAGAGCGGCTGGTTAATTCTGCGCCTGAGGTTGGAGGGCAGATTCTTGGGTACATTCCTGGGATGGAAAATGTGGCCTCTATTGTACGTTATCAGGAGAAGGGATTCGATGGGAGCGGGGTGCCTCTGGATTCAGTTGCGGGTGAGGCGCTTCCGTTCGGAGCGAGGCTCATTCGCGTCATGTCGGACTTGCTGCGCCTGGAGGCGAGTGGCGTACCTCAACGGGATGCGCTGGCGCTCTTGAAGAAGGACGGTCACCTGTACGATCCCGAAATTCTTAAAGTATGTATGACTCGCTGGAGACCGCCGGCCCAGACCCAGTTTGAGCGCATTCGAGTCACGATTCCGCTCACTGAATTGTGCATTTCCGACGTCCTTTCACGACCTCTTCATACAACTGGCAACACGTTTGTGGCCCCCGAAGGCACGATAGTTACAAAACCGCTGTTGCGTAAAATCCGGGAGTGGCAGAGCCTTCAGATGATGAAGGAAGAGGTAGACATCAGTATCTTGCGTCCCATCAATCCAGATGGTGCAAATAATTGAGACTATTTAGATTTTAATTTAGTCACCATTTAAGCAGTCTCTAACGCTTTTTAAAATGCCAGCTGCCCCCATTCCCTCCAACGAAGTCGAAAGACTTTCTTCCCTGTTAGAATACGAGATTCTGGATACGGCACCGGAGATGACCTTTGATTGCATCACTCGGATGGCGAGTGAGTTGATCAATG
Organism: uncultured Spartobacteria bacterium; assembly: GCA_903916085.1. GTDB lineage: Bacteria > Verrucomicrobiota > Verrucomicrobiia > Chthoniobacterales > Chthoniobacteraceae > Chth-196. The sequence continues at coordinate 28,020 of CAIWVL010000321.1, forward strand.
TACCCATCGCCCTAGTGTCGCTGGTGGATCGGGATCGACAATGGTTCAAATCTTGCGTGGGTCTAGATGTGCGTGAAACAGGGCGGGACTCCGCTTTTTGTGCATACGCTATTCTAAGCGATGAGCCCTTGATTGTGCCCGACGCTACCTTGGACGAACGTTTTAGTGATAATCCGTTGGTGGTGGGGCCACCTCATATCCGCTTTTACGCTGGGATCCCTCTGAAAGGTGGGCGTGGGCTAAACTTGGGGACGTTATGCGTTATTTCACCCGAACCAAAACATCTCACCGACAAAGAACTTCAGATTTTAAGGGAGTTTTCCGCGCTGATCACGAATGAGTTGGCGTTGAAATTGGCGCTCAAACGGCTCCGTGAAAATCATGTGCAAATTTTGCACTCGGAGAAGATGGCAAGTATTGGGCAACTGGCAGCGGGACTTGCGCACGAGATCAATACTCCGGTGCATTTCTTGGGAGGAACTTCGGAATTCTTGCGCGATGGATTTCAGAGTTTGAGTGCGGTGCTTGAAGGTTACCAGGCACTGCACGTCTCGGCGCAGCGCGGAGAAGACGTGAAGGA
>CAIWVL010000322.1 GCA_903916085.1 uncultured Spartobacteria bacterium
GCGCGCGTAGCTAAGGCCCATGTTTGGTTGCTTAATGTTGACAAAATCGGGGAGCTTTTCGCCCGTCCGCGCCGCACGCTTCGCGCGGGCCGCTTCGTAAACTTGAACAAGTTCCTGCGTGTTGTCCTTGGAGCCGTCGTCCACGAGGATGATCTCGAAATCGGGATAATTCACCTGATCCAAGGAAGCCAGACAGTCTCCGAGAGTCTTGCCGCCGTTGTAAGAACACACGATGACCGAGACCTTCGGGTAATGCTCCAAACGCACTCGGTCTTGCACGGGTACTCCGCTGCCGAGCATGTCCTTGAGCATATAGAAGGACTTCTTTGGAGTCCTGTCTCTGGTCACTAACCCAAAATGCCAATCCAACACTTCGTGCCCGCCCGTGAACCACTCATCCGTCCAAGAGAAGAACACGGTTCCGGCAGCGCCGCCGCGCACTACGGATTCCAAATGCCACTTGAGGACATCCACCTGCATGTCTTCCCCCTTGCGCAACGTATCAAGGCCAAACTCGCCGAAAACGAGCGGTTTGTCGCCTGCCAGGTTTTGGAGTCGGGCGAGGTATTTTTCAAAATCTCGCTGTCTTTCCAGATAGACGTTGAATGTGTAGAAATCCACATTCTGTGGCAGGAGATATTCCGTAGGCGGGTAGCTCGCATACGAGTAGAGCGGACGCGGGTCCGTTTCACGCGCCACAGCGATAAGATGCTCCACAAACTCGGTCACCTGTCGGGCCCCCAACCAGCGGACCATGGGACTGGGAATCTCGTTGCCCACAAGGTAACCAAAGATGGCTTCGTGCCCTTTGTGGGTGGCTACGGCTGTGCGAATCGTGTCCACCACCGTTTTTCGCATCCCTGAGTGGTTCAAAAACTCAACATGCTCCGCCCATGGAATGGAGATGAGCACGCGCAACCGAAATTCCCGGGCCACATCCAAAAACCAGCGCGGGGGCACGTGGTAAATGCGAAGCAAGTTTGCCCCCAATTCCGCCATGAGCGCAAAATCTTTGCGGGCGCGCTCGGGGGTGCCCACGAAGAAACCATCTGCATCGGGGGCGAAGGGCCCGTAGGTGATTCCCTTCAGGAAAAACTTTTCCTCCCCCTCGAATAGAAACTTGGCCCTCACCTCCACGGGTAGAAGTGGAGCTGGGGAAGGTGCCTCGCCGGGTTCGCGGCGGTTGATCGGTTCGGGGTGCAGCATTGGACGGGCTAGGAGAAAAGACAATGTGTACGGGGCTAAGCGCGCATTGGCAAGGCGACTCACCGGCAACTCGCCTCAACGCACCCCACTTTACAGCGAGCCGAGCACCTGTGCCGTCACGCTTTCGACTTCCCCTAAATCCACCTCAGAATGCGCCACCGAAAGGAAGCCTGCTTCAAACTGCGAAGGCGCGAAGTACACACCTCGCTCGCGGCACCCGTGGAAAAAGCGGGCGAAAGTCGCCTTGTCGCTATGCTGCGCGCTGGCCAGGTCGTGCACTTCGGCACCGGTGAAATACAGACAGAACATCGACCCGATCCGGCGGAAATTATAATCCCGACCGGAATGTTTCAGGGCCCGACGCACACCCGCTTCAAAAGCTGCGCCGGTTTCCTCTAAAACTTTCCACCCGTTGATCCGCTCCATTTCACGCAATTGAGCCAGCCCGGCGCTCAGAGCTAGGGGATTGCCCGAAAGCGTGCCTGCCTGGTAGACAGGCCCATCTGGAGAAAGGTAATCCATGATTTCGCGACGTCCACCGAAGGCCCCCACGGGCAGCCCGCCACCGATGACTTTCCCAAGCGCAGTGAGGTCGGGGACGATACCGCAAAGTTCTTGGTAACCACCTTTGGCAAGGCGGAAGCCGGTCATGACTTCGTCGAAAATCAAGAGCGCACCGTGCGCCGTGCAAAGTTCGCGAAGTAGTTCCAAGAACCCCGGCTTGGGTAGATACAACCCCGCATTTGCGGGAACGGGTTCGACAATCACGGCCGCGATGGAATCGGCGTTGGCGCTGAACACGGCGCGTAACGCGTCGGGATCGTTGAAGGGAAGCGTGAGCGTGAGGGCCGCCAGCGCAGCCGGTACCCCGGCGCTATCAGGACTTCCATGCGTGAGGGCGCCGCTCCCGGCTTTTACGAGAAGCGAGTCGACATGTCCGTGGTAGCAACCCTCAAACTTGACGATCTTGTCCCGTCCCGTGAACCCACGCGCGAGGCGAATCGATGACATCGTCGCCTCCGTGCCGCTGCTCACCATACGCACTTTTTGAATCGACGGCACCCACTCGACAATCGTTCGCGCCATTTCCACTTCCAAAGGGTTTGGAATCCCAAAGCTCACTCCTCGGCTGGCTGCAGTCCCTATCGCTTCCCGAACTACCTGAGGTGCGTGCCCCAGAATGGCTGGGCCCCAGGTGCCCACAAAATCCACGTACCGCTTGCCATCAACGTCCCAGATGTAAGGACCTTCAGCGCGATCCACAAAAAACGGTTCCCCCCCAACTCCGCGAAAGGCGCGCACCGGAGAATTCACGCCTCCGGGGATGAGGGTGCGGGCTTCGGCAAAAAGAACGGCGGAGCGAGAAGAGGTAGCCATGGTGAAGAGCATTAGTTTGTAGCCAGCAGTACCACCGCTCGGCAATGGAGAATGGGCGGACGAACGAGAGGCTGTCCGGTGGATCGCTCGTTGCGGGAGGCACTCTGCCACAAATGAAGATAAAAGGAATCGCCCAAGACAATGGAGCCCATCGCTCATTCCCGTCGCTTGGCAGGAATTCCCATTGCCTCCCGTCGCCCCGCCTCGGCATGGTCAACCAAAGCTCCATGAAACGCCTTGCCCTCTCTCTGCTGCCCCTCGCCATTTGCTCGGCCCTTGCTGCCGAAGAAGTCTCTAAGCCCGCCAGCACCGAAGCGCCTGCCCCCGCAAAGAAAGCCCAGCCCGAGCCCGCCGAAGTCAAACCCAAGGAAACCTCCGGTACGTTTCACCTGGAAGGTCAGGAAATGCGCTACACCACCCAGACCGGGCTTCTCCCGATCTTCAAAGAAGACGGCTCCATCAAAGCCAACGTCTTTTACGTCTATTACGCTCTCGCCTCAGAAACCTCGGAGCGCGAAGCTAAAGTCGCCCCCTCCAAACGCCCCGTCATGTTCTGCTTCAACGGTGGCCCTGGCTCCTCCGCCGTCTGGCTACATCTCGGCGGCCTGGGCCCTAAGCGCGTCGACACCCTCCTGGACGGACGTCACCCAACAGCGCTCGCCCCGCTTGTCGAAAATCCCAACACCATTCTCGACGCAACCGATTTGGTTTTCATCGATCCGGTCAGCACAGGCCTTAGCCGCGCTGCCAAGGGTGAAAACGAAAAACAATTCCTCGGCGTCGAAGAGGACATTGAAGCCGTTGCCGAGTTCATCCGCATCTTCTGCACCCGAGAAAAGCGCTGGGAATCGCCTAAATTTTTGTGCGGCGAGAGCTATGGAGGGATCCGCGGGGCCGGTTTAGCGCAGCTTCTTCAAGCCAAACACGGCATCTACCTCAGCGGACTTCAAATTGTCTCGGGGTTATTAAACTACCAAACCATCAGCGAGCAACCCGGTAACGACCTGCCCTACCTTCTCGCCCTGCCCGCCCTCACAAACATCGCCCATTACCACGGCAAACTTCCCCCCGATCTTCAGTCCGACCGCGAAAAGGCCCAAACTGAAGCGCACACCTTCGCCCTCGGAGAATACGCCACCGCTCTCCTTCAGGGAAACAGTCTGCCAGAGGAACAGCGCTCCCAAGTCGCCGCCAAACTCGCCCGCCTCGTTGGGCTATCTAAAGAACAGGTCCTCGATCAAAACCTGCGCATCGACCGCTGGCATTTCCGGAAACTCCTCCTCAAAAAGGAAGGCAAAGTTTTCGGTGCGTACGACACCCGTGTCCTAGCCGATGACCTTTCCACCGACGAACAATCCCCTAGCTTCGACCCCTCAGCAGACTTCCTGCGCGGTCCAGTCTCCGCTTCCATCAATGCTTACGTGCATGACACCCTTCAGTTTGAAAGTGACCATCCTTACCGTGTGATGGCGCCGGTGCCTTGGAACTTCAATCAGTACGCCAACCGGTTCGTTTCCATGGAACAACGCCTCGCGGAAGCCCTCGTGCGCAACCCCAGCCTTCGCGTGCTCATGCAGGTGGGACGTAGCGACCTCGTTGTCCCACAGGATGCTATGCGTTTTTCGGTCAACCAGTTGCCTCTTCCAAAATCGCTCCGCAGCAACATCCGCTTCGAGGAATACGCCAGCGGTCACATGATGTACTTCCACCTCCCTGACGCGGTAAAGTTCCGTAAAGACACGCTCCAATTCATCCAAGAGGCTTCTCACTAGCCGAGCCTGCCAGGACTACGGAAGTCATGCCAAAATTTAGACGACCTCAACTTCAAGATATCCAGCTCGCGCTTTGCTTTCCGTTGGGTACAAGATTTGCTGCACACCCCTGACTTTTATGAATGCACCTAACAAAGTCGACTTGATCGACGAAAAAGCGCCAGCCGGCCCTGCCTGGCTATTCAGGACGATCCATGATCCCAGCTGCAAGGCGTATCATGTACTTCACATGCTCCTGAACACGATCATCTTCGTCTCCGCCATTCTCGGAGCACTGGAGACCGTTGACGCGATCCATACTCAGTACGCGAAGTTCTTCCAAATCTCTGAGTACGTAATCGTCGGGATCTTCTCCCTCGAATACATCGCAAACATCATCACCACCAGAAACAAGATGGGCTACATCTTTAGTTTTTGGGGGATCATCGATTTCCTCGCCATCGCGCCGACCTTCCTGCAGATGGCCAACATCACGGCCCTCAAGTCCGCTCGAATCCTCCGCGTGTTGCGAGTGCTCCGGGTACTCCGAGTCTTGAAACTCGCTCGTGAAGCCGTCCAGCGCATCCAGCAGACCAGCGCCGCCGAGAAGCGCAAAAATCCGCTGGCAATGAATCTCACCATTTATTTCCTAGCGCTCTTCTCGGTCGTCATCATTTCCAGCACGCTGGTGTTCTTCTCCGAGTTCGCGACTGGCACTCTGGATTCCGTCGAGTCGCTTGAGCATTCCGGGGCGACCCATCTCGTCTTCCGCTCCCACGATTTCCATGGCGAACTCGCTCCCTCTGGTAAAGTCACCATTGTTGGAACGGACAAGTTCGACGGCACTTTTGACGTTAAGAAATGGAGCCCCGAAGACCACTTGATCGAAGTGCTCGTCACCGATCCGGAAATCATAGCTGACGCGCCTAAGGCCCAAGAAGTTGTCACGCTCAAGGATTCTCATTGGCAGAAAGATTCGCCCTTCACCTCCGTGCCTCAGTCCAGTTGGTGGTGTGTGGTCACCCTCACTACCGTCGGCTACGGCGACATGTACCCCGTCACCGTTCCCGGCCGTATCGTGGCAGCCATCACCATGTTCATGGGCTTGGCTTTATTCGGTATGTTGATGAACATCATCGGAAAGGCCATGATGGCAGCCCTGTTCGGCTCCGAAGAAATCGAGCCCGACACCAAGGCACCTGCCGCCGCGCCTGCGCTGCCCTCAGGCTGGAATCCAAATTGGCTCCATTGCCCGACCTGCGGCAACGCACACTCCGAGTCTGATTCCCACGGTGCTGCGCACTAACGGCAACACCCTCTAAAAAACGCGAAGGCAGCGGAACCCACGTTCCGCTGCCTTTTTGTTTACCACTACCGCTCCCTACGCCGCATTCTGAAGTTCGTGCAGCTGCTCGCGGAGGTTATGCATCGCCTGCTGCTTAATCGCACGCACCTGATTGAGGCTCAAGCCCAGCAACTCGACCACGGCCTCCTCGCTCGCAAGTTCGCCCCCTTCAAATCCACACAACAAACGCATCACGCTCTGCTGCCTCGGATTCAAATCCGGCAGCATAACCGCCAGACGCTCCTGCAACAGTGTGGTCGGGGTAACCACATCAGGGCTCCATGCGCCCTCGTCCTCAAGTGTCTCCCCAATAACACTACCTGTGCCTGCTACCAACGGTTGATACAACGACACTAGGGGCTTTCGCATTTCGATAAGGTCCAGCACCTCTTTACGCTCCTTTCCAATCGCATGCGCCAACTCCTCCACTCGGGGAGTACGATGTAAATCCTGCGCCATGGCAGCCTCAATTCCGGCCAGCACACGGAGTCGCTCACACTTGTTCACAGGAATTCGAACCAAGCGACCGTTGTTGTCGATAAAACGCCGAAATGCACCGTGAATCGCTGGCATTGCGTAGGTGGAAAACCGATTCCCCAACGCAGGGTCGAACTTTTCCACGGCCTTGATCAAGGCGATGTTCCCCTCTTGTACCAAATCCTCGAAGGCTACAGGCGACTTGTTCCACGACTTGGCTGCGGAAATAACCAAGCGCAAATTCGCTTCCACCATTCGATTTCGGGCCTTAGTTAACTGCCCACTCCAGTACTTTGCCTGTGCGGATTCTGGTGCCGCGGCCTTCAAAGATTTCAACGCAAACTGCACTTGCCCTCCCAACTCAGCCTCTTCTTCCCGACTGAGCAATTGGAATTTTCCAGCCCGATTTAAGTGCGCCGCCATAGAGTCCAGCGCCGCGCTGAGCTCCTCGGGTTCCCGATCAGAGTCCTCGCTTTCCTCCAGATCCTTCGAATCTCGGCGAGCAGACTCCAGACCAGTCCAATCCAAATCCTTATTTTCAGGAAGTTCCTTGGCCGTGCGTTTCCCGACCAGCTTTTTACGGGCACCGGCTTTTTTGAACGAAACAATCTTGCTGTCTGCAGAGACTTGTGGATAGCTCTCTTGAGGAAGAAGGCTCTTGGCTGACTTGATGACGGGACGAGTTGAATCGGAGTTTGTCATGGGTGGCAGATGTATGTTGGCGAGGTGGAGGAGCGGAGTGATGATAGTTAGTGGATGCGCGTGATGCGTACCGATGAGTTAGGGGTGAAGTTGCGTCTTTTCCGGAATGTCGCTAAAAAGTTGTCTTTTTTATTCGTACCGGAGACGAACTTCTCACGGGGGGTGGGACATTTGCGGGGGGATGCCTCCTTTTTTTGAAATTTTTTCAATGCACGCCCCGGTTCGCCTGACTGCACCACGCACAGACGACCTGCATGGCTTAAAGAAACCTCAAAACTGAGGGTTGAGCCTCGGCCTGTGAGGTGATACTCCTCTGAGGCTAGGCAAGTCTCCGTAGTTCAATGGATAGAACAATGGTTTCCTAAACTGTAAATGCGAGTTCGATTCTCGCCGGAGACACTTATGGTTGTGCGAGAAGGACTTAAGTAAAAGGAGAGGCCGCAAAACAGGCCACCTCATCATCCAACTCAGGGTCTACGTCAAAGTTTGCGGAGGGGTTTAGTGTAAGTTGAAGGTGCTGCTTGAAACTTGGTTGTGGATTCGGGGGGAACTAACCGCAGGCGGCAAACTCATCATAGCGCCGCCAGAGTTGCCGACGTTTTCCGAAGTATTTTGCGAGGGTGTCAGCCTCAGCCGCGCCTGCTCGCCTGAAGGAGGTTGAATCTCTGGGTGACACGTCGTGTTTGGGGTGCCCGTCTCGATGCAGGTTCCTATCTCAATTCCCGCGCTGGTCGGACCCATCGTCTCTAACTCGCCAAGGTCTCCCTCCGGGCTATTGACACCAGACAGGACGAGTGCAAATTAGAGCTTAGGACTCTATTTTGAACAAATGAACTGGAACCGGTTAGCTGAAAAGCGATTGCGAGAACTAGCTGATCAGTTCCCTGCTGTAGTCGTCGTCGGCCCTCGGCAAGTCGGAAAAACCACGCTGGCCCGGACTTCTTTCCCTGAAGCGAGTTACAAAGACGTCGAGTCTCCTTTGGTGCATCTCAGGTTTACCGAGGACCCCGCCCATGAACTCGAACTGCTTGGAAACATGACCATTCTCGACGAGGCTCAGACCGTTCCTTCTCTTTTTTCTGCACTCAGACCTCGGACGGCATTTCAAAAGTCAGGTCCCTGGAAGTTGCTGATTCACGGCAGAGTTGCGTTCGTCTCTGACCAGCAATTTGATCGGGAAAGTGTGACCCCACCGCTGTGCTCAAACTAGACCTGAAGATAAGCGTCTGAAATGTCCGGGGTCTTTCCTCTAATCCCTAAAAAAGAGGCCCACACCGGAACCTCTTTCCGCCAGGGACGGTACAGCATCCCTGACTCGCAATTCGGACGTCTCCAGATGCACTCTCCTCAACCCTCAGTTCCCGCAGTGTACCCCTGTCTCTGAATCAAAGAGCCCATACAAGGCTTTTCCGCGTCGGCAGGCGGTGTGCGGATTCACCCGCTTGTGCACCTCGGTCATTGCATTGAACAAACTCAATGCTGTCCTCGGCTGAAACTGACTGTGACTGGGTTCACGCCATTCGCGGATCACGTCTGGAACTTGGGTTGTGGTAATCGCACCAGCATCCAAGGCTCTGATCACAATGTCGTGGGCTCGCTGGTCGTGTATCGTTGTTTCATTGTAGCGGAGAATCCTATGGCCACGGCTCTCGCGTTTATTTCCAAGCTGCCCCATTGCTCGTGCCGTCAAATGACGCAGATCACGCTCAGCAAAGCGGGTGTGTTTCCTGGCGATTTGAACCTCACCTCTGAAGCACAAATTATGACAGCAGAATACTTTAGTGCCTGCTACTAAGCCAGCAGGGAAGGTCTTGTCATGACTGTTCCGTATACCTACGAGCTCCATTCAAAGAGCCCTCCGCCCTGCAAGGTGATGTCCAACACGCCAAAATAGCGCTGGCCATCATGGCTCAAGGCATGGGCATCCTCGGTGATGACGACGCCACACGCATCGAGCTGCCTTTGCACTTCAGCAAACACGCTGACGTGCGAGAGTGGAAATTTGGGTCAGTGTTCATTTTCTTTCAGCCATCGGGGTGAGCGACACGCGCTGGCCCTGCGCAGGGAGCGGATTGAGTGTGGCAAACCTCGCCAAGGACGAATTGGTTGGGGTTGGTTGCACGGAGTCGCGAAAGGTGTTGCTTATAGGGTTGCTATCCAAAAATAAAACTCTCCCAAGCGTGGATCGCGGAGCATCTGGGCATGAAAAAATGAAAGAAAATGAACACTGACCCCTAGTTCCCAATTCTGGTAGCAGACTGCCGAGAGATAAGCCGACTACCCAATAAGCTGTAACCCGTGGTCTTCAAAAATCTCAAAGTCTGAAAGGTTCCGTGTTGCAAGCAGGGCGCCTTTAATGGTGGCGCATGCCGCAATTAAAGCGTCTATGCGCAGAGATCGTTTTCTGCCAGTCTGGTTGAACAACCTTGAAGCCTCCCCAGACTGAGCTTCATCCAAAGGCGCGATTTCAGTTAAAATGGATCGAACTGCCTTAATTTGATCCTCGGAGACTGGTCCGCAGAGGAACTCATACCATGCTGGCATGGCAGTGATCAGTACTTCACCTTGCTCAAGC
>CAIWVL010000323.1 GCA_903916085.1 uncultured Spartobacteria bacterium
CGACGTTGCGGCACGACTTGCGCACGGGCCGGGTGGAGACCGAGTGGCAGAGCATCACTCCGAACCCGTGGAAGATTACCTTCGACCGTTGGGGCAACGCGCACCAGATGTATGGCGACGGTCTCGTTCTCGACGGCCTCGCACTCACCTGGACGCCGCTCGGTGCCTATCATCCGTTCGCGCATGCGAAGTTCGTTGGCTACGGAAAAGGTAGCGCCGCCGCGAGCATCTCGAGCCCGAATTTTCCCGCCGATTATCAGCAGGGCATGGCGAGTGCCGCGTTGCTCGGGAGCCACGCGGTCTCAATCACGAAGGTGGACTTCGAGCAAGGCAAGGCACGCGGCTCGGGACGGCTTGACCTCGTCTCGTCGCCGAATGCCGCATTTCGTCCCGCCGATGTCGCGTTTGGTTTTGATGGCGCACTCTACGTTTCGGATTTCAGCAGCACGATCATCGGCCATGCGCAGAATCCGATGCGTGACCCGCGCTGGAATCACACAAAGGGCCGTATCTGGCGCATAACACGTAACGATGGTCCGGTGGAGAAAAAGTGGCCACGCATCGAAGGCGCCTCTCCTGAAGAGCTTTGTGCGCTGCTCACGCATCCGCAGGACATCGTGCGGCAGCACACACGCATCGCATTGCGCAAGCTTGGCCAGCCTGGCCTAGCTGCGGTGGACTCCTGGCTTGAGAAACTTCCTGCAAATGAACCCGAGCGCGACCAAGCGATGCTTGAAGCGGTTTTCATCGCCGAAGGTCTCGGTCAGACACGCCCCGCGCTGCTCGGCGCGCTCCGTAAATCCGCGACGCCCGAATACCGCGCCGCTGCCGTTCACCTCGCGCGCTTGCAGGCGGATCGACTGCCCGACATTGCCGCCACGCTTACCACAATGGCTGCCGACCCGCACCCACGCGTGCGCATGGAAGTCATCGATGCCATCGCGCATCTGCGCCCGCGCTTTCCAGAAGTCGAGCACGTCCTCCACGCCGGCCTCGACACTACCGAGCCTGCGGTGAAGCGCATGCTCGACGACCTCGCCTTCGGCACGAAACCGCTCATTTCCGCGAGCGTCCCCGTGCTCGAAATCGCGCCCGAAACGAAGCTCGCTCAGTGGCAGGATGCGGGCGGAGGAGTGCAGCGCACTTTTGTGAAAGCCGATGCCGCGATACCCGCCACGCTCGCGGTGAAATACAGCTTTCTCGATGTCGCCGTGAACGGCGTGCAAGTCTTCTCGTTCGACTCGCAGTGGAGCAGCGACCAGCAGGTGCCGCTCGAACTTGCTCCCGGCCTCAACGTCATCGAAATCACCTACCGCCGACTCAAGGGCAATCTGCCCGCAGTCTATCTCTTCGACGCCCTCGGCCAACGGCTCCGTAGCGTGAACGTGCCTGCCGACGCCACACAGTTCGCTGCGCTGCGCGACGAGCATGAAAAAGCGAATGTCGCGCTCGGTGAAATCCTCCGCGTACAATCCGCGCCCGAGCTGCAATTCGCGCCGAAGGAACTCCGCGCGAAAGCCGGTACGAAGGTTCGCCTCATCTTCGATAACCCCGACCTGATGATGCACAACTTTGTCCTCTGCGCGCCCGGCTCGGAGGAAGAAGTCGGGGCACTCGCCGACAAACTCGCCGCCGACCCGAACGGCATGGCAAAAGGCTACATCCCCGACTCGCCGAAAATTCTCCAGCACACCGGTCTCGTCGCCCCCAAGGCTCGCGCCGAGCTCACCTTCAACATCCCCGAGCAGCCCGGCCGCTATCCGTATTTGTGCACTTTCCCTGGCCATTGGCGCGTGATGCGCGGCGTGCTCGTGGTCGAGGCACCTTAGTCGGGCCTGCACACCATGGCAGGCAACCAGCAGATGCTCACGCTAGTTTTCAACTATCTCGTCGCGCCGGTCATTCTCTACGGGATTAACCCGAGGTCCGCAGTTTGGAGCGAGGATGAAAAAATCACAGAGAGACGCCTCCAAAACCGGAACTGCTTGGAAAAATCGAACGCCGGATCGGCCTCTGGCAGGGGCGCAATCCAGCGGCGGCGCGGCTTATGGATGCGGTTGTGCTAAAGGATGAGAAGCAGAGGGCTATTGGGGTGCAGTTGAGTTGCCCGTTGGAAAAGGGGAGCAAAAGCGACTTGGCCAAGGGGGCGTATTTACTGCGTACGAACTGTACGGAAACAGATCCTGAAAAACTGTGGCGTTGGTACATGCAACTCACGCAGGCGGAGGCCGCTTTCCGGACAGCAAAAAGCGACATAGGCCTGCGACCGGTTTATCACCGGAAAACAGAACGAGTGGAGACGCACTTACTGGTGTGCTTTTTGAGTCTGGCGCTGTGGCTATCTTTAGAGATGTGGATGGAGGGCAAGGGATTTGGGAGTAACGCGCGCAAGTTGGTCAATGCCTTTGGAATGATCAAATCGATGGACGTCGTGGTGCCTGTAAGGCGTGGGGATTTGGAGGTAAAGGTGCGCCTGCG
>CAIWVL010000324.1 GCA_903916085.1 uncultured Spartobacteria bacterium
AGACGAAGCCCCAAATAGGACAGCAACACAGCCGAGTCTTCCTCCGGTAGATCGTCAGATTTTCGAAATTTTTTCATCCCGCCGCGCAACCGCTAGCCGCGAGGCCAGCGCTGACCGCTGAGACAGCAAAATCGAACCGGCTTTTGGCGGGGCATCGCCGCTAGGCGGATGTAAAAATTCACCTCCGGATGATACTCACGGAAGGCCTGTAGATTTTCGTGGAAGCTCAGCGACGGGTCGATCAACACGTGGAGATTGTAATGCACAGCCGCGAGCAGTTGCTTCCGAAGACCGATCGGGATTGGAGCTGCGTTTATCGAATCAACCAAGCGCTCTCGATGAGGACGGTGCCACCATCTGGGGCTCCCGTACCTTTTAAGGTCATCAATAATGTCGACCAATCCGTCTAAGTCAGGAGGAGTCAGAGACTGTTGCCGCTTAATCCTTCGAAGTAATCCATTCAGCCTAAGTTGAGCGTTTCCTCCGTTTGCCTGCCAGTCCGCTGGGTGGATGCCGTGCGTTGCCAGAGTGCTTGCCCAAAGTGGCGACTCCGTCAGTCCGGGGGTAACGGGCCATTGTTCGACGAGGAGGAACACGTCATTACCGCCGCAGTTTGACGCCCAGCGATGCAACGCGCGCAGGGCGTTTTGAAAGTACAAAATGGTCCGGCGCTGCCGTTCAAGCGGTGTCACCCAGCCATTTTTGCGCAACGGATCCGACGGCAAGACCAGAAGAAATTCAGGCCTGCAAACTCCGCGACTAGTAGCGGGATACATGTTCACGGAACAACCGAAGTTGCCCGCAGGTCGGAACGTCCCGCCTGTCCCTGAATCCAGTGGGGAGTGAGTATCTTCATCCTCAGGAAACGCATCGCGGTTGCGCGGGACATCCTCGGGATAAGTTACTTCAGGGAAGTCAAAAGCGTCCGATAGGGAGTCGAACTCTTGACAGATACCGTCGATGATGTGGTCGATTTCTTCGTTGGGCATAAGAGGGTGGGTTGTGGCCTACCCCCATTGTTGCACACCGATTGGGCCCTTTTTGAATTCACGGCAAAATCTCCCCAAATCTCTGCAAATGAGATCACTAAGCGAATGCTTGCTGGCAAATTTAAGGATCGTCGTGACTGAACCTAAACTCGCTCTTGCAATGCCGGAACCGGCATCTCCCATTTTTTATTCCCGGCCCGGAATTTTTGCGAATCCAGGCCTTCCAGTAAGTTGTGAACGCAACCACCACAGCTTGCCCCAACAACGAAACATCTGTCGTTGGCTACTCTCAAGCCGAACCCGCGCTGAACCTTAGAGATCCACTTCTCTTCCCACTCGACGAAGCGGAGAACCCCGAGATTGGCGTCCGTCCGCCAAAAGCAAGCATCGCCGCCGCTCTACTGCGGCCCCGCGACCGCAGGACTGCTGGCCCCGCCGGTTGGGGGAATCTTCGCGAACTCAATGCCGCCTTGGACGCACATGCCAAACGCGTCGGCTGGAAATCACAGTACAACAAGTTCAGGAAAGGCACGCCTCAGCAAGATCATCATGTTCCCCCTTTCACCGCGGCTGTGGCCATAGATCGCGCTGCATAGAATGCTGAATGTTGATCCTCCGTGAAAACGGCGCAACGAGCCCCTCACGCCTTGGGCTTGAAGTAGCCCTGCTGCTTCTCAGAAATGGGATGCCCGAGGCGCTCGAGAACTTGGAGCAAATCTTCCCAAACTATGCGTTTCTCAGAGTTGGCAGGATTGCGGATGAGATACGTGGGATGAAAAGTAGGCATCACGGGGATGCCGTGCAGAGCCAGCCAGTGCGAACGCAGTTTGCCCATCGGTTGCGTTGTGCCGAAGAGCGCGCTCATCGCCCCCGCCCCCAAGGCCACGATCACCTTGGGTTGGATGATCGCAATCTGAGCGGCTAGATACGGAGCGCACCGAGCAAGTTCGGCTGGCGTCGGCGGACGCGAGCCGGGTTCGTCGGCCGGGACATCGGGGCGACATTTCAGGACGGAGCTCATGTAGATCAACTCACGGGAGAGACCCATGGCGACCAACATTTTGTCCAGTAATGCCCCAGCTTCGCCCGCGAATGGGCGACCCTCGAGATCTTCGTCTGCACCGGGAGCCTCGCCAACGAACATTAGTTCTGCGTGGGGATTACCTTCCCCGAAAACCACATGCGCACGGGTCGCCGCCAAGCTGGGACACAACGTACACGGCAACACCATCGACCGAAGCGCCTCCAGTCGTTCCCTTGCATCCCCTTCCCCCGTCTGCTCTGGGAGAGCAGGAAATACGTGGTCGATGGGAAGCTGCGGTTTTTCGCTCGAAACCGAAGTCGCCCGCTTCGGACGCGTTTCCGTCGGAGCGGATGCGGCAGCCGCAACGGGTTTCGAAGCGGCGGGCAGGGCTTTTATTGAAGCTTTTGAACTGGAAGGAGCGGCGGGCGCGTGGGCTGAGCAAACCTGCAAAAAGGCGGCCAGATCAGCCACCGGAGCCTTGATTGCGCTGCCCGAACGCTCGCGAGCACTCAGGGCGTCCAAAACCAAATCCAGAGCGGCAGGGAAAATGTCAGGTTCAGACACGGGCGTAGAAATAAAAAGTTGAGAGCGCGGGGTCAGCGGCTGGCAGACACTTTGGCACCCGTTGGAGGGTGGTCGTTTGCAGTGAACAGGGCTTCGATTGAAGGGTCCGGCGCACTGCCAAGATCCACAGCGCGATGATAATGGCGGCGCGCGAGCTCCAGAGCGACAGGCTGACGCTGCAAATACACGACGGCGAGATTGAAATGAGCGCCTGCATCGGAGGGTTCGAGTTCAATGGAGCGGCGCAGTTCGGCTTCCGCGCCGGAATACCAGGCCTTGCGACCGAAAGTGAGTCCCAGCAAGCGGTGGGCCCGCGCATTTTCTGGCTCCAATGCAACGACTTGCGAGAATGCTGCCTGAGCAAAATCGATGCGGTTTTGTTCGAGATAAACCACACCCAAGGCCAGCCAAACAGGGGCATTTTCGGGGGCTAAATGCTGCGCCTTTTTCAGATAAGCCTCCGCCTCACCCCAAGCTTTTTCACGCTGAGCGATCCATCCCAAGTTGATGAGCGCAGCGAGTTGTTGCGGTTCGCGCTCCACAATCTTAGCAAAGGCGACTTTCGCCGCCTGCAGATCTCCCCGCCCCATAGACGACGATCCTGACCGTAAGAGCTCCTGAACCGAGACGTCTCCTGAAGCCTTTTCTGCACCTCCGGAGGCCTCGGTCACCATCGGTATCAAGCCTAACTCCTGCGCTTCTGTTCCGCGAAAGGGCACCAATTCCGCGCCTTGTGGCGAGCTTCCGCCCACCAGGGCAAACGCTACCGTCTCAGCCAAGAGTAAACGCCACCGCACACGGCTAGGTCGTTGAGAATGCGCGACAGGCTCGATCATAAGGCGCTCAGCTAAACGGATGCTTTACCCAATTCCCGGGATCGTTCGGTTGCAGCCCGCACCGCCCCCAGAAGCCCGGCACGCACTCCACCCGCCTCCATGGCCTCAATTCCGGCGATGGTAGTGCCCCCAGGGCTCGTCACGGCATCGCGCAAAACAGCGGGGTGCTGCCCGGTTTGAAGCACCATTTCCGCAGCGCCGACGAGGGTTTGGGCCGCGAGCTTCAAGGCCAGATCGCGAGGTAATCCCATCAAAACACCGCCATCAGCTAGCGCCTCGATCATCAAAAAACCGTACGCGGGACCGCTCCCACTCAAGCCGGTGACGGCATCCAGCAGTGGCTCCTTGACTTGCCCGACAAAACCCACTGCACCAAAGAGTTTTTCCACCGTCGCCGCATCTTCTAGCGTGGCCGTAGTGCCAAGGGCATAAGCCGAGGCAGCTCGGTGCACTAGGGCAGGAGTGTTCGGCATGACACGCACGATGCGGGCGCCCGCACCAGCTGCCGCCTCTAGCGTCGCCAGGGAAACCCCAGCCGCGATGGAGATCACGAGTTTCCCGGACAACTCCGGCCGTAACGACTCCAGAGCCGCTGGTACGTCCTGAGGTTTTACGCAAAGCAAAAGCGTGTCGCACACTGCCGCAACCTCGGCATTAGAGCGCACGGCGCGCAGCCCGGTTTCTGTGGCCAAGGCCTCGGCCGCCTGAAAATACCAGTCGCTAGCCCAGAGCGATTCAGGCGCGAGAACGCCCGCCTGCAACACTCCGCGCACGAGGGCGGAAGCCATTTTGCCGCAACCTATCAGTCCGAGATTCATGCGTCAGTTCTAACGGCAGAGGAAGGGCGAGGCCACAAATAGAACGGCAAAAATGTAAGAGAACCCAGACGCATGCATCAAGGAACGCCCCTTCTAAAAATCGGGTTCGTCCCGAGGACACAATCGGCGTACATTGCGGGCCGGCCCAACCGGCCCACTGCTCCCCTTCCCACTTTTCATGGACAACCCATTTGCAGCGTTTGATTTGCCAGTCAGACCCTGGATCGAGCCCGCGCTTGTGCAAAACGCATTTGTCAGGCTCGCCGCCGAGTGGCACCCCGATACAAACCTAGCCTCCGAGGCAAAGGAGCGCTTTCAAAACGTCACCAGCGCACACCAAATCTTGCGCGATCCCGTGCGCAGGTTGGAAGCCGCCCTCCAATTGGAATGCCCTGGCATTCTGGAAGGCACCGATGGCAACATCCTTCCCTCCTCGCTCCCGGACCTATTCATGAGTATCGCGACCCTCCAGCGCGAAGTGACAGCGTTTTGCGAACAGCAAAGCTCAGTAAAACCCCACGCCCGCGCTGAGCATGAACACGGCCCCCAGGGTTCTCACATGGTGGAGGATCAGGTTCGCGCCGAGCTCAGGGCGTTACGGTCGGACGTGGAAAAGTTGACCAAAAAAACAACCCACC
>CAIWVL010000325.1 GCA_903916085.1 uncultured Spartobacteria bacterium
CCGATTAACATCCTCGGCAAAGCAGTCCTCCGACTGCGATTCTGAGGCGCGCTATGCCCTGAGCCAGATTGCATCGGACATTGCCCACCGGGTCCGGCGCCCAGACGTCGATGGCTTCGTAGGCAAATTGCCCGGCAACGATGTCATTTACCTCTTCAGCGAAACTTCCGGCTACGCACCCAATTTGGACTCAAAGACACGGAGCACGGTGTCGCTGGTGGGCTACCGGGTGAAGGAGGTCCAGTCTGGGGGACACACCACAAAAGAACTACAACGGTACGCACGCACACTTCCTTGGACCACGCAAGGAGAAGACGTTGCCATGCCGTTTGTGGTGCTAGCGGGTTCTCCGGCGATACCCGTACCTTCCACAACACTCGCAGGCACTGATGGACAGGGGGCTGGGGGGACGTTCACCAAAGTCCTAACCCAGGCCACCAGTGAGGACGTGTATTACCAGCCGATCGCCCAGAACGTATCAAGGCTCGAGATTTCCCTACTCAGAAAGCCCGATCTCACCACTCCAGCCAAACCAGTGGCGGCCCGACTACTCACCGACGCGGAAATTCCCGCTGAATTATCCAAAAACGGATTCAACAACATCGCCTCCATGATCGTCACCATTGCCGTTCTGGATTCCCAGAACGCCATGAAGCTCGCCCCAGGTGCCATGGACGCCCTCAATCTCCCCGACACTGTCGCCACAGGTTTCCCAAAATACCCGTTGGACGATTGGAACGCGCTGCTGAGCACAAAAATTTCCACGCTCCCCCGCCCTATAGCGAATGGGGTGCGCTTCTATCAGCGCGTCATTAGTCTCTAGGCTCGGGCCTCGTTCACTCAGGGCTGCGCGGCGCGAAACAAGCGCCTCCTTGCGCCGCTTTACATCCGAGGCTTGAGCTTGTGAGTGCCTTGGGCAAACTCTCCGCAAATTTTCCTGGAAGCCGTTCCTGATGGCCGCGTTTCTCCTCATTGACAACAGCAATTCCTTCACAAAGTTCGCACTTTCGAGCTCGGAAAAGGTGGGTGCCGTACGCCGGTTACCCTCCCGTACACTAACTGCAGCCGCAGTGCATAAGCTCCTCAAAGGCTGGAAGTATAACGCTGTGGTATTGTGTTCAGTGGTGCCAGCCAAGGGAGCGTTACTGAGAAAATTACTCGCCAAAACTCCGCTTGTAGAAGTCGGTAGCGCGACCAACCTTGGCGTAGGTATTGATTACCCAGAACCGAGCTCCATCGGCGCCGATCGACTCGCCAACGCTGTTGCCGTCGCTCATTTGTATCAGCCGCCAGCGGTGGTCGTAGACTTCGGCACAGCAGTGACTTTCGACATTATTTCTCCAGAAGGCAATTACGTAGGCGGTGTGATCGCTCCAGGCTTGGAGGCCATGACAGATTACTTGCACCAGCGGACTGCAAAGCTTCCTAAAATCACGTTACTGGAACCGCCGGGAGTCATTGGGAAATCAACGAAGCACGCGATGTTAGCTGGGGCCGTGTACGGATACCGAGGATTGGTACGGGAAATCCTTTCGAAAATCAGTGAAACGCTACCTAATCATCAAGCTTTTAAGGTGGTTGCGACCGGCGGTTACGCAGACCTCATCGCAGCAGGCCTCCCAGAAATATCCGCTGTCCACCCGAAATTAACGCTTGAAGGGTTGCGTTTGATCGGAAAGCGCCACTTTACTCCCAGTTCACCCTCTGCCTCCTCGCTTAAATCGTGACTGAAAACTCCTCCACCCCACCCTACGCCGTTGGCATTGACTTCGGTGGCACCAGCGTCAAACCCGCCCTAGTCCAAGGGGTCCGCATCGTAAAACGGGCCACGCCCTTTGATCCTCAAGGCCATAGTGCGGAGGAGACCCTCCGTCTTATGGAGGCTTCTGTACGGGAGTTATGCGCAGAACTGCCGGGGGTGGTTCCTGTCGGAATCGGGCTGCCGGGGCTCGTGGACAGCGAGAATGGGATCGTTCACGGGCTTTCCAACGTGCAAGGGTGGAACGAGATTCCCGTAAGTCGGATTCTGTCGGAGCGCCTAAAGGTGCCAGTCATCCTCGAAAACGATGCGAACGCTATGGCCTACGGCGAGTGGCTCTACGGAGCAGCCGCCAACACTCGGCACGCCGTTTGCGTAACGCTCGGAACTGGAGTCGGTGGTGGCCTTATTTTGGACGGCAAGCTCTTCAGAGGAGCGCAGCTGGCGGCGGGCGAAATCGGCCATACAAGTATTGATCTCAAGGGTCCGAGCGGTCCGTACGGTAATCTTGGCTGCCTGGAGATGTATGTAGGTAACCATCACATCAGCGCCCGTGCGTTGGAGGCCTACTCAGCAGCGGGAGTTTCAGCCCCAGCCCGGGAGTGTACTCCACAGGAGCTTGATTTGGCCGCCCGCAATGGTTGCCCCGTCGCCCTCAAGCTTTGGGAAGCAGTAGGAAATGAGCTTGGAGCGGCGTTTGCCAACATCGTCTGGATTCTCAATCCTGACGTCATTGTTGTGGGCGGCGGCGTGGCCAAGGCCGGTGAGCGGCTTTTCCCCCACATCGAACGCTCCCTTCAAAGTCGTACTTCGGTTGTGATCAACCGGAACCTTCGCATTGTCCCTGCGATCCTGGGCAACGACGCCGGCGCGATTGGCTGCGCAGCTCTGGCACTTAGCGCAGCAGGCGTTCCCTGCCCTCAATAGGCAGTCTCAGGCGGTACCACGACCTGCCATGCCGTGGAGAAAATCAGGCGCACATCGAGCAACAAGTTCCACTGCTCCACGTAGGCGATGTCAAACTTCACCCTGCGTTCCATGTCTTCTGGACGGCGCACCTCTCCACGGCAGCCATTCACTTGAGCAAGCCCAGTGATGCCCGGCTTCACAAAACTGCGCAAATGATAGCGTTCCTGCTCCGCAAACTGGCCCGTATGATCCACAAAATGTGGCCGAGGTCCGACGACACTCATTTCGCCCAGAAGCACATTTAAAAACTGCGGCAGCTCATCCAAGCTGTGCCGCCGTAGCCAGGAGGCATAGGGAAACACCCGGGGATCCTCGCGCATTGCCTGCTGAGCTTGGACGGCCACAAGCGCAGGGTCACTGTGCATGGTGCGGAACTTCCAAACCTGGAAGGGACGGTTACCCCGACCATGCCGCAATTGGCGATAAAACAGGGGGCCCGGCGATTGCTTACGCTGGGCGAGTATGGTGACGAGAGCCACAGGTAGCACCACAAACAGAACAGCAGGAACGGCCACGGCAATGTCCAAAAGACGTTTCAGCACCCGGTTGAATGGGCTTTGGAGAGGCTCACGACAAGCCACTCCAAAGCACCATTCTCCCTGGGCCTCCCAAGAAAACTGCCAGGCATCCACCTCAGCAAAGTTTTGAGCCACGACAAGACGCACGCCCAAACGCTCACAATCAGACTTCCAACGGCTGACTTGCGCATCCCTCAGCCCCCCAGCGAGAATCACCTGATCCACGGACTCCTGCCGCACCACCTGCTCCAGCTCGTGGGCCCCACCGAAAAACGGCAGTCCAGCGTCCCCTACAAACTCCTCCCCAAGCCCCATCCAGCCCACAGGATGAAAGCCCAACTCCTGCTTGGATCGCAGCACCCTCCCTAGGTCAGCCACCTTGGAGGCAGCCCCCACCACCACCACCCGGTGCCGGTGCTGGTCGTAGAACAGCACCCGAGCAAACAACCGAGGCAGCGCCCAGTGCGTGCCAACCAGCAGCAAGACATGGGCGGCCCACACCCACACCGCAAGGATCAGAGACATCTGCCGCACCACAGGGTCGAACACCGTCGCTCCAGAAAAAGCCGCAGTGAAAAGCGCACGCTTCCAGCACGTGCCCCATTCTGGCGAGATACCAAAGACCCCTCTACCGCTTCGCCACAGCGCCTCCGCTCCGATTCCCGCTGCCCAAGCCCAACACAGCGGCCCAAAACGCACGCTCAGAGCCTGAACCAGTCCGACCCATGGCAAAAGCACCGCCAAAAACATGGCGAGCCAATGCAAAACACACTGCGTCGCCCCAATCAACGCTGCAAACCCTCGTGCACGGTACGCAAACATACCAGCCCTCCCTCGGTTGAATTATTCGCTAGGCCAAGTTGGATTTCCGGCCCAATTCTAATTCGAGACTGGGTTCAATAACAGGGGCTTACTGCATCAAAGACATGCACTTCCATCAGACTGAAAGTTCCTCGGCAGAATCATTACGATAGTGCAGGACTTCAAAGCCCTCAAAACTTCCGATCACCCTATGCAGCCGGAAAAAGCTCTCGAACTCGGGGAAAAAAGCGTCTCCCTCCGGTTCCATGTCCACGAGACTTAAAAAAAGATCACTGCACTTCGACAGGGTCTGCGCATAAACATTCGCCCCTCCGATGATCCACACCGGAGCGGGTGCGTAGAGTCGCTCCTCCAACTGCTCCAAGCTGTGTAGCATTTCTACCCCAGGAAATGTCGCAGTGGCCGAGACAACCACATTGCGCCGTCCCGGAAGCGGTCGTCCCAAACTTTCAAACGTCTTGCGTCCCATCACGACAACTCCTCCCAAAGTACACTGCTTAAACCAGCGGAAGTCCTCCGGTAGATGCCACGGGATGGCTCCATTTGCCCCAATCACTCGGTTTCGTGCCATCGCCGCAATTGCTTTCATCGGGAAAAAAGTCTCTGCTGCGATTTTAGCTACACCGCAACTGAAGCGCGGATGGCAGGGTGCGGCTCGTAATTTTCCAAGGTAAAATCCCCGTACTGGAAGGCCTGGATGTCACGCACCTCGGGATTTAAACGCATTGAGGGTAGCGGTCTAGGCTCGCGACTCAGCTGTAAATGTGCCTGTTCGAGGTGGTTGTTATAGAGGTGCAAGTCGCCAAAGGTGTGCACAAAGTCACCAGGCTCCAACCCGCACACTTGCGCCACCATCAGGGTCAAAAGTGCGTACGAGGCGATGTTAAATGGCACGCCCAAAAATATATCCGCACTCCTCTGGTAGAGCTGGCAACTGAGACGGCCATTCGCCACGTAGAACTGGTAGAGCGTGTGGCAGGGCGGTAGGGCCATGAGATGGATTTCCCCCGGATTCCACGCGGAAACGATGTGCCGTCTGCTGTCAGGATCCTTGCGCAGGCGCTCGATAAGCTCCGTAATTTGATTGATGGAGCGTCCCTCGGGCGTGCGCCAGTCCGTCCACTGAGCGCCGTACACGCGGCCCAAACTACCGTCTGGCGCGGCCCATTCGTTCCAA
This sequence comes from uncultured Spartobacteria bacterium, assembly GCA_903916085.1. GTDB lineage: Bacteria > Verrucomicrobiota > Verrucomicrobiia > Chthoniobacterales > Chthoniobacteraceae > Chth-196. Next base: position 5,246 of record CAIWVL010000325.1, read on the forward strand.
ATAGAGACCCCTGCCTCCTGAAGGGACTTCACGTTCGTGTCGCCCCTCAAAAACCAGAGGAGCTCATGAATGACGCTCTTAAGATGTACTTTCTTTGTGGTAACCAACGGAAAACCCTCGGAGAGCCGGAAGCGGGTCTGCGCGCCGAACACCGAAATCGTACCTGTGCCGGTACGGTCGTGTTTAGGTTGGCCGCTTTCGAGTACAAGCCGGAGCAGGTCGTGGTATTGCCGCATGCAACCTACATACAAGCGCACGGCAAATGGCAAATTCAATGCAGATTCACTTTTTAGAAAGCGCACGACAGCTGTCCTGAGTCCGCAACAGAGTTGCATCCACGCGCCCCACAGCGTAAAGCCTTGGTAGTTATGGATGCCGACTACCCAGTCATTTTATACTACAAGTATGTGCCGATTCACGACCCGGAACACTTCGCGGCAGATCAGCGCGCTCTGTGTCGGGAGCTGGGTTTGAAAGGACGCCTCCTCATCGCAACCGAAGGCATCAACGGAACCCTAGCCGGTCCGCGTGATTCTGTGGAAAAATACATGGAGGCGTTGAGGGCCGACGCTCGATTCGCAGACATCGAGTTCAAATTGAGCGCGGGCGCACCAGACACTTTCCCCAGACTAGCAGTCAAAGTGCGCAAAGAAATCGTCACTCTCGGTGCCAATACACCGCTCCAAGCAGATTTGGACAACCACCTCAGCCCCGCGCAGTGGAAGGAAAAACTGGAAGCTGCTGACCCCGAAGTCGTCGTGGTCGATGTTCGGAACAACTACGAATCTGCAGCCGGTAAATTTGAGGGGGCGATTGCGTGCGAAATTGAGTATTTCCGAGAGTTGCCAGCGTATGTGGAGCAATTGGCCGAGAACAAAGACAAGACCGTCCTGATGTACTGCACCGGTGGGATTCGTTGCGAGAAGGCGTCGGCGCTTTTTCGCAGCCAAGGGTTCAAGAAGGTGTTCCAGCTCCATGGCGGCATTGTCAACTACCAGAAGGAGTTCGGTAATGAACACTGGCTAGGGGAATGCTTTGTCTTTGACAAACGCATGACCGTCCCAGTGGAACAAAATCTGACGCCGATCGGCAGCTGCGCGCACACCGGACGCTCCAGTAGCCGCTTCGTGAACTGTCTCCATGATCCCTGCCACCGACTCTTTATTCTCTCAGAAGAAACCGAACGCGAGAACCCCGAGACCGTGCTATGTCCAGACTGTCTAAGCGCAGGCTGGACCCGGGTCACGGCAGATTACAAGGGGAGTCCGGCCCGCCTTGCACGGGTCTGATTTCGATTCGCCCATGAGGCATCTCAGTTCTCAGATGTTTTCCCAATCCGAGCAGCCAGAACAGCGGACGCCTCTCGACGGCGAAGCAGCCGTTTTGCCCCGGTGTTTTCGCCTTTTTTTGCGTTTCCGCCACGAAACGCCACACAAATGGTGACGCAGGCTTGCCCGATCGCCATCAAATCGTTTCTTTTCCTTCAGCAACCATGAGCACAGACGCCTTCCATCCCCAAACATTCGACACCGGCTCCGGAAAACAGGGCCAGTTCTACTCTTTGCCCGCCCTTGAATCCGCTGGAATTGGTCCGGTGTCTAAATTGCCGGTATCGATTCGCATCGTCTTGGAATCTGTGCTGCGCAACTGCGACGGCAAAAAAGTGTTGCCCGAGGACGTCAAGAACCTCGCCAACTGGAACGCAAAGGCTCCAGCGCAAGTGGAGATTCCGTTTGTGGTCGCCCGTATTGTTCTACAGGACTTCACTGGAGTCCCCCTTCTCGTGGACCTGGCAGCGATGCGTTCGGCCGTAGCCCGCATGGGACGGGATGCTGGCATCATCGAACCCTTGGTCCCAGTAGATCTCGTGGTTGACCACTCGGTACAGGTTGACTACTTCGGCTCATCGAGCGCCCTCGAACAGAATCTGGACCTTGAGTTCAAGCGGAACCGCGAGCGTTATCAGTTGCTCAAGTGGGGCCAGCAGGCGTTCAAAACTTTCGGCGTCGTGCCTCCCGGCATCGGCATTGTGCATCAGGTAAACCTCGAGTACCTCGCAAAGGGCGTGCTCGAACGCGGTGGCGTTTATTTCCCCGATACCCTCGTCGGTACGGACTCGCACACCACCATGATCAACGGCCTCGGGGTCGTCGGTTGGGGCGTCGGTGGCATTGAGGCAGAAGCTGGAATGCTCGGTCAGCCCGTGTATTTCCTAACCCCCGAAGTGGTGGGAGTACACCTCACAGGCGCTCTCTCTGAAGGGGTAACGGCCACCGACCTCGTCCTCCACGTGACTCAAATGCTGCGCAAAGCAAAGGTCGTGGGCAAGTTTGTCGAATTTTACGGCCCCGGCGCAGCCAGTCTCGCCGTGGTGGATCGTGCCACCCTCGCCAACATGGCCCCCGAATACGGCGCCACGATGGGCTTCTTCCCAGTCGACGAACAAACGGTCCAGTACCTGCGTGAAACGGGCCGTCCCGAAGAACATTGCCAGACGTTCGAGGCTTACTACAAAGCGCAGGGTCTCTGGGGCATCCCGCACAAGGGCGAAATCAACTACAGCGTGGACCTCGAACTGGATCTTTCCAAGGTCGTCCCTGGTGTCGCAGGTCCGAAGCGGCCGCAGGACCACATTGACTTAAATGCGCTCAAGAGCACGTTTGAAGGACTGCTCACCAAGCCTCTCGCTGAAGGCGGGTACGGTAAGGCAGCGGCCTCAACCCACACGCATTACCCTGTTCAGCTGCACAAAACAGCTGAGCCTGCAGCTGCCGCCTACCACGAGGCAGAGACGCAGATTGCCGATGGCAGCGTGCTTATCGCCGCAATCACGAGCTGCACAAACACGAGCAACCCCAGCGTCATGTTGGCCGCCGGTTTGCTCGCGAAAAAGGCCGTCGAGCACGGTCTCAAAGTCAACCCAGCGGTGAAGACCTCCCTCGGACCAGGCTCGCGCGTTGTCGGCGATTACCTGAACCGCACAGGCTTGCAGCCCTACCTTGACCAACTCGGTTTCCAGGTGGTCGGGTTCGGGTGCACAACCTGCATCGGAAACTCCGGCCCGCTTCATCCAAAGCTGGAAGAAGCCATCCTCGCAAACGACGTTGTTGCAGCCAGCGTGCTGTCGGGCAACCGCAACTTCGAAGCCCGTGTTCACCAGAACATCAAGGCTAACTTCCTGATGTCCCCTCCTCTGGTCGTGGCATTCGCTCTGGCCGGAACCGTCGACAAGGATCTTGCGCACGAACCCATCGGCAATGGCACCGGCGGCAAGCCCGTTTACCTCAAAGACATCTGGCCTTCCCTGGCTGAAGTTCGCGAAGCCATGGCTTCCGCCCTCTCGCCCGAAGCCTTCCGCCGACTGTACTCCAACTTCGCCGATCAGAATCCGAAGTGGAATGAAATCCCCTCCTCCACCGGGGAAATCTACCACTGGGATACCGAGAGCACCTACATTCAGGAGCCTCCTTTCTTTAAGGATTTCGCCCTCAGCGCCGGACACATCCACGAAATCAAGGGAGCCCGTCCGCTAGGCATCTTTGGAGATTCGGTCACCACCGACCACATCTCCCCCGCTGGTGCCATCAAGAAAGCCTCACCCGCTGGCAAGTTCCTTCTGGAACACTCTGTCGGGTTCGAAGACTTTAACAGCTACGGTTCGCGCCGAGGCAATGACAGGATCATGACGCGCGGCACCTTTGCCAACGTGCGTATCAAAAACCTGATGGTTCCCGGCGTTGAAGGTGGCGTCACGATCCATCAACCTAGCGGTGAACAGGAGGCCATTTATGACGCCTCCATGCGCTACCAGGCTGAGGGCACGCCTCTGGTGATCTTCGCGGGTCAAGAATACGGCACAGGTTCATCGCGGGACTGGGCTGCCAAGGGCACGCGTCTACTCGGGGTAAAGGTAGTGGTGGCTCAAAGCTTTGAGCGCATTCACCGCTCGAACCTAGTGGGAATGGGCGTACTGCCACTACAGTTCCCTGAGGGTGTCACTGCCCAAAGCCTGCACCTAGACGGCACCGAGACCTTTGATTTCGTGGGACTCAGCGATGACATCAAACCCATGAGCACGGTGGAAATGCACATTCACCGCGCCAATGGCACCTCGGAAACTGTTGCGCTGCGGAGCCGCATCGATACCGGCATCGAAGTCGACTACTACCGTCACGGCGGCATCCTGCCGTTCGTGCTACGCGAACTGCTCGCGCACTAGCAAACGGTTCGGCGATAAGTGGCGGATCGTTAGGCGCCCCAAAGCCTGGCACCCCTGCCGGGGTGCGTTGGTGTATAGGCCTTAATCCGGTGGTATCGCTTACGCTCACCCACCGGCTACCATCTGGTAACCCTCTGGGTTACTTGGAGATTAGCATTAGGGGGGGACAAATTACAGAAGCTGTTCTGATGAACCCGAAGGGTTCACGGCAGGTAGCCGGTGGTTGAGCGCAAGCGATACCACCGGTAGGCCCGCGATTAAACAGACGCACCCCGGCAGGGGTGCAAGCGCAGGCATCAACGAACCAATCGGGACTGTTGCCCAGGGAATCACCCAAAAAGACGCTGATTTTGGGTACTAGGGCAACGCCCAAGGATTACCGGTCATGTGAAATCAGCCCGGTAAGGGCGTCCCAAAACATGGCACGATTTCGGGCGCCCCTACAGGGCTGTGGGCTTTTTCATCCAGAACCTAGGGCTTTGCCCTAGGCTATCATAACTCGCCCCGTTGGGCTTCAGAAGCGAACCGATGCGTCATTTCTCACCGTACTGCCTACTAGACGCCAATCAGCGCTCAGACAGGGTCGCCTCAATCGCTGCAAATCCGCGTAAAACGTGAGCAACAATCCAAAGACTCACTCCCAACGAAATGACGCCCACAAGCGCCACTACGAGAAGCATCGTTTGCGTGCTCTCTTTGACAAAACGATCAATCTCGCGGGTGCTTTGCTTTAAGATAAAAGCACCATGCGCTTCCCCAACTTTCCAGCCTTCCATCTTCTGGCCAAAGATGTCTTTGCCATCCCCGGATGCACTCTTAGCCGGATCCCCATGGCAACTGAGACAATCCTTTGTGAGTATAATCGGACGTGCATAAAACATCTCGCCCAACGCCTCATTCACCTCAAAATACTCATCCCCCTTTTGACGTTCAAGAGCCGCAAGAATCCGGGTATCCTCCGCAGTCGGTACATTTTTAGGATTTCGAGCATTTTCCTTAGCAACCCGCAAACTGAACCCCTGCTGCCTAGATACCGTGTCCAGAGCGCGCCAACCGGCGATAATGGGAATCGTTTGATAAAGGGCCGTTCCTGTCACATCTCCGCCAGCCGTCTTTATTGCTCTAAAATCGCTCAGGAGGTGTTCTTTTTGCAGAACCCCAGTCTCACCCATCGCTGAAAACGAATCGCGGACGGACTCCGCTCCAATCAACGCTGTGCGCATCGCGTTTCGGGTTTGTTCAATCCCTTGAGTACGAAGTGTACTTCGACTGACTGCGACACAAACAATGCCAGTAGCGACGGCGCCCCAAGTCGAGGCCAAGAGAATCTTATATCGTATCTTCATTTACAGGGTGGTTTATTTTGATAATGGAAAAAGAGGTTTTTTTGCAGCGCTTTTTTTGAATAAAAAAAACACCAATGCTATTGTGGCTAGCGAAGAAATCGGCATTAAGATGGCAGCCAACAGGGGATGCATTTTTCCACCCAATGCCAATCCAATGGCCACGACGTTGTATGCTCCCGTGAATGCCAAAACGGCTCGGCTGACGCGTCGCTTGAAAAATGCGGCCTCAATGAGCAACCGAACGCCTGCAAGGCCGCGACCAAGATAATAAAAGTCGGCGCGTTGTTCGAGCACGCCCCGGTCTACGGCGGGAGTTCCGCAACACAGGCTTTCTGAAAACGCGAGCGCGTCATTTGCGCCATCGCCGAGCATCAACGTGTCGAAGCAAGCGCCATGCGCCTTGAGCCACTCAGCCTTTGCAGATGGCGTCAGCCCTCCAGACGCATTCGCCACCGGCAGGCCCAACTTCTGAGCCACTTTGGCCACCTGCGCCGGATGGTCACCACTCAAAATTTGAACCTCAAAATGAGCTTGGCGCAGCGCCTCTAACTCGTGCGCAGCGTCCGGTCGGAGGGTTTCCTCAAACTCAAACCCAGCGACAGCTAATCCGTTGCAACTTAGCACTGTTTTGGCGGCAACATCCGGCATGGGCAGGCGCTCAAGCGCCCACTCGGCACGGCCCAAACGCCACCGCTCTTGCTGACTATCCTGCCATTCCAACCCAAGCCCGGCAAACTCGCTTGCCTCGTCTGCGGACTCACCTTCAGATGCCACGGCCTGTCCTAACGCCTCCCGTAGACTGGTAGCCACTGGATGCATCGACCGGCCGACCAAATGCCGTAGCGCCATAAGCGCTCCAGGCGCCAACGTTTCCAACTCGGTACGTGAGCGCAACCGAGGACAATCTGAAGTGAGCGTACCCGTCTTATCGAAAACCAGACGACGGGTTCTCAAAAGTCGCGTCCAGACACCGGGTTCGCGGACGAAAACGCCGCAATCTCGCATCTGAGCCGTGACCAGTTCTGTGACTAGGGGCAGAGCGACTCCGCTTGCACAAGGACAAGACACGACCAAAACAGAGACCAATACCTGAAAGGCCACCTGGAGCGGCTGCCCAGCGAGCCACCAGGTGCAGAAACCCCCGAACGCTAGCAACAAGACCACACACAGATAGCCTACAATAAAACGCTGAATAGCTGAATCTTGCTCAGGATGCACCACAGGAGCTGCCAGCAATTGGGATAACAGTGAGTCCTCCCAATTCTCTAAGGCCTCCAGTTGCAGGCTACCATTGGATAAATTGATCGCCCCCGATGGCACGGCGCTTCCGGTGTGGGCACAGCGCGCCTCGGGCTCGCCGTTGATCCATTCCAATCCCAAATCAGCCGCATCGGACAGCAATAGTGAGCGCACGGGAATCGCGAGCCCGGCTGCCACAGCATAGCGTTCTCCCACGGCAGGACGTAAGAGCGCGAGTGGTGCCTGAAGTAATCGACGCCGATTACGCGCAACAGCACTCTGATGCACCCAGCGCCCCACGAGCATTAGAAAGGTGAAAATGGACACGAAATCAAAATAAAGTCCGCGGCCGTCGCCCGAAATCCACGCCGCAACCGAACCTCCATAGGCCGCCAGTAACCCGAGCGAAATCGGCAAGTCCATGTGCACAATTCCCTTGCGCGCCGACTGAAAAGCCCGTCCTAAAAAGTGCGTCGCCCCCACAACCATAGACGCTGAGGCGCACACAAACGCGCCCCTCGCGAAAATTTGAGTGAGCCGGTCGCTCGCCTCTAGCCCGCAGTAGACGGGGACCGCAAACAGCATGGAGTTCATTGCCAAGGCACCGCACACGCCCATCCGCACTAACAAGGCCCTCCCTGAGGAGGAATGGTGTCCCCCTGTTCGAGGTCCTACTCGATAACCTAAGCGCTGCAGACTCTCAGCAAACTGGATGCCGGGAAACACTTCCGGAGACACTTTCAAGTCAGCCGTGCCCAGCAAGAGGTCAACCCGAATCTCTTGCGCCCCTGGGAATCCTTCGAACACACGTTGAATCAGCCAAACACAAGCAAGGCACGACATGCCTTGCAGCTCCAACTCAACTCTGCCGTCACGACCGCAGCACAAAGGAACGAGCCACTCAAAGTTGTGCCGCTGAAACACCGAGGACTGCACCGGAGGCTGAATGCCTTCGCGCAAATCATAGAACTTTGCAAGGCCCTGCTCTTGAATGAGCCGGTAAACAAAGCGGCAGCCGTTACAGCAGAAGGCCGGCCCGTTGTCTGAGGACGTGCTCACGTAGTCAGAAGGTGAGCCGCAATGGGCACAATGCGCGGCGCTCTGAGCGGGAAACTGCCGGAGATTAGAGAGAGCAGCACCCATTTACGCCTCCACTCCAAAGCCGCCAACCCAAGACCAAGGCTGCGCACCACACCAATGTGCTCTGCACCCGACGCGCCATCAAGGGTGACGCGGCATCTTGAAATTTCAGTACGCCAGACTGAATGAACGCGTACCAAAAAACGGTCCCCACACTAAAACTTAGCAATAACAATCCGCCAGTGAGCACATTGCCAGTGGTCACTGCGGCTCCCAACATCAGCCAGAGCGGCCCACAAGGAATCAGGGGAGTTAACCAGCCAAGGTTGCGGCTTAAACGCAAACGTTTGCCTAATCGGAGCAAAAGCCCAGACATAGGCATCTGCCTATCCAGCCCTAACGCCATGAGTACCAATACGCCCAGCAGAACCCAAGGGGCTGCACGCAATGGACCAGAACGGAGTCCCCCCAACACGGCTTGCCCCATCCCACCACCAAGGGCACCGGCTAATGTGTAAGACACAATACGTCCCGCATGATACTCAAGACGCCTCACCTGAAGTGCGCATGCCAAAGGCCCGCACATAAGGGCGCAATGCGCCCCCGTGCCGAGTCCGGCTAGAAATGCTGCGAATACGGAGTCAACGTGCATGCGTCGGTGCTAGCTGTATCACAGGATCAAGCGGTACTTCTTTGGGGGCGTTGCGGATGCAAATCTTCACAGTGACCGCCGTTGCCGAGAGCAGCAGAGACCAGCCCAAAGCAATCCACATCCAGGGCGGACATTTCACGGGTTATCTCCGGTGACGGGAACGGCGGCAGTTGCCCGAGGTGTTTGCGCCGAAAAATCCGGTCCCATCACACAAAGCGTCTTGCTGGCGACCACCTTGCCACCCGCCTCGCGCACCAAAAGCTTGAGCGGTCCGCCCTCGCTCCAGTGTTTGAGTGGAACAGTGAGAACAATGGTCATCTGCCCCTCACTCCAGCCCTCTACCTGCTCGTGAAGTTCACCCTGAAGTGCCAGTCCCTCAGCTTGCTTACCTTCAAGCTCAAGCGTGAACACAGTAGCGCTCGGTTGTTTATTCAAGACGCGCAACAAAAATTGGTTACGCAACACTTCGCCTTGCACAAAATAAGGAGCGCCAGGCAACCGCGTGAGACTGACTACGGCGGACCGCAGAGTCGATACCGCCACAGAGGCAGCGGCTAATCCAGCCATCATCAATCCCCCGTACAAGGCGAGGCGTGGCCGCCAGAGTTTCCGCTTCTGGCCGCTCAACCCAGCCAGTGAATCGTATCGGATCAACCCCGAAGGCCTGTGGACCTTGCGCATCACCGTGTCGCAGGCGTCCACGCAAGCTGCACACCCGATGCACTCCAACTGAAGCCCCTGGCGAATGTCTATTCCCGTCGGACACACCTGGACACAACGCATGCAATCCACACAATCTCCCGCGCCTGCGCCCACTTGAACCTTCCCCCGAGGCTCGCCGCGAGTGGCATCGTACCCAATGACGAGCGTGTGCTCATCCGTCAAAACACTTTGCAGACGCCCGTAAGGACAAAGCACGATGCAAAACTGCTCCCGAAACCACCCGAAACAGAACCACAACAAAGCTGTTGTTCCACTCACCAATAAAAATGCGCTCAGATGCTCCGAGGGTGCTGTCCGCATCATTTGAAACAGGCCGGGAATGGACACGAAGTAAGCCAAAAATGCATGCGCCACAACCGTCGCCAAAAGCAAGACAACACCGTTTTTGAACGCCCGACGCAAGCCCATCCATAATGTCCACGGTTCCCCGTCCAGCCGCTTGCGCGTGAGTGCATCGCCTTCAATCCAACGTTCGACCCGGCGCACCACATCCAAAAATACCGTCAGAGGACACGCCCACCCACACCAAACGCGCCCCAAAACCGCAGTCAAAGTAAACAAGCCAAACCCAAGACCGGAGACCAAGAAGAACCCGAGCCACAGGTCTTGAGTGAGAAAGGTCAGTCCAAAAAGATGAAACCGGCGCTCAGCAACATTCAAGAAAACGGCAGGCGCACCTCCAATGGGTATCCACGGCAAGGCCAGATAAAGGACCACTAGCAACATCCCAGCCGCCGCACGAGCGCTGTAGAACGGCCCCGGCGCGTGCGCCGGATAAATAACTAAGCCCTGCCCCGTGGCGCCGAAACTCGTCACCTTGTCCAGAGAAGGCATCTCGCGCCGCCCAGACGCGACACCCCTTTGAGCCTCGGGCGAATGTAATTCACTGGCCGCTTCTGGTACTTCCGTTACATCAGGTGCTTCAGAGCTTGCCGCAACAGTTTTTCCATGGAAGCAGGATACACCACATTTTCCTCCACATGCCGAGGGAGCGCCTAAATTTGATTTTGGTGCACACATACGAGTACAAAAGCCCTATGGCGTCGCCGGTGGCTGATGAAAAGACAGAATAAAGGCCGCAACCTCTGAGATTTTCTGGCGTCCAAGCACTGGGCCCCAAGTTGGCATCCCTTTAACGGCAACACCTTCGGTAATCACCTTCAGGATGTCTAAAGGCTGACTTCCGTGGATCCAGATTTCGTCCTTCAAGTTTGGCCCAATCGCCCCCGCTAAATCCGGCAAATGACAAGGCGCGCAAGAGGCGAGGTAAACTTCCTTTCCAGCCTTCACCACTGTCGCGTCTCGGCTCATCGTCCAAAGAATGGGATTGCTGAGCACGCCTGCCCTGCGCGCGGCTTCTTGGGAGGCTCGCTCCATTTTGGCCGTCAGCACCTTACCAGGATCGCTTTCCTCGACATACCGGTGCATCACCGCCCAGTAACCAAAAGCAAAGACGATGCTCGCAATCAGCAGGGCCAACCACCAGTTCGGCATCGGGTTGTCAAACTCCTGAATACCGTCAAAGTCGTGTGCTCGCAGCGGTTCTACTGCGTGCGTGACCTCGGTTTTGCGTGATTCCTGATTACTCATGGAACTCCTTCTCGAGAGGCAAATCCTCCAGTTTCTTGACCTCCGTACGGGGCAGCAAAAACGCCCGCAACCCGCTGGTAACAAACACTAAAGCAAATAACATCCAGCCCACGAGCGAGAGTGTGCGCTGCCAGTCTTCGATAATAAGCCTACGGAACATATGTCTCTACTTTTGAGGCCTCAACAGACGCCGCCTTTACCCCGTCTCCCCCTTCACTTTTGATAGCCTCAGCTACCGCGACGACCGGGTGAGCAGTCACTTTTCCCAGTCGCTGTAGATAAGCAATCAGAGCCACAATCTGACGATCAGCCGCCACTGGGGCTCCTGTCACTGCGAGGTCAGCCGCAATCGCCTCGGCTTCCTTTTGGGCGTCTGCAATGATTGAGGCATCCGAACTCGCTTCATAAGGAACGCCCAAGCGTCGCTGAACCCCAATGCGCGCAGGCAATACCTCGAACTCCGAACGTTCAGTCAGCAACCAGGCGTATGAAGGCATCGTTGACCCGGGCGAAATCTGCCGAGGATCACGCATGTGATGGTAATGCCATACGTTGGGGTACTTGCTACCCACCCGAGCCAAATCCGGCCCCGTGCGTTTGGACCCCCACTGAAACGGATGATCATAGACGCTTTCTCCCGCCTTAGAATAAGGGCCGTAGCGTAAAACGTCACCTGCGAGGGTCCGGATCATCTGAGAGTGACAATTGTAACAGCCCTCCTTCACATAGAGGTCGCGTCCGTAGAGCTGTAGAGGCGAGTACGGCTCCTGCCCTGCCCCCTCAGTAATCCGCTCCTTAGACATCAGGATCGTTGGCAAAATCTGCGAGACCCCACCAATGAGCACCGCGATGGTTGTGAGCACCGAAAACGGCAGCGCGTTGGCCAGTAAACGATCGTACCAATCGCTCCAACGTCCTCCTGTAAGCTCTTGGTGCAGAAATGCGCCCATGACCGTGGCAATCATTCCCCAGAGGCACAGACCGCTCGGAAGGCCATCCAAAGTTCCCCAGCCAAGCGCAAAAATAATGAGGCCAAGTGAATAAAGAACTGGCGCATTAAACAATCCCAGGCAAAGCCCCAATGCTCTTTCCGCACTCTTAGTGGGGACCACTTCAATGTAGCTGTCTCGGACTTCAGCGCCGTAAGCGGTCCTGAAAACATTCCACCCCATAAGCAAAAACCCGCACAGGTATAGAAATCCACCCGTAGCGCGTAAATGCATCAACCAGCGGGTCGATGTTACGGCATCTAAGAAGTTTGGATTCGCTAGAACAGATCCACCTTCCTTTGTGGCCGAAAGCATTAACCCCTGGGTAATCCCAGATACCCACATAGCGGCCACGTAAAGCAAAATCCCAACCATCCCCAGCCAGAAGTGCATCTGAGCAGCTGCAGGCGAATGCAACTCGCGTTTCCACAGCCGAGGCACCAGCCAATAAACCATTCCCGCAGTCAAAAATCCGTTCCACCCAAGCGCGGCTGAATGCACATGGCCAATGGTCCAGTCCGTGTAATGAGAGAGCGCATTGACCGATTTAATCGATAAAAGCGGACCTTCAAAGGTCGCCATTCCATAGAAGGTAATCGCGGCAGCAAAAAATTGGAGTACAGGCTCGGTGCGTACGCGGTTCCAGACTCCGCGTAGCGTTAAAAGCCCATTAAGCATCCCGCCCCACGAAGGTGCCCACAGCATGAGCGAAAAAATCATTCCAAGCGATTGCAACCAATTGGGCAGTGCCGTGTTCAACAAATGGTGAGGACCCGCCCAGATGTACAAGAATACAATGGACCAAAAATGTACAATTGAGAGTCGGTATGAGTACACCGGCCGCCCCGCCGCTTTGGGCACAAAGTAATACATGATCCCCAACATTGGCGTGGTGAGAAAAAAAGCTACGGCATTGTGCCCATACCACCATTGCACCAGAGCGTCCTGAATCCCGCCAAAAATTGGATACGCGTGCGTCCAGCTTGTGGGAATCTGTAGATGATTTACAATGTAAAGTACCGCTACGGTGATGATTGTTGCGATGTAAAACCAAATCGCAACGTACAACGTCTGCTCTTGGCGACGGCGCAACGTCCCAAAGAAATTCACACCAAACACAACCCAGATCAGGGCCACCGCTATGTTAATGGGCCAAATCAACTCCGCATATTCTTTTCCACGAGTTAATCCCAGAGGTAGTGTGATAGCCGCGGCCACGATAATAAGTTGCCATCCCCAAAAATGAATAGTGCTTAAAAAATCACTAGCCAATCGCGCTTTTACCAAGCGCTGCGTCGAATAATAGACCCCAGCAAACATCATGTTTCCCACAAACGCAAAAATCACTGCGTTTGTGTGCAATGGGCGCAACCTTCCAAAGGTTGCCCAAGAAGTGCCAAAGTTTAACTGCCAGAAGGCCAACTGGGTTGCAATCAGCACCCCGACGAGCATCCCCACCACGCCCCAGATCAAAGTGGCGACACAAAACTGTCTTACAATTTTGTCATTATAATCAATCCGCACCCGATCGGAGCGGATTCCCGTTTCCATCACATTATTCACAGGCTTTCTCCCTTGGAATTTTTTGAAACAACCACACGTTCCTCCCCCTCAATGGGTAACAGCGCATCCTGCGGGTTTCCCCCGCCCTCCTGTACTTGAATCAAGAACAGTCCCACAAAAAACATCGCCAAACCGAGGCTCACGAAAATCGTCAGCGATAACGCAATCATAGCAGCGAGCTCCCCTCCACCTTACAGTACTCCCAATTTATTTGTTCAGCAAGGCTCATGCCACAACTCTGCACACTTTCTCCCCTTGGAGTCTCACCCTCCCTTGCCATTCACTCACCCTCTTTTGTCCTCTTCGCGGTTTGTTGTCTTGCGCACGCTACCTTTCACACCAGAAACTCATCCCATGCCCATTCACGCAGCTCTGGTGCGTACCATTTCTCACTCCAAAATCCTCGCTGACTACGAAAGTGCCTTCAGCGCGGTATCCGGCCTGCCACTGCGTTTCCAACCCGCCGACACCTCCTCAAACGCCTCTGAGGCCTCGCTGCCTCTGCGCGATCATCCAGCCGAGAATCCCTTCTGCGCTCTGATCTCAAAAAGCGCCGCTGGCTGTAAAATGTGTCTACAGATGGACCACAAAATCCGCGATACAACAGGGGAGTCTCCACGCACTGAAGTGTGCATCGCGGGTCTGTCTGACACCGCCATCCCCGTGATCGTACAGGGACGCTTGGCCGGCCATCTCCGCACCGGACAAGTCGCACTTCAAAAAAATGATGGCCTCGGCTTCAGCAAGATCGCCCGTGTCTTGGTGGATTGGGGCGTGAACACGGATCTCACCAAGGTTGAGGAAGCGTGGTTCCATTCCAAGGTACTCGCCCCTGCACAGTACGAGGCCTTTATCCAATTATTGAGCGTCTTCGCCCGCCACTTGGGCATGGCTGCCGAAATGCCTCAAGTCGTCACCCCAACGGGAACGACCGTGCCCGATGAAGCCCCAATTGTACAGAAGACGCTGGAATACATCCAGACCCACAACCATGACAATGTGAGCGTCCAAGATGTAGCAAGGACCCTCAATCTGAGCGTTTTCTATTTCTGTAAAGTATTCAAGAAGGCCACAAACATGACCTTCACCGAGTATTTAGCCAATGTTCGCACCGCTAAGGCCAAGAATCTTCTTCTAAATCCGCACGCCAGAATTTCGGAAATCGCCTTCGAATCTGGCTTCCAATCCATCACTCACTTCAACCGGGTCTTCCGAAAGCTGAGTGGCCAGAGCCCGAGTGCCTATCGGGAAGCCATTCAAAGGAAGACCGTTGAAACGGAGCCTATGCCGAATTAACCCGCAGGCGCAGAGGGCTATTCGACTTTAGTCTTCGGCAATTCACCCGCGACCGTGCGCGCTGCGGCAATGTATTGGACGATTTGATCCTGCTGCGCTGCATCGACCTTGGCGCGGCGCGCCATACTGTTGACCTCGCTTTTCCAGCCGTCAGGGCTGCGGGAATCCAGCATCTCTAGGTCGTGGCACTGCGTGCAGCGTGTCGTGTAGAGTCGACGCCCCTCCTCTAGAATGGCAGTGGAAGCGGTAGTCTTAGCGAGAGAGAGAAAAGCAGGCGTGATGGGCGGTGCCGTTTTCTCCTCCAACGCTCCGCTCAATTCGTCGCGCAAACTTAGAAGTTGAGGCAAGTCCGCGCACGTTTTTAATCCGCTTTCCAGTGCCAGCAATGCCTGCGGTAGATTGCGCTTCTTGTTGCTGAGCGCTGCCTCATAACGACCTTTAGCGTCCCGGATTTCGCCTTCAACCTTGGACTGCATCGCTTTCAACTCCGGCCGCGCAGGCTCAGCTTTCAAACCCGTCTCAATGTACCCAGACGCCTCCACCATGCGGCGCACAGCCATGGCCTGTCGACAGCGCACCACTGCAAATGCCGCCTGCATCGCTTTCGCCGACAACTCTTCCCGCGCCAACCGCGCACCGGGAACTTCCACGGCACTCGCGTCCCCCTCCTTTTTTGGTACGACACGCGCAGACACC
>CAIWVL010000326.1 GCA_903916085.1 uncultured Spartobacteria bacterium
AAGCGGTTTCAGGAAAACTTGGCTTCTCTCAGGACGAGGTTGCTGCCATGAATAAAGCCAAAGGGGAATTGGGAATCTGTGATAAACTGTCGTGCCGAGTGCGGTATTTTACCGAGGGCTTTCTCTTGGGAAGCGCGTTGTTCGTGGAGCATCACTTTGGAATGCGGGAGAGAAACCGTCCCGGGTTCAGTTCAGCGCTAGAAACAAGGCGGGCGCGCATTTGCAGGGTTGCTGGATTCTTTTGCTTAGCCGGTTGAACGCCTAGGGCAGCATTGGGGAATAGGCTGTTTGATGCTCCCGCGTTCAGGCTTAAGAAATTGTGCTGGAAAATATGCAGCGTCAAGGGGTGGGGAAAAGTGTCTGTACCCTATTTCCCGTTGTTAGCCGTTGCGGTTAATTGTGAGTTGGGGTGCAACTGGCTTGCGTGCCAGCACTGCCGTCGGGCAAAAGCTGCCGAATGAAACTGCCGAAGAAAACGCTGTCTTCAGTGACGCGCCCACGTGCTGGATGTCGGTAAAGCCAAGCCCTGCGAAACCTGCCGCATACTCCGCGTGATGCTCGATGTCGGCAAGGATGACTCGCCCTCCGGGCTTGAGGACGCGGTGCATCTCAGTCAGCGCGGTTGCTCGCTCGTTGGCGTTGTAAAGGTTGTGGATAGCCCAATGCGAGACGACGGCATCAAACGATTGGTCGGGGAATGGCAACTGACGCATGTCAACAGTCTGAACCTCGACACGCTCTGCCACACCCTCTAGACGTGCGTTGGTCAGAGCCGCGTCAGGGCTGTTGGCGGATTGGTCCTCGGCCTGCCAGATGTCGATGCCGACGACCTTGCCGTCGGGGAGCCGCTTGGCGGCTCCTACGACCATCAAGCCGCGGCCACAGCCAACGTCGAGAACACGCTCGCGACCTGACAGAGACAGATGCTCGATGAGCCGCTCACGGTCGCGGAGCTTGGTAACGCGGCTGTAGTAAACCATAAAGCCCCCCATACCGAGCATGTAAGTCGCGACCAAGACCAGTAATCCCGCGAGCAAAACACCCCACGGACGCCCAGGCCAAAACCCGAAAGCTGCCAGAAGCAAAAGGAGCAGAGCACCCGAGCCGACAAGAAAAAACGTGCGGACGAGTCCTGGTGCATCAATGCCGTAATCAGGGCGTGTCATGGTGGTAGTGGTAGTTATAAAAGGCAGGATGTGCGAGCGACGGCTAACGCTTGAACTGAGGAACGCCCGTAATTGGGCGCGGCTAGTGCGTGAACAGTAGCCGTGACGCATGTAGTGGGTGGGGAAAGTTTGGGGAAAGTGTCTGTCCCCTATTTTACTTTCAGGTCGGATGTGAAGTCCCGTATTTCCGAAATCCAGTGCGAGGTACACAGCAGGGCGCTAATGGGCATCGACGAGAAGCGGGACCGACTGCGTCAAATGATCGAAGGCACGATTCCAACCAAGCTAACGCGGCGACAGGACGGCACCGTAGTGAAAGCGCGAAAGTAGAGTGGGGAAAGTGTCTGTCCCCTATTTTACTTTGTTAGTTTTCCAGGAGTAAAAAGCGCAGTTGGGGAAAGTTTGTCTGACTAACGCCCCAAGAGTAGGCGGTTAACTTTGAGTGGACATTGAATGTCTCACCCCTCCCGCCTCGCCCATTGCTTGTGGGGCGCTGTTCAGTGCGTGCCAAGGATGGGGTGCGGGGCATCGTCTCCGTTGAAGCGTGCGGAGTGTTGAGAGTGCCAACTTCACCGGAAAGCGCGTGAGTGTGCGCCGAGAAAAAAAGAGGTACAGGCGGGGCGCTCGGAAGAGCTCTGAATCTTTGCGGCTCGGAGATGCCCAAGAGGCGAGATTTGGCCCTGTATTCATGTCTCACGGAGAGGCAGAGCGGCTTCGTGAGTTAGCACTAAGTTGGCACCAGCGGTGCTAGGCTAGCGCTAATTTCCAAAGCGAGTACTTGCGGGAAAGAGTGCACTCGTCAGGACTTGAACCTGAAACCTTCTGATTCGTAGTCAGATGCTCTATCCAATTGAGCTACGAGTGCGTTCCCTCGCGGGAGGAGGGGACTATCGGTTCTCGCGGGGGTAAGTGCAAGGATTTGTTACGAAATTGATCAGAAAAATACGCTTTCTAGCTTCTAACTCACCTTCAATGGCACCTGTATTGGCTGAAAAAAGGACCTGCATATACTTTGCAAGTCCTTGTTTACAAGCGCTTTGTGTAAGTTGTAGCGGGTTTAGCGCTCGTTCTCGGGATCGCTGCCGCCACTGCGTCCCACAATTCCAAGGCAGCGCGTGACCAGCGCCGTCCAGCCTGTCTGATGGCTGGCGCCCAGGCCTGTTCCGTTTTCGCCATGGAAGTACTCATGGAACAGAACGTTGTCCCGCCAAAGCGGATCCCGGGCATGCGGATGGGTCTCACCTAGGCACGGTCTCTTACCGCTAAAGTCCAAGGTGAATAGTGCGGATAGGCGCTTCGCCAGCTCGTAGGCAACCTGTTGTAGGTTTACCCAGTTGCCCGAGCCCGTGGGAAGCTCCACTTTGAGGCTGTCCCCATAAAAGTGGTGGTAACGTTCCAAAGCCTCAATGAGCAAGTAGTTAATGGGGAACCATACAGGGCCTCGCCAATTAGAATTTCCTCCGAAAAGGCCGCTACGCGATTCGCCCGGTTCGTAGGTAATGGAGTAATAATGGCCGTTTAACTCAATGCCATACGGTTCTCTTGCATGCACTTGAGAGAGAGAGCGAATGCCGTACTCGGACAGAAACTCAGATTCGTCCAGGACATGCCTGAGGACGCGTTGTAGGCGTGCTTTTGACGGAACCGCGAGAAGTCGCAGCAGGCGATCTCCAGCACCCAAACGTTGGGTCATGCACTCGACGTGCTTTGCGAGGTCGGGGCGGGTTTTGAGAAACCATTCCATGCGTGATCTGAAGCCCGGGAGGCGGTCTATGACGCGTTGATCCAGAACTTCTACCGCGAGTAATGGGATGACTCCGACCAGAGAGCGAGTGCGCAGGGGGACAGCGTCCCGGCGCTCCAGTAAGAGTTGGTCATAGTAGAAACCGTCCTGCTCGTTCCAGAGACCGTCCTCGCCTATGGCGTTCATCGCGTCGACGATTTGGATGAAGTGCTCGAAGAATTTGGACGCAATGTTCTCGTAGGCAGGTTTTTCCTGGGCGAGTTCGAGCGCCATCGAAAGCATTGAGCCGCAGTAAAAAGCCATCCAGGCGGTCCCGTCGGCTTGGGCTAAAGAGTGGCCGCAGGGGAGGGGTTTGGAGCGGTCAAACAGGCCGATGTTATCAAGGCCGAGGAACCCGCCGGCGAAGATGTGTTTGCCTTCAATGTCCTTGCGATTGACCCACCAGGTGAAGTTGACAATCAGCTTTTGAAAGCAGCGCTCCAGAAATTCGAGGTCGCGTTGTGCCTTGGTGCCAGAGATTTTGTAGACACGCCAGCAGGCCCATGCGTGCACGGGCGGGTTGACATCGTTGAAGTTCCATTCATAGGCGGGAATTTGACCGCTCGGATGCATGAACCATTCGCGCAGAAGGAGTTCCAGCTGTGCTTTGGCGAAAGCCGGGTCGACCTTTGCCATGGGGATCATGTGGAAGGCGAGATCCCAGGCGGCAAACCAAGGGTATTCCCACTTGTCGGGCATCGAGAGGATGTCGTTGGCGTGAAAATGGTTCCAATCGCCATTGCGAAGTTCTCCGCGACCGGGTGGAGGCGCTGGTTGCGCGGGGTCGCCCTGCACCCACGCTGGGACGACGAAGTGATAGAACTGCTTGGACCAAAGCAGCCCAGCGTAAGCCTGACGGGCTACCAGTTTTTGGTCGGTCGTGAGGCGGTGGGAGATCTGTGTCGCGTAAAATGCGTCGGCCTCGTTCTGGCGCAAGGCCACGATTTTGTCAAAATCGACGAAAGCTTTTGCTCCGGGATCCTCCTGTGCCTTGGTAAGCCGGAGGCGTAGTATGGATTGGCCTCCCGCCGGTACGGACAGCGCGTAGTGGGCGGCGGCTTTGGTGCCGAAGTGCGCTCGCACCGCGTCTGTTTCTCCCTGAATGAGTGCCCGATGGAATCCATCCTTAGCAACGCCGCTAGAGTTAGAAATGCCGTAGAGGGCTTCTGTGTTCGTTTCGTTCTCCGTAAAAAGCAGGGGCGCAGTTTTTTCCAGGTGCCAGACGAGGCTGCCCAGGGTGTCGTGCTCGGCTAGAACGGTGTGCGGGTCGAGTTCGCGCAGGGAGGGACGGGTTTCTGTGGCGCCGTGAGTGTCACCCCAGCTCCAGGTGTTGCGGAACCAGAGCTTGGGGAGAACGCTGAGACGCGCCGCCTCTGGGCCCCGGTTCTCAATCGTGATACGGATGAGGATGTCTTCGGGCCCCGCCTTGGCGTACTCAACGAAGACGTCGAAATAGCGGTTCTCGAAAAAAGCGGCGGTGTCGTGGAGTTCGAATTCGGCTTCGTGCTTGGTGCGTGTGGCGTTTCTCCTGAGCAGTTCTTCGTAGGGGAAAACCTGCTGCGTGTACTTGTAGAGCGCACGCATGTACGAGTGCGTCGGGGTGGAATCGAGGTAGTGCCACTGTTCCTTCGCGTCTTCGCCATGGTTGCCCTCGGGATTGGTGACGCCAAAGAGGCGTTCTTTGAGGATGGGGTCTTTGCCGTTCCAGAGGGCCAGGCCGAAGCAAAGGCGGCAGCGCCGGTCGCTGATGCCCAATAGGCCGTCCTCGCCCCAGCGGTAGGCACGACTGCGCGCGTGGTCGTGGGGAAAGTGGTTCCAAGCGTCCCCGGACTCCGAATAGTCCTCGCGCACTGTGCCCCACTGTCTCTCTGAGAGATAAGGCCCCCAACGGCGCCAGTCTTCTTGGCGAGCACTGTCTTTGAGGAGGCGTTGGTGTTCTGGGGTCAAGTGGGACACGGAGTGGTGGTGGTGGCTGGGTGTTATCTAGCGAACGAATAGCACCATGACGATACCTTGGGCGCGTGGTGTGCAGTGTTGCGGAGGCGAAGTTTACGCAACAATCGGGAGCGGGGTCGGGGTGAAAACTAGTATGTCGTTCGGTGATAAGTGCCGCATTGGTTCGCTTCAGAAGCCCCAACGGGGCGAGTTATGTCAGCCCAGGGCAACGCACTAGGTTTTGGACGAAAAAGTCCACAGCCCTGTAGGGGCGTCTTAAATTGTGCCATGTTTTGAGGCGCCCTTGCAGGGCTGATTTCATCTGGCCGGTAATCCTAGGGCGTTGCCCTAGGCTGTGATAACTTACTCCTTTAGGGCTCAGGAGGTCCGCCTTGCATGCGTCATTTCTAGCCCGCGCTACCTATTAGTCTGTGGAATCTTGTCGGGAAGGTGACAAGGTGCTGCCGGAGAACGATTGTGGACGCCGGGTTGTTCATAACTGAGAACCAACGCTATGTTTGGACGCCAGCGGTTCCGGGAACTGAGGGATGTAAAAGTGGTGCTCACGAGAGGACTCGAACCTCCACGGGTTTCCCCATACGGTCCTGAGCCGTACGCGTCTGCCAATTCCGCCACGTGAGCATTAACTTCCGCCACTCGAAGCAGGGATTTCACGAGTGGCAGGGTTGGACATGTTAAAGAGTGCGCCTAAGTGCGCAACTCTAAATTGAAAATAAATTGGTCTGAAGAAGCCGTCTGTTAGGTCACGCGCATGGGCATGATCACATACAGGAATGGACTCTGAATTTTGACTACGCCGGGGCTCATTTCATCGATCAGATCCAAGAAAACCTCATCATTAGGCAGCGCCCGAAGGGGTGCCATGAGATACTCTGGATTGAAGGCGATCGTCATGTCCGGTCCCCTGTAAACCACAGGGATGGATTCTTTTGCTTCGCCGATGTCGGGAGTATTTGCGGCAATCTCCAGATTGTTGCTAGTGAAGATCAACTTCACGGAGTTGCTCTTTTCACTTGAGAGCAGCGAAACACGGTGCACGGCGGACAGGAATAGTTCACGTTCCAACGTGACGCGTTCACGCACTTCAGCCGGGATCACCTGCCGATAGTTCGGGTAGTTGCCTTCTACGAGCTTGGACACCAGACGAGTCGTGCCGACATCCAGAGCTACTTGGTTTTGGGAAACGTACATCCTCAATTCGCCGGTGTCCGACGCTAAACGAGCGAGTTCGTTAATGCACTTGGTAGGCACAATGACATCGCATTCGTCGCTTTGCGGGAACTCGACTTCGAGGTCTACGAGCCCGAGGCGGCGCCCGTCTGTGGCCACCATGGTGAGGCGGCTTTCCTTGAAGGAGAAGAGGATCCCGTTGAGAACGTACCGGGTTTCATCTGTGGAAATAGCGTAGGAGGTCTTGCGCAGGGCATCCTTAATTTCAGCCTGCTTCAGCACGAAAACTTTGCTGTCCTCGAAGGCAGGGAATGGCGGAAATTCTTCGGCAGGGAGACCGTGAATTTTGAAGAAGATCTGGCCGCAGCGCAATGAAGCGATGTTTTTGGAGTCCACTTCTACGTGGACCTCGCCTTGGGGGAGTTCGCGTACGATCCCGACGAGGCGTCTCACTGGGAGGGTGGTGCTGCCTTGGCGTTCGACTGCGGCGTCGGTGGAGCAGGTGACGCCTACGTCTA
The DNA here is from genome assembly GCA_903916085.1 of uncultured Spartobacteria bacterium. Lineage (GTDB taxonomy): Bacteria > Verrucomicrobiota > Verrucomicrobiia > Chthoniobacterales > Chthoniobacteraceae > Chth-196. Next base: position 6,594 of record CAIWVL010000326.1, read on the forward strand.
AGTCGGTGGTGGTGAAGCGCAGTTTGCCCTCCTCGGCCTCGATCCTGACGTTGGCCAAAATGGGTAGAGTGGTGCGTGAACTGACGACGTTCTGCACGGTTTGCAGACCAGCCAGGAGGATGTCTTTGGAGACGCTGAATCTCATATTTTTGTTCGTTTTGAAGAAAGATACCCCGCTAGGCAACAGTCTTCTCTCAACTTAACCAGTTAAAGGCATGGAAGGGCTCAGAGTCACCTTTTTTGGGGTCTGCAATGGTCCCTGAGAGCCATTGAGGGCGAGAAAGAGCTTCGGCTATGGTTCATCGCTGTAGTTGGCTGTCGAGAAAGGAAACTACCTGGCGCGTACGATCGTCCTTGGACATTTTGTCGCGGACTTGACGGTGCGCATGGAGGACTGTGCCGTGGTCGCGGCCGCCGAAGGCGTCGCCGATTTCAGAAAGCGAGGAACGTGTGAGTTCGCGGGAAAGATACATGGCGATCTGGCGCGGAAAAGCGATGTTGGCTGGCCGACGTTTACTGGTCATGTCGGCGATACGCACATCAAAGTGTTCGGCGACGCGGCGCTGAATTTGTTCGATGGTAACCGCACGGCGAGCCTCTTCTTGAAGAATATCCTTCAGGAGCATCTCGATGCGCTCGATGGAGGGCATTTTACCCTCGTTGAGGGACGCGTAAGAGGCTACACGCATCAGAGCACCTTCGAGGCGACGCACATTGGTCCGGATCTTTTCCGCCAGAAAATTAATGATCTCAGGCGCGAGTTTGACCTGCATCCCCTCGGATTTTTTGCGCAGAATTGCCGTACGCGTTTCCACATCTGGGGGCTGCATTTCTGCTGTCAGTCCCCACTCGAAGCGGGACACGAGCCGACTCTCGAGGTTGGCGATTTCTGAAGGAGGTCTGTCACTGGAGAGAACGATCTGTTTGTGACCGTCGAAAAGGGCGTTGAAGGTGTGGAAAAATTCCTCCTGAGTACGACCTTTGTCTGCCAGGAACTGAATGTCATCAATGAGCAGCACTTCGGCTTGGCGATAACGTTTGCGAAACTTTGCCAGAGTATTGGTCTGGATCGCCTCGATGAAGTCATTGGTGAATTGTTCTGAGGTGATGTACATCACCTTGGCGTTCTTTTTGTTCGCAAGCACTTGATGTCCAATGGCATGCATCAGGTGTGTCTTACCGAGGCCCACCCCGCTGTAGATAAAGAGCGGGTTGTAGGTTTTGCCCGGCCCCGCAGCGACGGCGGAACAGGCGGCATGAGCAAACTCGTTGTTCGCTCCGACGACGAACGAGCTAAAAGTGTTGCGCGGGTTCAGCCCGTTGTTGACGGGGGCTTTGCTGGCGGCCGAGGTGTCGGGGGCTTCTGAAATTTCCTCAGGAATGCGTTCGGGTTCAGGTTCGGGTGCGAGAGCCGTGGCGAAAACGAAGCGAACTTCCCGGCCTTTTCCCGTGGCGAGCATCAGCGCAGAGCGCAATAGGGACTGGTAGTTGCTCTCAATCCAGAGTTGGTGGATGGAGTTAGGCACGCACAGCGTCAGACTGGTGTCGTCCAGGGCCACCGCTTGAATGTCCTCAAACCAGCGCCGGAAGGTGTCTGTACTGACCTCCGAGCGGAGGGTTTCGGAGACTTCAGCCCATAGGCGGATGGCGGGTTCAGAGAGGGAGAAAGATTCGGAAATGGAGGCCACGGGATGGGTAGGAGAAACTAGTAATGCACAAGGCTGCGTGCTGGGGGCGGAGGCGTCGGCCAAAGGGCTTGGATGGCGGAGCTTTGAGGCAGGAGGGCGGTTCGGAAAGGGTTGCTGGTTAGAGTTGTAGATGGTTGCTGATGTTTAGGTTAAGGGCGAGAGTCGCAGGCTTTGCTTTCGGGTTTGAACCCTTGGCTGTCACCTGTGTGTAACCCTGTGGCGGAACGCGTTCTGGGGGTGGAAATTCCCGAGTTGTGCAACGTTCTTCACAAGTTATTCACAGGCTGCCCGCTCTCGTCCGGCGCAGAGCACGGAGGTTAAAAGGGGAGGGGACGCGGACAAGCAAAAAGGGCCCCCGGCGCTGGTGAATAGTTGGTCAGACAGCTCACAATGGGGTTGACGAAAATGGTCTTTGGCTGAACGGGCGCTGCCATGGGCCATGAATGCGGGTAGGCAAACGCTTCGCCAAATGTTGCTGCGGTTTTTCCTCCATCAGGCTTGCGCCTGCTCCAAATGAGCTCTGGCAATGGCCAGTTGACTTTCCGGAGTGCGGAACAGGACGGCCACAGCGGCGGTGACGACGGTTCCGAAGGCGATCCGCCAGGGAAATTCGATTTTTGGGAGCCAGTCAGGAGCCCAGAGTAGAGGCGGGGTTCCCCCGGTGGCTGCGACTGGGTGCAGGAGAGCCCAGAGGTCGTTGTGCAAGCCGCTCAGAAGGGCGACGGCGACAAAGCCGGCGAGCATCGCGCACAGGTTGCCGTTCTCGCTGCCCCGTCTGCGGGTGAGGAGTCCGACCAGGAACACTCCGAGGAGCGAGCCGTAGGTGTAGCCGAAAATGCCTAAGACTATGGGGATGATTCGGGCGTGAAGTACGATTTTTGCGTAAGCCGTGCCCGCGCCGATAAGCACCAAGATTAGGGAAAACACGACAGTGCTGATGCGCGCAGCCCTGAGAACCTGAGCCTCATTGGCCTGAGGGCGGATCCGGGTTTTGTACCAGTCTTCGGTAAAACTGGTGGCCAAAGCGTTGAGGGCGGTACTCAGCGAGCCCATGGCGGTGGCGAAAATTCCGGCAAAAAGAATGCCGCGCACACCGGGAGGCAACTCGTTAACGATGAAGAAGGCGAACGGGGCGTCTTTGCCGGGTTGCTGGTAGTGGACCCACAAAAGCATACCGACTAAAAGGAAGCACAGAACGAGGGGTAGGTCAGCGAGCCCCGAGAGGATGAGGGAGAGACGGGAGCGCTGGTGGTTTTTTGCTGTTAGCATGCGCTGCACCATGTCTTGGTCGGTACCATGGGTGGCCATGGTGGTGAAAGTCGAACCGATGAGGGCGGCCCAGAGTGTGTACTCACTTTCGAGAATGGAGCGCGTGTTTTCCCAGAACCCAGCCCCTGGGGTGATGCCGAGGTCGATAATCGCAAAATCTTTGGGGCCGTTGAGCACTGCGCGCACCCCAGCCCAGCCGTCGGGCACGCGGTTGAGCAGGGTCCAGATGGCGAATCCGAGCGAGCCGAACATGAGCGTGGCCTGTATCAGGTCGGTCCAGACGACTGCTTTGATACCGCCCACGGCGGTGTAAACGGCGGTGACGGCGGTGATGAGCACAAGGGCTATGGAGTAAACGCCCACTTGCTGGAACGGGCCGAGGGCCACGCCTGTGATCTGTTCGTAGGCCATCACGATCACAATCGCGGCCACGTACAAGCGGGTGCCGCTGGCGAGCGCCCGTGTGATGAGAAATAGAGCAGAGGAGGCGGTCCGAGTTTTTGTGCCGAACCGTAGTGAGAGATACTCGTAGATGGAGACAACTCGGAAGTCGTAAAAGGGCTTGATGAAGACGCCTGCAATGACGAACCGAGCGATGATGGTTCCCAGGGCGAGCTGTGCGTAGGTGAAGTTACGCATGGCGTACCCCTCCCCAGGCGCTCCCAGAAAGGTGGCGGCGCTGATTTCAGCCGCGAGAATCGACGCCAGCACGGCCCACCACGGGATGTTGCGGTCTCCCACGGCAAAGCTCTCCATGGAGCGTTCGCCGCGGCCTGCTCGCAGACCAGTAAAGAGGATGACAGCGAAATAGGCGGCGACGACGAGGCTGTCGATCCAGAGCGAATGCATGGCGAGCGTTTTTTTGGGGGCGAGGGAAGAGGGGGGTAAAAGGGGGCTAGTAGGCAGTACGTCCTAAAAAGTCGGACCTAAAATGGATTCCCCCGAGCACAAAATCTCAAAAATTTCCTCCACCCCTCTGTTACTTCCCATTTCAAATCGGCCATCCGTTCCTGCTCGGAACTCTGAGATGAAATTAGAGGAGGGAACCGTGGAAAAGGAGCGCTTTTTGTTAGAGCGAGACCCTTAAAAAATGGCCGGACCTTTTGACGTCTCTGCGCCAGACTGTTTGGAAATCAGCGTTCCCTTCGCACCAGAGCGCCATTTGCGGGCGGATTTACGGGCGAAATTAAAGATGCGCAGAGGTCTGGCGCATCCGTTTTAGAGAGCCATTCTTTCTGTACTAGTTACGAGGCAGGGGCGTCCGACTGGGCGGTGGCGGAAATACGGATCGTGGCTTTGCGCATGATCTTGGAATTGCGTCCGCTGGCCTCCCATTTGCGGCGTCGCTCTGGGGGCAGTTCCTCAGGGCCTACTTCGACAAAGCCGCCCTTTTGTTGGAAGAAATTGTAGGCCTGCGTGGAAAGGGCCAAGAGCCATTTGGCCCCTTTTTTCGCCGCCAACTGTTCGGCAAAGGCCATGAGTTTGCGCCCAAATCCCTGGCCCTCATGACGTTTGGCCACGTAAAGGCATGCCAACTCTGCCGTTTCCTGGTCGGGATAAAAGTGGACGGCGACACATCCGGCAAGATGTCGGTCGATTTCCAAAAGCCAGTAGTCGTCCAAGGCGGCCAGCATGTCCGCGCGCGAGCGTTTGACTAGCTCCGCATTCGCCACAGATTCTCGGATCAACACCATGATCGCGCGGAGGTCCTTTTTGAGCGCCCGGCGCATTTGTTGGTACTCGTTGGAGTACACCATGGTGCCGATGCCCTCGTGACTGAAGATTTCGCTGAGGAGCGCTTCGTTCTCGGTGCCATCAAGCAGGTGAACACGAGCGATGCCTCGGCGGCAGGCCCGCGCAGCGTGTTCGAGCTTTGACACCATCGAGGGCTCGAGGGTGGCCCTGCGTTTTCGCAGAACCTCCTCGGTTTCCGCGATGGACAGTTGGCGCACGATGGCCTCTCCAACTCTCAGTGTACCCCGGTGGGATAAGTAGATGATTTTGAGCGCTCGCATGGCCTCGGCGACTTCCAGCGCGACAGCATCGGAGTTCACACGAAAGGTGCGCCCGTCGCCATCAAACCCGATGGGCAGGATGACAGGAATGATGCCTTCATTTAGAAAGCATTGGAGCGTAGCTGTTTCCACGCGCTCCACTTTGCCGGTGTAAAGCGTGTCCACCCCGTTCAGGATACCGGCCGGGTGGGCGACAATGGCGTTTGCGTACGAAGCCCGCAAATCCACGGAAGAGAGCCCCTGCATGAGTTCCTGGAGAACGGCGTGACTGGCTTCGATCCCCAGCTTGAGGGTGGCTTCGTCGGTGATACCGGTGCCATCAGAGCTCGAAATGGCGATGCCACGTTCCTGAGCAAGCTGAAGCAGTTGCGCGCCGCACCCATGCACTAGGACGACTCGGATGCTCAGAGAGCGTAACACGGCAAGGTCCAGCAGTAGATTGGACAGGTTTGGGGACGCCGCTACCTCGCCGTCGAGGGCGACTACGAAAATCTTTTCTCGGAAACGCGGGACGTATTGGAGGATGCCTCGAAGGTCGGAAACTTTCATCAGGGTGAGCTGAGGATTAAAAAGGCCAAAAGAGTCAGGAAGCAAAGGGGAAGAAGCGTGAATCCGCCTTTTTGGAGGAGGGAGGAGGCCAAGGCAGTGCAAATTCCGCTTTTGCCTCGGGAAATGGCGGGTAATAGGATGAGGGGAATGAGCAGTCGAATTCTTGAAGGTAAAGTAGGTGTGGTGTTCGGAGTGGCCAATAAGCGCTCCATCGCTTGGGGCATCGCCAAGGCATGGGCCGCAGCCGGCGCCAAACTGATTTTCAACTACCAAGGGGAACGCTTGAAGGAGAACGTGGAGGAACTTGTCGCAGAGTTCGGTTCCGATGTCTTGCTTCATCCCTGTGATGTCACTAAAGACGAGGACATTGCGGCATTCTTTGCCAAGGTGCGCGAGTACACCCCCAAGTTGGACTTGATGTTACACTCCGTCGCCTTCGCTCCGAAGGAAGCGCTTGAGGGCTTGTTCGTGAACACCACGCGCCAGGCGTTTGCAACCGCTCACGACGTAAGCGCTTACTCGCTGGTGGCGCTTTCCCGAGAGGTGGCACCCCTCATGACCAGCGGCGGTTCCATTGTCGCCATGACGTATTACGGCTCAGAAAAAGTGGTGCCCCACTACAACGTGATGGGTGTGGCCAAGGCTAGTCTCGAGGCGTCCACTCGGTATTTGGCTTATGATTTGGGTAAGCAGAAAATCCGTGTGAACTGTATCTCCGCAGGGCCCATGCAGACGCTTGCCGCAAGAGGAATTTCTGGGTTTGGCGAAATGATGAAGCATTACCAGGAACACGCGCCCCTGAACCGTTCCTGCACCATGGAAGAGCTGGGAGCGACGGGTGTGTTTCTCGCGAGTGAAGGCGCCGCATCTATCACTGGACAGGTGCTTTATGTGGATGGTGGCTATCAGATCATGGGGATGTAGCTGGCACGTAGGCGCTGTGATCGAGCACCTGCAATTCCGATAAATCCATGGCTTCTCCACGCAAACGCATTTCCGTAAGCGGTCCCCAAGGCGGCTTGAACGCGGCGTTTGCGGGGTTGCAGATGGACGGGCTTCCTCAAGGGCCCGAAAGTGGAGCGGACGACGCGGAGGCCGGTCCGGAGGCCCTTGGCCCAGTGCCCAAGCCGGGGCGGGTGGTATTGCGCCGAGAAAAGGCGCACCGGGGCGGGAAGACGGTGCTTGTCGTGGACGGATTCGGCGAACAGCACACGGAAAAGGCAATTGAGGCCCTGGGGCGAAAACTGCGCGCTGCTTGTGGTTGCGGGGGGACGGTAGATGGGCGGAGTTTGGAAATTCAAGGTGACCAAGCTGCGCGTGTTCGGACGTTTTTGGAGGCGGAAGGCTTCCAAGTGGCTGGGGAGCGGTGAGGTTTAGCGATGGAAAAAAGGGGATCAAGAGGACTGTTGGTGGTTGTGGAGGGGGTGGACGGAGCCGGGAAAAGCTCTGTGCTTCGACACCTAGCAGATTGCTGTAAAGGGCTGCGCGACGGCCTGGTCCTAAGCCGGGAGCCCACCGACGGTCCGCACGGAAGGCGCTTGCGAGAGTCGGCCGTGACTGGTCGCCTGGCTTTGGAAACTGAGCTGGAGCTGTTCTTGAACGACCGGCGTCAGCATGTGGAAGGGCTTATCGAGCCGGCGCTTGAGCGCGGTGCGCTTGTGCTCTTGGATCGCTACTATTTTTCGACCGCCGCCTATCAGGGCGCTCGAGGAGCGGATCCTGATGCGGTGCTGTTAGCAAACGAGGCCTTCGCGCCGGAACCGGATCTGGTGCTTTTGCTGGACTGCGCGCCAGTGGTCACCTTGGAGCGAATTAGGTTGCGCGGTGGGGGAGCGGATGCCTTTGAGCGAATCGAATCTTTGGAGGCTGTGCGCCGAATTTTTCTCGGGATCCAGCGTCCCTTTATTCGAGTGGTGGATGCTGCGCGAGAGCCCGGTGAGGTTGCTCGGGAGTGCGTGGAATTACTGGAAGAACTGCTGGTTGCCAAGGGCGGCTTCTCTCTGAAAAGCGACCGTTAGTGCAGGCTGCCGCGATTGGGGATGATGGGGGCGAGTGCTTTCAGTGGCGGGCTCCGGAAGCGGAGCGTCGCTGGGGACAGGCTTGCTTTCAAAAAACTCAACTGCGCGGCCGGAACTGATCCGAGCCGCGGGCTTAAAAAAGGAACTTATGAAGCGATTTGGATTGATTGGGCTTGGATTGGTTGTCGTTGGAATGCAGCTCTCCAGCGTAGCTTATGCCGGTGAGGCGAAGGCCGTTGAAACCGAAAAAGCAGCTGAAAAGCCGGGCACGGCCACGCGCGCCATTCCCTTCACGGGAAACGTGGTTGCAGTAGATCCGATGACTCACACATTCACTCTTAACGGAAAAGCCAAGGAGCGAATGTTCAAGGTCAACGACCAGACGGAGATCCTGATCGACAACAAGCCGGTGCACTTTAATTCCATTGCCGTGGGCTCGATCGTGCGCGGTCAGGCCGTTAAACATGAGGACGGCTGGGAGGCAAAAAAGGTGAGTATTGGGCCCAAGGAGCCGATGCCCGCTTCAGACGTGAAAAAGTAAGCGCCACACGCTGTCACACAAAGGAGCCGCTGGAGATCTACCAGCGGCTTCTTCTTTTTCAATGGGAGTGCCCTGAAGCTGAGGGAGATCCAGTATGATAACGGCTACGGCGAGAAGTCGGTGCCGCAGCGCGCTCTCCCTGGGTTGCACCGTGAATCCCATTGCTTCCCAGCGCACTTTTATCTAGCGTCTTCCCTCCCACGCCCCAGAAAGAAATTACAAACCAAGGCTTGCCAAGCCGTAGTGGGACGGTCATTCTCGCCACCCTTTTTCTAAAGTCGTATAAGCTATGTCCACAGAACTCATGACGGAACTGCTCGAAGCGGGGGTCCACTTCGGGCACCAGAGCAAGCGCTGGAATCCGAAGATGAAACCTTTCATCTTCGAAAAGCGTAACGCGCTGCACATTATCAACCTGGGTTCTACGGTCCATCAGCTGGATGCGGCGACCAAGTTTTTGAATTCGATTGCCGCTCGTGGTGGCAAGGTGCTTTTCGTAGGCTGCAAGAAGCAGGCTCAGGAAGCTGTGAAAGAAGCTGCTCAGGCTTGTGGTCAGTTCTATGTCAATCAGCGCTGGTTGGGTGGAACCCTGACCAACATGTCCACCATTCGTAAGAGTGTGGCCCGCATGACGTACATCGAGACGCTCGAAAAGCAGCCCGAGTACTCCAAGATGGGGAACCAAGAAATTTCTGCTCTCCGTCGCGAAGGCGAAAAGCTCAAGCGCAATCTTGAAGGCATTCGCACGATGGAGAAGCTTCCCGACGCGATGATTATCATCGATACCGTGCGCGAAGGCATTGCAGTTGCTGAAGCTCGTCGTCTCAAGATCCCCAC
>CAIWVL010000327.1 GCA_903916085.1 uncultured Spartobacteria bacterium
CAACGTGGCGACACAGAGGACGGTAAAAAGGAACTGTCGAGACATGAGGGGCGGGGGGATGTCAGCAAAGATTCTACCCGCCAGCCCGTCCCCTCCCTAGATTGAAAATGCGCCGAGATTGGGTTTTCGACGGGTTCTTTTTCCCACCTCTCCGCGTGACTTCTGAGCTACCGGTTTTAGTCTCCTATAAACCCCGTCCCCCGTGAATATACCGTCTCTTACACAGCACTTGCGCAGGCACGGGCTCACCGTTGCTGCAGTCTTTGTGGGCGTGCTGCTTGGCCGCAACCTGCGCCATGCGGTCAGTCCCGATGTGGCACCCGCCCCCAAACCCGTGAGCGAAGTGGCTGCAACGCCTCAGGAGCCTCAGTCGCTCAGATCTTCCGAGGGGGCCGACGCTTCCGTCGAGGCTGAAGTGGCGCGACTCCTTGGTGGCGCAACCTCCGAAAACAATTCCCGCACGCCGCAACAGGCCATAGACGCTATTTCCACTGCGTTTCAGGAAAAGAGCGATTTACGCCGCTTTCTCGCTATTTATGAGGCCGTTAGCGAGCTGGGTAAGGACGATCTTGCCGAGGCGCTGGGCAGAGCCAGAACAGAAAACAACGCGATCGCCATTCGCGCCCTGGAACGGCGCTGGGCAGAAGTAGATCCCGTAGGCGCAGCCAAAGCTTGGGCAGAGGGCAAAACGCAGCCCTTGGGAGACGCCTTTTTTAGCGCTTGGGCGAAGTCGAATCCGGCGAGTGCCCTGCGCTGGTTTTCGGGCCTCGAAGACGGGGACATTAAAAATCAGTCGCGCGCATTGATTCTGAATCAAGTGGCCAAGAGCGATCCACAACGGGCTCTGGATTTTGCGAATCAGCTTCCAGAAGGAAAAGATCAGTCTCAACTCATTACCCAGGCGCTTGCAACCTTAGGGGCCAAGGATCCAAACGAAGCCTTGGCCGCAGCGCAACGTCTCCCCGAAGGCGCCAGTCGCAAAGCGGGTCTTGATGCGGTGGTCACACAAATCGCCGGCTCCAATCTAGCGGAAGCGCAAAAGCTCATGGCCGAGCTTCCGCCTAATACGCTTTCAAACGCAGGCGCTACGATCGCGGCGGCTCTCGTAAAACAAAGTCCGGATAAGGCCTTGGAATGGGCCGCCACTTTGCCCGATGGCCAGAGTAAAGAATCGGCCTTTGGGGGAATCGCCCGCGAATGGGCGAGCCGCGATGTGGCGGCAGCCGCTACCTGGCTGGACACGTTGGCTGCGGGCTCGGCGCGGAACTCGGCCGTGGCCTCTTTCGCCAACCGCACAGCGCCCCGAGACCCTGAAGGCGCGACGATTTGGGCTTCGACGCTGCCCTCGGGCGCACAGCGCACAAGCGTGCTTTCACAAACGATCAGCATCTGGCAACGCACCAACCCGGCGGCGGCCACTGAATGGGTGACAAACTCCCCCGGCCTCTCTGCCGAAGAACGCGCCACGCTTTCCCAGGTGCAATCGCAAAGACCAGACCCACAGCGTTTTCAGCAGCTAAGACGGCAACGCGCAGGCAATTGAGCGCGGAAGGAAAGAATGAGACTCTCGGGGAGGGAAAGGCCTCAAGGGAACCGAAAAAAGCGCCACCTGCGTAGCGCACTTCCACCTGCGTGGCGCACTCCCACAGCCTTTGCCCTCGCCCCCACCACCCCGCTTTCCCATACTCCCCAGATGCAGTCCGCAACCATACGCGTTCCAGCCACAACGGCAAATCTTGGCCCTGGCTACGATTGTCTCGGCATCGCCCTCGGCCTTGCCAACCAAGTCACCGTCACTCGCCTCGACGTGAAGCCAGCGGCGTCTGCCGAATTTCATCCCGGCGACGCCATGGTTGCGGAGGTCGCCGAACACTTCTTTCGCAAGGCTGCCCTGCCTGATTTCCCCTTCTCTTGGTCCATCACAGGCGATGTGCCTCCTTCTCGCGGCATGGGCAGTTCAGTCACCGTCCGACTCGGCATCCTCGCTGGCTTGAACGCGCTCTGCCATTCCCCCCTTTCTAAACACGCCCTGTTTGAACTCTGCGCGACGCTCGAAGGCCACCCAGACAACGCCGCACCCGCTGCGTTCGGGGGCTTCACCGTCGCTGGGGGTTCTGGCACGGCTCGGTTTGAAGTAAGCCCTGACCTTGCTTTCGTCCTTCTCATCCCTGACTTCGAAGTCAGCACGCCCGCCGCCCGTCAGGTTTTACCCCCACAACTCGACCATGCCGCTGCCGTCCTCAGCTGCGCCAACGCTTGCCGTATCACCGCCGCCTTCGCCTCCCAAAATTACGCACTTCTCCGCGGTGCCTTCATCGACGGCCTCCACCAACCGTTCCGCCGCGCCCTGATCCCCTTCCTAAACGAAGTCGTCGTTGCCGGAGAAAACGCTGGCGCTCTTGGAGGCTTCCTTTCTGGTTCTGGCTCAACTATCTGCTGCGTCACCCTTCAAGACGCAGAGTCCGTGGCCGCTGCCATGTCCGCCGCCGCCCAGGGAGCACATCGCATGGTGGTTACCCGTGCAGATAACACCGGAGTTGTGGTAATGTCTGCCCCCTAGCGGTGTTGCCGCATCCTCCCGTCCTGCATGGCCTCCCCTCGACTTGATGAGTTTGAACAATTTGCCATTGAGGTCATCCTTGAACGGCGTAGGGGAAAGCGCGCCGCTGTGCTGCGCTTCGTGCTGTGGCTCTTAAGCGGCCTGTTCCGAAACATCGTCCGTGCCCGACTCTGGTTGTACCGCAAGCGCCTCCTCAAATCGCGCAGTCCCGGCGTTCTGGTGATTTCCATTGGGAACCTCACGGTGGGAGGAACAGGCAAAACACCCGTCGTCGAAAAACTAGCGCGCACTTTGCAAGACGCCGGTCGCCGCGTGGCCATTTTGTCGCGCGGGTACAAAGCGAAGAAACCGCCATTATTCCGTCGCTTGCAACGCAAATGGCTAGGTCTGGAGCGGCGCAAGACGCGCATCGTCCATGATGGTGAGCGGCTCCTGCTAGATAGCCGGTTTGCGGGGGACGAGCCCTTCATGCTGGCCCGATCCTTGGGGGACGTTGTGGTACTCGTGGACAAAGACCGCGTTCGCGCCGCCTTGGAGGCCGTTCGCCTGTTTGGATGCGACACGCTCCTGCTGGACGATGGCATGCAGTACGCCTCATTACGCCGACGCATCGACATTTGCCTCATCGACCGGCAAGCCCCCTTCGGAAACGAACATCTCCTGCCCCGTGGAACCCTCCGCGAACCGCCAGAAAACTTGCGCCGAGCCAACTACATTCTCATCACCAAAAGTGACGGCGCGGATAACACGGCGCTTATTCAACGCATTCGCCGCTACAATCGCACCGCAGGGATTATCGAATGCACCCACCAGGCGCTGCATCTCCAAAATTTGTATACGGGCGAAGTTTTTCCTCTGGAGTGGTTGAAAGGCAAGCACATCGGCGCGCTTTCAGGGATTGCACGCCCTGAGAGTTTTGAAGATAAACTCACGGCATTGGGTGCCGGACTGCACATCACGGCGCGCTTTGCCGACCACCACCGTTTCAGTGAAAAAGAACTCACCGACTTCATCGCCCGCTGTGTGCGGCGCGATCTGGACGCCGTAGTGACGACTGAAAAAGATAGCGTCCGCTTTCCGCATCGAGCGCCTGATCTGGAAGTGCCCGTGCTTTTTCTCAGAGTGGAAATCGACATCCTCAATGGCCAGGACGTCTGGGAGGATTTAATCCAGCGCATTTGCGAGCCCGCTGCGCTGCGGATTCCCGAGCTGCTTCTCACCTGATCCACTTCCCGAGCACTCTCCGACCTTGCTCCGGTGCCTTGGTTCTGGAACTTCTAAGTCTGTCTTATGTTAGATATCCGCCTCATTCGAGAACACACAGATCAAGTCATCGCACGGCTCGCCTCGCGCGGAGGAGAGGCCCATTTGCGGATTCACGACATCCTTGAGTGCGACAAAGAACGGCGCTCGGCTGAAACGCGTTTGCAGCACTTGCAGTCAGATCGCAAGCGGATGAGCAAAGAAATCGGCATGCGCAAAGCCAAGGGCGAAGACACCTCCGCTGTGGAGGCCGAAGTACGCGCCTTGGGCGACGAGGTAAGCCATCTCAACGAGGCCAGCGCCAAGCTCGAAGAACGTCAGCGCGACCTTCTTTTGCACCTGCCCAACCTGCCCCACGAAGGCTGTCCCATCGGAGCCGATGCCGAGGCAAACCCAGAACTGCGCACCTGGGGCGAAAGACCTGCTTTCGGGTTCACCCCCAAGAGCCACGTCGACCTAGGGGAAAGCCTTGGGTTGTTTGACTTTGAGCGGGCCGCAAAAATCAGTGGCAGCGCGTTTGTGTGTTTCACAGGTGCCGGGGCACGACTGGAGCGTGCGCTCTTGAATTTCCTACTCGATTTGCACACCCGCGAAAACGGCTACACCGAGATGGGCGTCCCCTTTGTGGTGCGTCCCGAGGCGCTTGTAGGCACCTCACAGTTACCCAAGTTTGAGGAGCAACTTTACCGATGCGACCGGGACGAACTGTATTTGGCTCCAACGGCAGAAGTGCCCGTCACCAATTTGCACCGCGAAGAAATCATAGCCCTAGAACAATTACCGATTCGGTACGCGGCCTACACGCCCTGTTTCCGGCGGGAGGCGGGTTCAGCTGGACTGGGAACGCGCGGACTGATTCGCATGCACCAGTTCGACAAAATCGAGCTCGTGAAAATCACCACTCCAGAAGAGTCCGCCCGCGAACTGGAAGCGCTGACCGCCGACGCAGAACGCGTGCTCCAGATCCTGGGTCTGCACTATCGCACGATTGAGTTGTGCACCGGCGACATCGGGTTCGGCGCAACGCGCACTTACGACATTGAAGTGTGGGCTCCCGGGCAGAACGGCTATTTGGAAGTGTCAAGCTGTTCAAGTTTTGGCGACTTTCAGGCCCGGCGGATGAACCTCCGGTACAAAGATGGCGAAGGCAAAAACCGCTTCTGCCATACAATCAACGGTTCAGGCACTGCCCTGCCTCGCCTCATGGTAGCTCTGCTTGAAACATTTCAGCAGGCGGATGGCTCGGTGCTTTTACCCGCCGCGCTCCAGCCTTACTTCGGTTCCGACCGTATCGGCTAAGAAAGCCCCTGCGGAACAGGGCGTTATGTTCACAAACCTAGCCGCCCGCGTTGCCGGTTCCCTCGCCACCCAAGGCGTGGAACCGTCGGCCCCTCTGCTTGTCGCGTTTTCCGGCGGACGCGATTCTGTGGCGCTTGTGGAAGCTCTTCGCGAGAGCGGTGCAGCACAGTTGACTCTGGTTCATCTCGACCACGCGTTGCGCCAGGGGAGCGAAATAGAAGCCGCATGGGTAGAGGCTTTTGCTCGCGCGCGCAGTCTTGGCTCTGTGGTGGAACGCATCAACGTTGCCGCGCTCGCGGCAGCGCGCGGTATCGGCTTGGAGGAGGCCGGTCGGGAGGCACGTTACGCCCTTTTCGCTAGAATCGCTGAAGCACATGGCTGCCAGCGCATTGCTCTGGCACATCATGCCGACGACCAAGCAGAGACGCTTTTGTTCCGGCTGCTGCGCGGTTCGGGCACAAGCGGCCTAGGTGCCATGGCACCCTCAAAAATGCGCACCGTGGGCACCCAGACGCTCCAGCTCCTGCGCCCCATGCTGGATGTTTGGCGCACCGAGGTAGATGCCTTTATCGCCGAGCGGAATCTTCCCTTCCTGGAAGATCCGTCAAATACCGACCCGCGTTTTACTCGAAACCGGCTGCGGCTTGAGTTGCTGCCCGAACTCGAGCGCGTCATGCGGCGACCGGTCAGAGAAGCCCTGTGGCGCACTGGAGAATTATTACGGGCGGAGGCCGAGTTCATGGACACCGCAGAGCGAGAACTCGGCCCGCTCCAAGAGCAACTCGAAGTCGCCCAGCTACGAGCGCTTCCCTTGGCACTCAGG
>CAIWVL010000328.1 GCA_903916085.1 uncultured Spartobacteria bacterium
GCAGACGCGCGCCGGGAGGCTCGTTCATCTGGCCATAGACGAGGGCGACTTTGGATTTGCTCAAATCCTGCTGGTTGATGACGCCCGCCTCGCTCATTTCGGCATAGAGATCGTTCCCCTCACGGGTGCGCTCGCCGACGCCCGCGAAGACGGAGTAGCCGCCGTGGCCCTTGGCGATGTTATTGATCAACTCCATGATGACCACCGTCTTACCTACCCCAGCACCACCGAAAGCGCCGACCTTGCCGCCCTTGGTGAAGGGACAAATCAAGTCAATCACCTTGATCCCTGTCTCCAGCACGTTTGCGCGCGTGTCTTGGTCCACCAAAGGAGGAGCCGCGCGGTGAATCGGATAGCGCTTTGTGTGAGGCACCGGTCCGCGCTCGTCGGTAGGATCGCCTGTCACGTTGAAGATACGGCCCAAAACACCGGGTCCCACGGGAACGGTGATGGATTCTCCGGTCGCCACTACGGGCAAACCACGCTTAAGCCCCTCAGTGGAGCTCATGGCGATGGCACGCACCCAGGAACCACCAAGGTGCTGCTGCACCTCGAGGACTAGGCGAGTAGGATGACCGTTAACCTCGTAATTGATTTCGAGGGCTTCGAGCAATTTCGGCATTTTGCCGGAAGCGCTGAAGTCGACGTCGATAACCGGCCCGATCACTTGGACGATCGCTCCGATGTTTTCTTGGGCGGCAATGGATTCAGACATGGAAAAAGAAGTTGCTGCGGCGGTTAAACTTTAAGACAGGACCATCTGTGCGGTGGCGATTTCTAAAATCTCCGTCGTGATGCTTGCCTGGCGAACCTTGTTATACTCAAGAGTAAGGTCCTTGATAATCTGCTTGGCGTTGTCGCTTGCGCTCTTCATCGCCACCATTCGTGCAGAGTGCTCGGAAGCCCGGCTCTCGAGAACAATGTGGAAGATCTGGTAAAATACGAAGTGCGGGAGCAGCGAGTTCAGGAAATCGCTTTGGTTAGGCTCTAGGATGTACTCAGGTAAATCTACGATCACCTTGGTGTCCGGTTCATCCCCTCCTCCGATGGCAACATGGCCAAGCTCAAAGGACTGCACCGGCACCACCACACGCATCGCAGGATTCTGCGTCAACGTATTCACGTAGTGCGAATAAAGCACAGTGACGCGGCTCGCATCTCCGCTTAAAAAGCGATCGAGACAAAACTTCGCGACAGCCTGAGCGTCAAAGAAGGAGAAATTATCCTTCAAATTGAACTCTGCCAGCACGGGACGCTTGGCACGCGCTAAGAACTGCAATCCCTTACGGCCGATACAGACAAAGTCTGTCGTTTCAGGGGCAAAGTTCGAAACCTCGCGGAGTAGATTCGTGTTGAGCGCACCGCAAAGACCTTTGTCGGTGGAAATGAGCAACACGAGATCCCGTCCCCCAGTTCTCTTTTGCAAGAGGGGATGGCCGGAGTTCTCCTCGTCCACTTCGAGGTGCGTAAAGGGGAATAATAGACGCGAAAGCTCCTCGGCGTAAGGCCGACTCGCCAGGGCAGCAAGCTGAGCCTTTCGCATTTTGGACGCAGCGACCATCTGCATGGCCTTGGTGATCTGCGCCGTATTCTTCACCGACTTAATACGTCGGCGGATGTCGCGAGTGTTGGCAGCCATCGCCTTTAGGCTTTGTAGACTAGCTTGAAGTCGGCAAGCGATGCTTTGAGCTCAGAAGTGATCTCATCGTCAATAGCTCCCTTGGTCCGGATCTTGGTCAGCAAAGCGTCCCTGCGCGTGAGGAAATAATCCTGCAACTGCGCCTGGAAGCTCTTGACGGAAGCCACAGGAACCTCGTCGAAGTACCCGTTCTGCATCGACCAAAGAACCGCAGCCTGTAGCTCTACCGTGACCGGCTTATACTGGGTCTGCTTGAAGAGCTCAACAATGCGTTGACCACGATCCAACTGCGCCTTGGTCTTCGCATCCAAATCGGAGCCGAACTGAGCGAAAGCCGCGAGTTCGCGGAACTGAGCAAGGTCACCCTTGATCTTGCCGGCCACCTGTTTCATCGCCTTGATCTGCGCGGCTGAGCCCACTCGGCTCACGGAGAGACCCACGGAAACGGCGGGGCGCACGCCCTGATAGAACAAGTCAGTCTCGAGGTAAATCTGCCCGTCCGTGATGGAAATCACGTTCGTCGGAATGTAGGCCGAAACGTCGCCGGCCTGGGTTTCGATGATCGGCAGCGCCGTGAGCGAGCCGTTGCCAGCGTTTTCGCTCAAACGTGCGCTGCGCTCAAGAAGACGGGAATGGAGATAGAAAACGTCGCCGGGATACGCCTCACGACCGGAAGGACGCTTGAGGAGCAGAGACACCTGACGGTAGGCCACGGCGTGCTTGGAAAGGTCATCAAACACGATGAGCGCGTCCATGCCGTTGTCCATGAACCACTCACCCATGGCGCAACCTACGAAGGGAGCCAGGTACTGGTTGGTTGCGGTATCGGAGGCAGGAGCCGATACGACGATCGTGTAAGCAAGTGCACCGGCCTCCTCAAGAACAGCGACGGTACGAGCGATGTTCGCGTTCTTCTGTCCAATGCCGACGTAGATCGAGTAGATGGGACGGAACCCCTCACGACCTTCGTTCTGCTTGTTGATGCGAGCATTGTTAATAATGGTGTCCACCGCGATGGTGGTCTTGCCTGTAGCGCGGTCGCCAATGATGAGTTCGCGCTGGCCACGGCCAATCGGAATCATGGCGTCAATGGCCATAATGCCGGTGTTCATTGGCTGCGAAACGGACTGACGCTTGATGATCCCGGGAGCGATCTTCTCTACGGGATACTCCAACTTGGCACCGACTGGCCCCTTGCCATCAATGGGTTCGCCCAATGTGTTTAACACACGTCCGAGCAGCTCCCGGCCCACAGGAACCGAGAGCAGCTTGCCGGTGGTTTCCACCTCCATGCCTTCAGTCACGCCCTTGTCGTCGCCCAGCAAGATAGCGCCAACTTCGGTTTCTTCCAAGTTCAAGGCGATGCCGTAGAGGCCACCCGGAAACTTGATCATTTCGTTGAGCATGACATTGCTCAGACCCTCGATGCGCGCGACGCCGTCGCCGACCTGGCGGACCACGCCCACGTTAGAACGGACGGCGCCCGTCTTCAGGCCTGAAATCGACGTGGCAATTTCTTGAAGGATGTTGCTCATTGGGATGCGGATTAGAAAAGGTTGTGCACTGGGCCCGTTCAGGCGCGCAGGCGGGTGAAAACTTTAGGAAATTAGTGATTCAGTTCAGAGCGCAGACGAGCCAGCCGCTCGCGCACATTGGAGTCGTAAACATCGCTCCCGATTCGGACGCGGATGCCTGCGATGAGCTCCGGATTGACGACGAAGGTCGCGTAGATGTCACTGCCAAAACGTTGCCTCAAAGACGCATCGACGGACGCCTGCTCTGCGGGTTCGAGAGCCGCGGCGGTTTCCACGAGAGCCGTGCGACGCTCGACATCGAGGCGGACTAGACGATGGAACTCGTGCAAAATCTGCCCCTGATAAGGTGGCGTGCGCTCCAGTACCGCTGCGAGGGCAAGGCGGACCTTAGATTCATCAAGACGTCCGCCCGTGCGAACCGCCTCAAACAGGGATTTTGCACCTTTGCGAGCTTCTTTACAGACCTTCATAGTAGGGGCGGTGGGCTGAGCGAGTGCAGACTGAGACTAGGCGGCGATCTCGCGATTCGCCTCTTCCATCAGACGACGCTGGTCCTCAGCTGTAAGAATTTTGCCACTGACCTTAGCGGTGGTATCCACCACGAGGCGGGCAACTTCGCCCTTGAGCTCGGCAAGCATCCGCTCGTAGTCGCGCTTGGTGGCCTCGCGCGCCTTCTCGATCAGCGCTTCGGCGTCTTGCTTAGCTTGGGTGATCTGCTTTTCTTGAAATTCTTGAGCAGCAGCCTTGGCCTCTTCCACGAGCTTGTGCGCTCCGGAGGATGCCTGCACCACAATCTCATTAGCGCGGCGCTCTGCGTCTGCCACTTGCACCTTAATGGCTGCGGCTTCGCGGTAGCTCAACTCAATCTTCTGACGCCGATCTTCGAGCAGCTTTAAGATAGGGTGGTACGCGAACTTGTAGAGCGCGGCGCACACGATCGAAAACGAGAGCACCTGCGCCACAAAAGCCCAGAGGCTGAACCCGAAAGTCTTCCCCACGGAAGAAGCGGTCTCCATAAGGTCCCCAGGAATCGAAGCAAGGATGGCGTTAGCAAACATAGTCTTAAGGCTGCAGAAGAGAGGTGAGCGCGGGACTGGAATTGCCAGTCCCACGCAGGGGAAACAGAACTACTTCGCGAGGAAGATCGCGAAGAACACGATCCCTTCAGCGAGAGCAGAGCTCAAAATAGCCTGAATCAAGATGGGCGTAGCGGCACCAGGATTGCGACCGACTGCCTCGGAAGCCTTATACCCAATGATGCCTACTGCAAGAGCAGAGGCGAGGGCTGCGAGCCCGATGTGAAAGCTGCCCGTGATTTCAGCGAGGTTGGCTGCAATGTTCATACTACTTTGTGTTGTTTGGTTTGGTTGCCGAACGCCCCCGCAGTCTTTGCCACGGTCCGGCGTCCGAAAGTTTACAAAATGAGACTAGTGAGCGTCGCCCTCGTGGGCTGCATGCGCATCGTCGTGCCCGTCGCCGTGATCGCAGATCAGAAGAGTGAAGACAGCCGTCAAAAGCATGAAAACAAGCGACTGCACGAAGCCCACCAGAAGCTCCAAGAAATAGAAAGGGATCGGGATGATGGGAGCCAGCGGCTTCACCAAGCCCGCCATCGCTTCAAGCATTGTCTCACCCGCAAACACATTCCCGTACAGACGGAACGAGAGCGACACCGGCCGGAACATGATCGAAACAACTTCCAAAACGCCCACGCTCAGGAACACGACAATCATGAGCAGCTTCAAGACACCCTTAGACTCCCCACGGGGCCCAAAGATGTGCATCAAGAAACCACCCAAACCATTGGCTTTCAGTGCCCAGAAAATCCAGGAAGCAAAGAACACAATGGACATCGCGAGCGTCATGTTCAAATCGGCGTTGGCCCCACGAAACAGAGGTTCGCTAATGTGATTCAAGTTCCCCTCAGCGTCAGGGATGCCCCAACCAATCGTGCCCACGCCGGGCAGAAGGCCGAACCAGTTGGCCGTCAAAATGAAGATGAAAGCTGATGCAAAGAACCAGAACGTTTGTGCAGTCAAGTCACGCCCGATCACGCTCTCCAAAAAGTTACGGAGGCTTTCAACAATCCACTCCACAAAGTTTTGCAACCCTTCAGGCGTGTCCTTGATGTTACGAGTCGCCAGGTGCGCCACCAAAATGATTACAGCGGACACCACCCACATCAATACCATCGAGTTCGTCACCGGCAGCGGTCCAACGTGAAATAGGACGGGGGCGTTAGGCGTTAGCGCCTCGTGGGCACCCGCTGCATGCTCCCCTCCTGAGGCCAGAGCTGCGCCGCCCAAGAGCAGACTCGCGAGAGACACCACCGGGAGAATTCCGTTGGTGAGACGAGACAAAAAGCCTTGATGAGGGTGAAGCATAGAGACGGTGGTAATGTTGGTGCCCCTCTTCGAACGACCTTTGTCGCGAGCGCACTCAGAAGGCGCTCGGAAAGCATAGGTGGAGAAAACGGGGCGGCGTGGTAGGGAAAACGAAGTGAAGCTGGGCGGCAAGTTCTTTGTGAAACTTTTCACAATCTCGCCACCCCTCAAGCCACAGATTTATGCTTGAGCCTCCGAATGAAGCTTGATCAGCGCTCCCAACCGTTCTTTGAGGAACTCTACCCCCTCGCCCACCGCAGCGGTCACCGGAAGAATCTCTACCCGACCAAAGCGGTACTTCAGCGTTTGGAGCATTTCTTCTGCACCGGGGAGATCCATCTTGTTGGCGATGATGACCCAAGGCCGCTCAGCGAGCGCGGCGTCGTACAGACTAATTTCACGACGCAGACTTTGCAGATCAGAAACGGGATCGCGCCCTTCGCTTCCTGCAGCATCTACGACAAACGCAAGAAGCTTACACCGAAGGATGTGCCGAAGAAACTCGTGTCCTAGACCGACATCTTGGTGCGCGCCTTCGATGAGACCTGGAATGTCGGCCATTGTATAACGCTGAAACCCTTCCAGCTCAACGACACCAATGTGAGGAGTGAGCGTAGTAAACGGATAAGCCGCCACCTTGGGATGCGCCGCCGAAACGGCCCCGAGTAACGTCGACTTGCCTGCGTTCGGATAACCGACGAGGCCCACGTCGGCGATTTTCCTTAGTTCGAAATAGAAGACACCCTGCTCCCCTTCCTCACCGTAGGTAAACTGAGTGGGCACTTGATTC
Source organism: uncultured Spartobacteria bacterium (assembly GCA_903916085.1). Lineage (GTDB taxonomy): Bacteria > Verrucomicrobiota > Verrucomicrobiia > Chthoniobacterales > Chthoniobacteraceae > Chth-196. The sequence goes on from CAIWVL010000328.1 coordinate 6,349, forward strand.
TTTGAGCTCTTGAAGTGGACATTGCCGATGCCTCCCTTGCCTCCCTTACACAAGACAAACTCTTGACCGATCTCGCTTAAGTCGACCACAAGCTCAAGTTCATCGGGATCAGCGACCACTGCTTCGACATCCTCGTCTTCCGGGGATTTCTCCAAGTCCACAAACGTTGAATCCGTTCCATAGCGAACGGAGGCTTCGAGTTGAGTGGTATCGGGTGCCGGAGGCATGCGGTAAACGAGAGTCCCAACGGGGACACGGTACACTTTGTCCTCCGACGACTTACCAAAACACTGCTTCCCCAAGCCCTGTTGGCCATGCGCAGCCTTCAGAATCGGCTCATAGAAAAAGGCGGTAAGATTGTCCGTGTGAACGTCGGCGCGTAAGATGATGGAACCGCCGCGACCGCCGTCGCCACCGTCTGGTCCGCCCTTGGGAACGAATGCTTCGCGGCGAAAAGATACGCAACCATTGCCACCGCGACCGGCAAACGCTTGAACCCGAATGTGATCTACAAACATGAAAGTAATGTGCTAAACTGTGGTCCGGTGCTTTTCCAGCAGGTCTTGGTATAGCCGATGCGTCTTAGCCGCAATAGCTTCCCATGAAAAAAAGTCTTCCGCCCGCTTTCTGCCAGCGCGCCCCATGCGCTCACGCAGTGCAGGATCCGCCATAACGGTATTAACCGCTGTGGCAAACGCGCGCTCAAAGGCCTCAGGATCCGTGGGCTCAAAAGTTCCAGGGCGCAACTCGAGAGGCACAAGGAAACCGGTCTCAGCGTGGACCACGACCTCCTTGATCCCACCCACAGCACTTGCGACGACGGGTGTCTCACACGCCATTGCTTCGAGGTTAATGATACCAAAAGGCTCGTAAACCGATGGGCAACAGAAGACTGAGGCATGTGAGTAGAGCTCGATCAGATCGGGCTTGGCGACCATTTCTCGCACCCAAATCACTGAGCCATGGGCGGCCTGTGCTTCTGCCACGACACGTTGCATTTCCGCAGCGATTTCTGGAGTATCAGGAGCGCCCGCACACAAAACCACCTGGAAGTCCTTGTGCATGTGGCGGATCGCTTCAGCTAAGTGGATGATCCCCTTCTGGCGTGTAATACGCCCGACGAAAAGTGCGAACGGCCTGTCCGGATCAACCCCAAAACGGTCCAGGGCGCCGCGCGAATTCGTAACACGGAACTCACTGAGCTCAATGCCGTTGTGAATCACGTGCAGCTTCTGCTCCGGCACATGGAACAAACGCTGAATGTCGGACTTGGTGTCCTCAGAAACTGCGATAACGGCATCTGCCATCTCAATGGCAGTCTTTTCCACCCAACAAGTGAAGTCATAGCCATGCCCGATTTGTTCGCGTTTCCACGGACGCAGAGGCTCGAGGGAGTGAACGGTGAGAACGAGCGGCGTCCCGTAGTTAAGCTTGGCTAAAATTCCACCAAGATGGGTGTACCAGGTATGAAGATGGACGATGTCTGCGTCGATGCCCGCAGAGTTCCAGTCCAAGCAGCGCTGTAGCGCGCTAAAGATCGAGTGCAACTGTTTTGGCGCACCAAAATTATCCGTGCTAGCCCCGTACGCAGTCGCAGTGAGCCCGCCCTCGGTCGGAAGCGAGCTGCGTCCCTGTGCGCCAAAGCAGCGCACCTCGACATCCATGAGCCGAGAGAGCTCCCGAGTGAGGTAATCGACGTGGACACCCGCGCCACCGTAAATGTTTGGTGGAAACTCGTTGGTAAGAATCAGACTCTTCATTTCTGAGATGCGTAAAAAGATTCACTAGAGAGCACCACGCTCTTGAGACGACGCTTGGCCGAGGGGCGGGCAGCCAAATTTGAAGCCTCATTGATCTAGCAATCTTGGGAGCCACTAGAAACACCAACGGCGCGACCCGTGCAAGCACAGGAAGCGCCGTTGAAAGAGAGATCGCTTGCTAGAGGAGGGGCAAAGAGGCTTACGCCTCGACTTCAACACCCATCTGACGAGCGGTACCAGCGATGATGCGCACAGCGGCGTCTTCATTGCGGGCGTTGAGATCCTTCATTTTACGCTGAGCAATTTCAGAGATCTGCTTCTTCGAGAGCTTGCCGACCTTGGTCTTGTTGGGTTCCTTGGAACCAGAGGCGATGCCGAGAGCTTTCTTGATCAAGATCGCAGATGGGGGCTGCTTGGTGATGAAGGTGAAACTCTTGTCCTTATAGACCGTGATGACCACGGGAAGGATGTCTCCAGCCTGCTTTTGTGTGGTGGCGTTGAACTCCTTACAGAACGCCATGATGTTCACACCGTTCTGACCTAGTGCAGGGCCGACGGGCGGTGCGGGGTTCGCAGCTCCCGCAGGAATTTGGAGCTTAATAGTTGCGACGATTTCTTTGGCCATGGTTCGATTAGATTAAATTGTTGAATTCGGGGGTACGTAAGATGTCGAAAAGCATCAGGCGCTGCGCTACTCGGCGCGCTCTACCTGCCAGTACTCGAGATCTACAAAAGTTTCGCGTCCAAAGATACTCACAGCAACACGCAACTTGCCGCGTTCAGGGTCAATCTCATGGACCACGCCGCTCTGACTCTCAAAGGGACCGTCGGCCACCTTGACCACATCGCCGGGACTGAAGGAAATTTTGGGAGTCACGCTCTCTTCGCGCTCACGCACCTGCGAAAGCAAGGCCTGGACCTCAGAATCACGCATCGGGATCGGACGATCTTTGGTCCCAGCAAACCCAATAACGCCGGCGGTATCCTTGATGAAATACCAGGTCCGATCCACCAAAGGCTGGCGATCGTGGTCTCTTGGATCATCGAACAACCACATGTTCACGATGAGATACCCTGGGAAAAATTTACGTGTCGTTTCCGTTTTTTTACCACGCTTCACCTCAGCGACGCGTTCGGTGGGAAGAACTACTTCGTACACGAAGTCACCCATCTCTTCTGTCTTGATGCGTTTGACAAGATTGTCGCGCACCTTCATTTCCTGCCCAGCAAGAACATGAACCACAAACCACTGCTTTCTCTTCTGTTCTTCAGTCATGGCTTACTTTGTGAGGGCACCAACGATGTTCATCATGACGAGGTCCCAGAGGGATACAAATCCACTCAGAAGTAGCATCGCGATGATCACAATACTCGTGGAGTCAATCAACTCTCTGTATTTCTTCACTCCATGCTCCTTCGGGTCCCAGGGCCAACTGGCTTTCTGGAGCTCGGATTTCACTTCAGTGAAAAATGTGGAAACTTTCGCGGACATGCGATTAGCGGAGGAAAGAGAGACCGAAGGTCGTACGAGGGAACTGGAAGCGTGGCACGGCAGGAGGGACTTGAACCCCCAACAAGCGGTTTTGGAGACCGCTGCTCTACCAATTGAGCTACTGCCGTATTTACGCTAAAGAAAATTTTCCCGAGGCCCCAAAGAACCTTAAGGGAGCAAATCCCCCCGGCCTTGCGACCGGAGGGATTTAACAGGCTCATTAAATGAGACGCAAGGCCTCATTTTAAGGAGCAGTAGGATTCCTGAGGATCCTTACGCAAGGATGTCACCAACGCGGCCTGCACCGACTGTGCGGCCACCTTCGCGAATAGCGAAGCGCATGGTCTTTTCCATGGCGATCGGAGTGATCAATTCCACTTCGACGCTCACGTTGTCACCAGGCATCACCATTTCGGTGCCTTCTGGGAGAGTCACCGAACCGGTCACGTCCGTTGTACGGAAGTAGAACTGAGGACGGTAGTTATTGAAGAAAGGAGTGTGACGGCCACCTTCGTCCTTGGAGAGGACGTAGATTTCAGCCTTGAACTTTGTGTGCGCCTTCACGGAGTTGGGCTTCGCCAAAACCTGACCGCGCTCCACGTCGTCCTTCTTGATGCCGCGAAGCAGCAAGCCTACATTGTCACCGGCACGAGCTTCATCGAGAAGTTTACGAAACATTTCGATGTCCGTGACAGTCGTTTTGACAGTGTCCTTTAGGCCGATCAGCTCAACTTCATCCATCTTCTTGAGGATGCCACGTTCCACACGACCGGTTGCGACAGTGCCGCGACCTTCAATGTTGAACACGTCTTCCACAGGCATGAGGAAAGGCTGATCCACTGGACGCTCAGGAAGCGGGATGTACTCATCCACTGCGTCCATGAGTTCTGCGATGCACTTCGCCTGAGGCGAGGTCGGATCACCAGACTCAAGAGCTGCCTTGGCAGAACCCTTGACGATGGGGATTGTATCGCCGGGGAAGTCGTAGGAGGAGAGGAGGTCGCGCACTTCCATCTCAACGAGCTCGAGAAGTTCGGGATCATCCACCATGTCGCACTTGTTCATGAACACGACCATCGAAGGCACACCCACCTGGCGAGCGAGCAAGATATGCTCACGGGTCTGGGGCATGGGGCCGTCGGCAGCGCTCACAACGAGAATTGCGCCGTCCATCTGAGCAGCACCGGTGATCATGTTTTTCACATAATCGGCGTGTCCAGGGCAGTCGACGTGAGCGTAGTGACGCTTGTCAGTCTGGTATTCGACGTGGGCAGTATTGATTGTAATACCGCGCTCGCGCTCTTCCGGAGCGGCGTCGATTTCGTCATACTTCTTCGCTTCCGCGAAGCCTTTCTTGGAAAGGATTGTGGTGATCGCTGCAGTCAGCGTCGTCTTGCCGTGGTCCACGTGGCCGATAGTGCCAACGTTGACGTGCGGTTTCGTGCGTTCGAATTGCGCCTTGGCCATAGGGTCAGGTCAGTGGGTTGTTGATGATGTGTGGATGAAAAAGCGGTTCTTGCAACAAGTGGAGCCTGGGACCGGGATTGAACCGGCGACCTCGTCCTTACCAAGGACGTGCTCTACCAACTGAGCTACCCAGGCACTTGTCACACTCGCGCAAACACTCGCGCAAGGCTTATGCCTCCCCAGAAGCGCTGCGTTGCATTTTGGGGTGCAGCACGGCATTTCTAAAAAAGCGGAGGCGCAACCTAACAAAGGAGACGACAGTGTCAACAGATTCCTCGGGGAAGATAGCAAGTTGCCTCTTTTCTCTCCCTTCCCTCCGCAGGGTTCCCCAAAATTCCAGTTTGCCCACACAACACTCCCCATTCATTTTCGCACTTCATTCATGGAGCTTCAAGATTACCTACGTGCGTCCATCCAGAAGGTCGACAATGCCCTGGACACTCTCCTCCCCAAGGACACCACTCGCCCGGCAACCATTCACAAGGCGATGCGGTACAGCATTTTCGCGGGCGGCAAGCGACTCCGACCAGTGTTGGCTCTCGCCTCGGCTGAGGTCTGCGGAGGTGTTTCCGACGCCGCCTTGCACGCCGCGTCCGCTGTCGAATGTATCCATACCTACTCGCTCATTCACGACGATCTACCTTGCATGGATGACGATGATTTGCGCCGGGGCCGTCCCACTAATCATAAAGTTTTTGGAGAAGGAGTCGCCGTACTCGCAGGAGATGCGCTTCTGACGCTGGCGTTCGAAATTCTGGCACAGGCCCCCACCACCCCGAGATACGGGACCGCAACTTTAATTGGCGAACTCGCCTCAGCCTCGGGCAGCCAATGGCTGATCGCAGGCCAAGTCCTTGACCTTGAGGGAGAAGGGAAACTGATCTCCAAGGAGGACCTCCAATTTATTCACCAGTCCAAGACCGCAGCCCTCTTAACCTGCGCAATTCGCCTAGGTGCCATGAGCGCCGATGCTTCACCCGCTAAATTAAACGCACTCACGGAGTTCGGGCAGTCCCTAGGCCTCGCTTTCCAGGTGATCGACGACATCCTGGATGTGACGCAAACAACCGAGAAACTCGGTAAAACCGCCGGCAAAGATGTTGCAGCCACTAAGGCCACCTATCCGGCGCTGTTCGGCTTAGAGCGCGCACGCGAGATTGCGTCGGAGTTGACGAGAAAGGCGCTGGGCGCACTTTCCCTGTTCGGAGACGACGCCACCACCCTCCGGGCCCTTGCGGAGTCCCTCGTGGTGCGGGAGTACTAGGCAGCGCGTGTGCTTCCCGTGAGCAGTGGCAGAGTTTACCCCAACCACTGCGCCGTGCTGAGACTGGGCTCGATCTCTGCCTCAAGCCGCGACGGATACGCATCCGCCAGCTTAAGTGCGGCCACGTAACCGATCATTGCGGCGTTGTCAGTGCAAACTGAGGGCGACGCCAACAACAGACGCACGCCCATTGCCTTGCACGCGTCCGTAAAACGCTCACGCAAACGGTGATTGCAGCTCACGCCCCCACTGACCGCGAGGGTATCTACCCGAGCCTCGCGGACGGCCCGCAACGTCTTCGCCACCAGGACATCGACGACAGCTTCCTGAAAAGAGGCGCACACATCGGCCACGGGCACCGGATCATGCTTGGGCAGGAGATAGCGCACGGCCGTTTTAAGGCCACTAAATGAAAACGAATAGTCACCGGAGTTCAGCATGCTTCGGGGAAAATCGAACCGCCGGCCATCGCCTTGCAGCGCCATCTCACTGACGTGCGGGCCTCCTGGGTACGGCAGTCCCAGAAGCTTTCCAACCTTATCAAAAGCCTCGCCAGCAGCATCATCCAATGTTTTTCCGAGCAATCGGTATCGGCCTGTGCCGTGAATGCGAACGAGAAGAGTATGACCTCCGCTCACCACCAAGCCCACCGATTCCGAGGGACCGGGGCTTTCCAAAAGAAAAGGAGACAAGAGATGCCCCTCGATGTGATTCACGGGGAGGAATGGTTTCCCCAATGCCACAGCGATCCCTTTGGCGAGCGATAGCCCCAACATAAGAGACGTCGCCAAACCCGGCCCGGCTGTGGCAGCCACTGCATCGAACTCCTGAAGACTCACCCCTGCCCGCCTCAAAGTCATGTCCAACACGGGTCTCAGCGCCCGCAAATGATTGCGAGAGGCCACCTCCGGCACAACGCCGCCATATTGACCGTGTACGGCGATTTGGGAAAACACCTCCGCAGCGAGGAGCTCCGTCCCTCGCAAAATCGCAGCGGCGCTTTCATCACAAGAAGTTTCCAGCGCGAGTATCAGGGGCTGCGACCCGGAGCCTCGTTGCCGGTCGTCAGTGAGTTCAGGCTGATTCATTTGCGCGAACCAGCCACGCCAGCCTGTTCCCCACCAGCCCCTCGCGCTGCATACAAAACAACGGCTTTCAGGGTATCCGCAGCCCGCTCCAGTTGAGCGTCGATAAAGTTTTTGAGCTCAGCTTTTTCTTGGTCGTCAAGCTGCTCCTCGCGACGTTGAAGCGCCACTAATCGTTCCTGTTCCTGCGGCAACGTCGCGCGGATCGTGGGCTGAATTCCGCGTTCGTGGATCACCTGCTTGCCCGGGGTATAATATTTCGCGGTGGTAAGCCGGATTGCGGCACCGTCCTGCAACGGGATAACGCTTTGAACAGAGCCTTTACCAAAAGTCGTTTCCCCCACGAGGACCGCCCGACGCAGGTCCTTGAGCGCCCCGGCAAGGATTTCCGCAGCACTCGCACTCCCGCCGTTCACAAGCACCGCCATGGGGTAGCTGGGACGCGGGACAGCCGATTCTGGAGTTCGATACACTCGGTTCTGCGAGGCAATCCGCCCCTCGGTGGAAACTACCTGTGAACCGGCAGGTAAAAATTGTGCAGCGATTTCAATCGCTGACTCTAAAAGACCCCCAGGATTTCCTCTCAAATCCAGCACCAGAGCCTGCATCCCCCTCTTTTCAAGCCCATCCAGCGCCGTCGCGAGCTCCGCCGCGGTGGTCGTATTAAACTGAAGAATACGCACATACCCGATTTTAGCCTCCCCCTGCACTTCCCCTGAAATTAAACGCGCATCGCGCACCGTAGCCACTTTGATGGACTCTCGCTGAATCTCCACCTCCCGGGTGTCTCGCGTGGACGGTCTGTACACCACAAGCTTCACCGGTTGCCCGGATTCACCTCGTAACAACGTCCCCGCATCGTTGGCATTCATGCTCTCCGTCAGCTGTCCGTCCACCTTGAAAAGTTGATCGCCCGGCTGGATCCCCGCACGAAGCGCGGGACTTCCTTCCATCACGCTCACAACGGCCAGGCGCCCCTCCTTTTGAGTGAGCACGAGCCCGATTCCACTAAAACGGCTCCGTGTATCCTCCTGAATCGCCTTAAAGTCCTTGGGATCAAGAAATTGCGAATGCGGATCCAGACTGGAAATCATGCCCTTGAGCGCCGCCGACAAAAGCGCCGAATACGACACCTTCGCTTCATCCACGTAATCCTGGCGAATCAATTGAAGCGCCTTGCCGAACATCGCGAGCGGCCCGTAAGCCGCAGGCTCCTTGCCTTGTTCAAAATCCGAGCCATACAATCGCCCAGAAAAAATGCTGACCCCACCGCAAATGCCACAAATGACGGTCAGATACAGCGCCACCAATCCAGCCACTCCGCGAGCGCTCCGCCTCCTAAAAAAAGGAGGGCGAGCAGATTGGCGGTTTAAACATGCAGGTGCCATAACTCTTTCGTTTAACAACACCCACCCCGCCCGCTCCAGTTAAAAACCAGAGCGCAGCGGTACACTTTCCAGCTCCTATTTACGCTGCGTCCTTATCCTGTTTGCGACGCACCGTTGGCTGTCTTTTACCTTCTACAACTGCCCGGTTGATGGTGACCTCGGCCACGTCCTCGCGACTCGGGATGTCGTACATCACGTCCAGCATGATTCGCTCAAGCATGGAACGCAGAGCCCGAGCTCCGGTACCCTTCTTGGCTGCCTGCTCGGCCATGGCGCGCAAGGCGTCCTTCGTCACATTCAGAGTCACACCCTCAATGGACAAAAGCTTCGCATACTGCTTAATGAGCGCGTTCTTGGTGTCGGTTAGAATCGACATCAACTCATCCTCGGACAACGGATCCAGCGCGGCCACAACAGGCAACCGTCCGATGAATTCGGGGATCATTCCGAAGCTCAGGAGATCCTCAGGCTCCGCGTGACGCAGCAACTCGCTCGTCGCCACGTCCACCACTTCCGCCCCCGCTGCACTGGTAGCCGCTCCAAACCCCAAAGCGTTCTTACCCCGGCGCTTTTCTATAATTTTGTCCAGCCCGACAAATGCGCCGCCACAGATGAACAAAATTTTGTCCGTACTTACCTGGATATACTCTTGGTGCGGATGCTTGCGCCCCCCCTGCGGCGGCACGTTACAAACCGTCCCCTCCAAAATTTTAAGCAAAGCCTGCTGCACCCCTTCTCCGCTCACATCGCGCGTGATCGAAACATTCTCAGTCTTACGACCGATCTTGTCGATTTCATCGATGTAAACGATCCCGATTTCAGCCCGCTTCACGTCGTACTCAGCCGCTTGAAGCAGCCTAAGGATGATGTTTTCCACATCCTCGCCGACGTACCCCGCCTCGGTGAGAGTCGTAGCGTCTGCGATACAAAAGGGCACATCCAGAACTCGCGCCAACGTTCTTGCCAGCAACGTCTTACCCGAACCCGTCGGCCCAAGCAACAGGATGTTGCTCTTGTCAATTTCCACATCGTTTAAGGAATCCATCTGGGAGGGCGTCGCTGCCGTTCCCCCCAGCATCCCAGCGCCGTTGTGCAAAACCCGCTTGTAGTGATTGTGCACCGCCACAGACAACACCTTCTTGGCGCGGTCCTGTCCGATGACGTGCTGATCCAAGGACCGACGAATTTCCATGGGCTTCGGCACCCGCAGATTGACAGACTGCTTGCGTCGTTCGTCACTGAGCTCCTTATCCAGGATGCCCTTGCACACGTTGATGCAACTATCGCAGATGTACACCCCAGGCCCGGCGATGAGCTTGCGCACCTCCGCATGGCTTTTGCCGCAGAAACTGCACATGGTTAAATTAGATGCGCGCGCCATTGTATTTTTGTCTATTTCGCTACTTCGTCAATCCGTCTTTTGCCGGTATTTACTAAATGTCCTGAGGCAAATGCCCTGATGCTAAACGATCCCAACGGGGGTGTTATTGCAGGCAAATTACAATCTACAAAACCGCCCTACTCAGCGGCGGGCTCCGGTTTATCCCCGTTCTTCTCGGAAGTCTTATCCGACTTGTCCGTCTTATCTCCGCGGATCGGTCCCGGGATTTCTTTCCGGCCCTTCACAACTTCATCCACCAGACCGTACTCTTTGGCCTCCTCTGCGCTCATGTAATAGTCGCGATCCGAATCAAACTTCACTTGTTCTTCGGTTTTGCCAGTGTGATCCGCCAAAATCCGGATTAGACGCTTCTTGAGCTTGAACATGAACTCCACAGTACGCTCAACGTCGCTCGCAGTTCCTTGTGCGCCGCCAGAGACCTGGTGGATCATGATGTCTGAGTTGGGCAAGGCAAAGCGTTTCCCACGCGTTCCTGCGGCAAGCAGAACCGCCCCCATGCTGGCCGCCATGCCGATGCAGTACGTGTTCACGTCACACGTCATAAACTGCATCGTATCGTAAATTGCCAACCCTGCGGTGACCGAGCCGCCGGGCGAATTGATGTACAGATGGATGTCTTTCTTGGGGTCTTCCATCTGCAAGAAAAGCAGCTGTGCGATGATAGAATTCGCCACCATGTCATCGACGCCGGTGCCCAGAAAAACGATCCGGTCCTTTAATAGCCGCGAATAAATGTCGTACGAACGCTCGCCACGACCCGTCTGCTCGACCACATACGGTACGTAGTGGCTGGCGGAGGGAACTATTCTGCTGTTGCTCGGGGAATACATAAATGAAGGGATCTCTGACGTTCAATATAGCACAGGCCCTAGGGCCGCACCCTTGAAGAAAATGTTTTTTTTGGACTAAAAATGCGCCTCTTACTTCTGGCCACGCACCTTCTTTAACAAAAAAGGAAAAGCAAACGGGCACAAGAACAGACCTAGGAACAGACCTAAGAACCGATCTAGGCGTCGAACGAAGAGGAGGTAGTCCCAAAGAACTAACCTCTCCTCCGTTCAATCCATAGCACCGGATTAAAATTTTACTACTCAGCTGCCGGTGCGGATGGCGCTTCCACACTGACCGTAGCGTTGGAAACAACGAAATCAAGGGCCTTGGCGGTGAGCAGGTCGGACTCAATTTCCTGCACCATGCGGCGGCGACGCACTTCCTTGACGGCTTTTTCCAAACTCATCTCAGCGGCCTGCGCCATCTGGGCGATGCGACCAATGATTTCGTCCTGCTTGACCACCAGCTTTTCCTGCTCCGCAATGCGGCTCAGGATGAAGGAACCTTTCAGGCGATTGCGCGCCGTCTGCGAAGCCGTGGCGACCAGTTCTTTCTCGTTTTCCTTGAGCATTTCCTGGGTCACACCCCGACGCTGATTTTCCTGAAGCACTTCGCGCAGCACTCGGTTGGATTCAGCACGGGCCATGTCCTCGGGCAACTCGCACTCTACCTGCGCCAGAAGGCGCTCCATCACTTGATCACGCTTGACGCCGTCGATTTCTGCTTTTTTACGGGTCTCAAGTTCCTGACGAATGAGGTCCCGCAAGTCTGCCAGCGTTTTTCCAGCAAGGAAGCCGGAGGCGAACTCGTCGTTGAGCTCTGGCAACACGCGCAGTTTGATTTCCTTAACGGTGACCACGTAATCGAGCTTCTGGCCCCCAAAGCCTTCGACGGGAAAGTCGGCGGGCACTTCGATCTGGAACTCGCGTACATCGCCGGGTTTGGCACCGACTAGGTGAGCGCAGAAACCCGGAAAGAATGAAGCGTCGGTCATGCGCAGCCAGAAGCCTTCATTTTTGGACAGGATCTTGCCGACCTTTGGGAACTGCGCATCGATGGGCTGGCCACCGATGGTTCCCGTGTAATCAACCACCACAAAGTCGTCCATCGCGGCACCGCGATCTTCGGTGAGTTCAACAAAATCAGCCTGACGCTCACGCAGTCCGTCCAGAGTGGAATCAATTTCAGAGGCGGCCACCGCCTCGGCCGGCACGGAGACTGCAATGCCCTTGTATTCCGGAAGTTCGAAATGCGGCACGGTCACAAGCGTCGCCGAGAAAGAGAGCTTGTCGGCCTCCATGCGAACGTCGTCCACATTCTGAACGTGAAGCACGCGCAGGCCTTTTTCGCGAATCGCTTCTTCGAGACTGCTATTGAGCATTCGAGACTCCAAGTCCTCAGAAATCTGCTTCTGGAAGCGCTTTTCAACCACAGCCCGAGGTACTTTACCCGGACGGAACCCTGGGATACGGGCCTCCTTCAGAAACTCGTTTACGAGCAGTTCGCGGGTCTGGGAGACGCGCTCCGAGCCCACCTCAATGTGAAGGGTGGCAAGACAGTTTGGCAGGGTTTCAACAACAGCGTTCATAGTTCTAAAGCGTGAAAAGTGAGTCGAAAAGGTTGAGGGACATTTCGAAAAGGGGGGGCGAGCATAACCAGCGCAAAGATTTTGCAAACGCCGAAATCCCGTAATTCCGACGGGAAGTTACTTGAGTAATCTACCACGACTTTGGTGAAAGTTCAAAGGCGAGGCCAAAAAACGAAGCCTTTGCCTCTTCCTGAGGTCAGCCACGTACCATTTTTCGGAGATCCTCCGTCCCCAACCCGGGTCCAACCAAGGCAGCGGCGGCACCTTCAAACTGAAGGCACTCGCGCGCCACTGCGTAAATTTCGTCGGCGCTCACCGCGAGAACAGCGCGCTCTACCTCCAACGGTTCCACCACGCGCCCCATCGCCATTAGGGACTCCGCCATCCAGGAGGCCTGCTGAGTCGCGCTATCGAGGGCCAAACGCGTTTGCCCAATGGCATACTGAGCAGCCATTTGCAGATCTTTTTTCGAAGGTGGCCGGGCGCTAAACCGAGCGCACTCCCGGCGGATTGCCGCCACCGCTTTCTCCAGCTTGGCCGGATCCAAATCTGTATAGATGCAAAGCGCCCCTGCCTCCTCCATGGCTACCACAGAACTCTGCGCTGCATAGCAGTAGCCAAGCCGCTCACGTAGCGTCTGAAACAGACGCGAACTCATGTTTTCGCCCAACATCACAGAGAGCAGTCTGAGTGCGAAACGACGCGGATCCGTGCGGCTACAGGTATGAAATCCCAAGGCAAAGTGGGCCTGACCCGTGTCCTCATCCGCTACCCTGATCGCGGCCTCCGGGTGAGCTGACAAAACCGGGCGAGAGGCAGTCCCTTTTGGCAAACGCTCCAACGGCTCGCGCACCTGCTTCAAAACTTCCTCGTGCGGGACGGGTCCGGCGACTGTAAAAATTGTATTTCTTCCAGTGTAATGCCTTTTACGGAAAGCAACTAGATGCTTTCGCCCGATACGCTCCACATCCTTTAAGGTACCCGTGAGAGGGCGCCCTAAGGGGTGATCTGGCCAGAGACTTTCCGAAAGCAAATCTTCTGCCCATTGCGAGGGAGAATCTTTGAGTGAAAGAATCTCCTCGCGAATGACTTCCCGCTCCCGTTCGAGTTCCTGTTCGGGGAAGTCAGCGTCGAGATACATTTCCAGAAGCACGTCCGCGAGCCGTCCAAAATAAGAGGCGTCTGCTTTGGCATAATAACAGGTGTGGTCCTCGGTCGTGTAGGCGTTGAGATAACCGCCAACGCCCTCCACGGCTGCGGTGAGCTCCCGCGCGGAGCGGTTTCCTGTCCCCTTAAAGAGAAGATGCTCAAGAAAATGGGCGACCCCGCCTTCGCCCCGACGCTCGTGCCGTCCACCGACCTCGGCCCACACGCCGACGCTTGCACCACGCATGTGTGGCATCCAAGCGGTAGCAACGCGCGCTCCGTTGCTCAGAATGGTGACTGTATATTGTGAGGGAGCTGTCATTTAGGAGATACCGACCGACTCCCGTGCGCGGCTGGCTAGAACCATTTCAGCTAACTCAATGTCGCGAGGGTAGGTGATTTTGAAATTCCAGTCGGGGTTATCAAAGAGTGCAACGGTTCTGCCTAGGCGCTCCATGGCGGAAACCTCATCCGTCACAAGCTCACCGCGAGCGATAATCCCGGCATAAGCTTGACGCAGCAGTGGCAGCTCAAACATTTGAGGCGTTTGCATGGCCCAAAGACCTACGCGTTCGACACTTCCGAGCACCATACGCGACTCATTGGCCCTCTTAACGGTATCCGCAACCGGCACGGCACAGCTCGCAGCGGCATGTTGGCGAGCGAGCGCCAAACAACCAGAGAAGGCACGCGGCGTGAGAAGGGGGCGTGCCGCGTCGTGCACCGCTACAAGACCATCGGCAGCAAGCTTTTCCAGACCGGCACTCACGGAGAGATGCCGTTCGGCCCCGCCTGCAACCAGAAAAAACGGCAACCCAGGCGCAGCGGATTCAGCAAGGCGAGCGGCCAGAGGAAACAGTTCTGGCCGAGTGACAAGCGTGATCGACTCCACCTCGGCGCACTGAGCCAAGGCACGAATAGAGTGCCAGAGCACGGGCTGGCCGGCCAACGGGGCTAAGAGTTTATCAAAGCCCATGCGTCGGGAGGAACCGGCAGCGACGAGGATGGCGTGCATGGGGCGGTGGAAGAAAAAGCCTCACCCGAGCTTTGCAGACACGGCCGCGCTGAGCGTACGACCATCGGTGCGACCGGCGGCTTTTTCGGAAGCGAGCTTCATAACGGCTCCCATTTGCGCTTTGGACGTGGCGCCGAGCTCGGCGATGGCGGCGTCAACGACGGTTTGAAGTTCTGCCGGCGAGAGCGGCTGGGGTAAGTAAGCGTTCAGAACGAGCAGTTCTTCTTGCTCCTTATCGGCCAGATCCTGACGCCCACCCTTAGAAAAACCCTCAATAGAGTCTTGGCGTTTTTTGGCCTCTTTGCGTAGGACGGCCTGAGCGGCAGCAGCGTCCAGACGGACCTCAGCGCCCCCCAGTTCGATGGCTGCGTTTTTGAGAGCGCTTTTCAGCATGCGCAGCACTCCCAATCGGGCGGTTTGCTTGGCCTTCATCGCTTCTTTGATGTCCGAGTCGATCTGCTCCTGAAAATCCATAAGGACTCCAGATTAGTGCTGGAGCGTGTGTCTGGGAAAGCATTTGAAGCCCCGACAGGCAGGAGTTCGGTCGTGAGGCTGAGTTTGGGGCCCATCCTTTGTTCAAGCGTCTCACCGTGCAGCAGTCGTCAACCTGCGGCGACGCAAAACGGGATCACGCCGTGTTCCTGCCGGTTGTAAAAATCGCGACTGTCCCGCAAGGGAGCTGGCCCAAGAAGCGGAGCAGAACGTTGACACGCTTCTGGTTCGACTAGGTGAGAAAACGTGAAGGCTTAAGTTTTGAGCCATGCCAAAGGCAGAGAGAACTTTTTGGGCACATCAGAGGAGCTTTTCGTCCAACTTGAAGTTCATTCGCCTTGATCCGTTTCTGGCCCCCCAGATGCGGGCGGTTATGTGCGTGTGTTCCGATGGTGTTGCTTGCGTTCACTCGCTGGCTTGCGTTGAACCCCTCGGGTTCAGGAAGCGTTTATTTGTGATTGGCCCCAGGCGCGGGCGGGAGGCCTGCTCCTCTGTTCGGTTTGCATTGGCACTGCGCCGCTTCGCTTCCTAGACTGGCGGAAATGATCGACCTCCAAAACCTCCCCGACCAGAACGGCCATTTTGGTCCGTACGGCGGCATGTTCGTCCCTGAGACGCTCATGGACGCGCTCAACACGTTGACTGAGGAATACGCTAAAGCGCGCGAGGACAACACTTTTCAAGCAGAACTAGCCGCTTCGCTCAAGGATTTCGCAGGCCGCCCTACCCCACTCTATTTCGCGGAACGCCTTACCCGCGAGTTGGGCGGAGCCAAGGTGTACTTTAAACGCGAGGACCTTCTCCACACCGGGGCTCACAAAATCAACAACGCCCTCGGCCAAATCATCCTCGCGAAGCGGATGGGCAAAAAACGCATCATCGCGGAAACAGGTGCGGGCCAGCATGGCGTCGCCACGGCAACGGTGTGTGCGCGGGCAGGGATGGAGTGTATTATTTATATGGGCGCCGTGGACATGGAGCGCCAGGCACTCAACGTGGCCCGTATGCGCTTTTTGGGTGCCAAAGTCGTGGGAGTGACCGCCGGACAAGCCACTCTGAAGGAGGCCATCAACGAGGCCATGCGCGACTGGGTCACCAACGTGCGCACGACCCACTACATTTTGGGGTCCGCCTTGGGTTCGCACCCTTATCCTATGATTGTGCGAGATTTCCACAGGGTGATCGGGGAGGAAACGCGGCAACAAGTTTTGGAGCGCGAAGGGCGACTGCCAGATTTGCTCGTGGCCTGCGTCGGCGGCGGCAGCAATGCGATCGGACTGTTTTGGCCATTCCTGAACGATGAAGGCGTCAAAATGACAGGGGTGGAAGCCGGTGGACGCGGGATCCACTTGGGAGACCATGCGGCACGTTTTGAGGGCGGAAAGCTGGGCGTGCTACAGGGCACCCGAACCTATCTCCTCACCGATAATGACGGCCAAATCCAGCTCACACACTCCGTCTCCGCGGGACTGGACTATGCGGCCATCGGGCCCGAGCACGCTTATTTACGAGACCAAGGCAGGATTGATTACGCTTACGCCACGGATGATGAAGCGTTGGCAGCGTTCCAGCACCTTTCGCGGACTGAGGGGATTATTCCTGCCCTGGAAACGGCTCATGCCGTTGCACATGTGCTTAAAGTCGCTCCTACGATGGATCAGGACCACATCCTCGTAGCGAACCTGTCGGGACGCGGAGACAAGGACGTAGCACAGGCTGCGGCGTTGCTGCTTTAACAAAACTGCAACACAATGATGCGCAGCATGACAGGCTACGGCCGTGCCGAGGCAGCCGCCGACGGGATGCGATTCACCGTGGAAGTGCATTCAGTCAACCGGAAGCACATTGACATCGCCCTGAGCCTGCCCCGAGCGCTCCTGCCGATTGAAGGGCGTGTGCGTGAAAAAGCGCAATCACGGGTGGCGCGTGGGCGTCTAGCCGTGACCGTGGCCTTGGTGCCTGTCGGCGACTCCGCTGCCGTTCAGGTCATAGACGAAGCGCTCGCACAGCTTTACGCCGACTCCATGCGGCGACTTCAGCAGCGTCTTGGCTTGGAGGGCGGCGTTACCTTGGACGCCGTTTTGCGTGCGCCGGGTGTTCTGCTAACCCCGGGGCAAGGGGCAGATCCCGAGGCTGCGTGGCCGCTGGTGGAAATGGCGTTAGGCAGTGCGCTGGATGCACTCATTGCGATGCGCGAGACCGAGGGAGCGGCACTGGCAGCGGATCTTGAGTCCCGGCTGGCCACGCTGCGCGAGTGCGTGGCGCATATCCGAGTACGAGCGCCTGAGATCACCGCGCAGTATCGAAGGCTGCTGTTGGAACGCCTTCGCACGGCGGAAATCGAACTGCCCGTGGACGATGAAAGGCTATTGCGCGAGCTTGCGTTATTTGCAGACCGGGGCGACGTAAGTGAGGAATTAACCCGGCTGGATAGCCATTTCGCGCAGCTGGATAAACTCCTCCAAAGCACGGTGCCAGTCGGCCGGACTTTGGAGTTTCTGACCCAAGAAGTGGCGCGAGAATTGAACACGCTCAGTGTAAAGTCAAACGATGCACCGACTTCTCACTGGGTGGTGGCTGCGAAGGCCGAGATCGAGAAGGTTCGCGAACAAATTCAAAACATCGAATAACGCCGTGAAAACCGCCGAAGCACTTCCCTTCCACACCCGGCGCACCGGGATTTTGTTTGTCATTTCCGCTCCCTCGGGCGCGGGTAAAAGCACACTCCTCCATGGACTTCGCCACTACGGCGATTTTGTCTACTCGGTTTCCTGCACCACCCGCAGTCCCAGGCCCGGCGAGCGCGATGGAGAGGACTATCACTTCCTCTCCCGCACCCAGTTTGAGGAGGAGATTCACAACTCCAACTTGCTGGAGTACGCCGAGGTACACGGGAACTTTTACGGAACGCGCAAGGATGCCATCGCCGAAATTCTGGCTTCAGGCACTGATGTCCTCGTGGACGTGGACGTGCAGGGGGCGAAGTCCATCCGCAACTGTGGCGACACGGCCATTACGGGCGCGTTAATCGACATTTTCCTAGCGCCTCCCAGCATGGAGATTCTGACCGAGCGCCTCCATAAACGCGGGACGGAAAGCCCCGAGCAACTCACGCTTCGTCTCAACAACGCCACACAAGAAATGCACTGCTGGAGAGAATACCAGTACCTGCTCATCAGCGGCACAGCCGAGGATGACCAGAAACGGTTCCGGGCAATCATGGAGACCGTCCGAATGCAGAGTGCGCGATTACAGCCCAACGGAGGGCAGGAGTGAGTGCGCCCGTGGTGATTCTGGGAGTCACCGGATCCATTGCTGCCTACAAGTCGGCCGACATCGCAAGCCGCCTATTGCGAGAGGGTTGCGAAGTTCACGTGGTCATGACGGCGGCTGCAGAGCAATTTATTACTCCCCTCACTCTCCAAACTCTTTCCCGCAACGCCGTGGTGCGTTCCAGTGCCACCGCACGCCCCGATTGGAAACCCGTCCACATCGAACTCGCTGACCGCGCGTCGCTCCTGCTGATTGCGCCGGCCTCAGCCAATGTACTCGCAGAACTAGCCCTCGGACTGGCGGGGCATCCGCTCGCGGAAATCGCGCTGGCTACACGGGCGCCGCTCCTGGTCGCCCCCGCGATGAACGGGAACATGTGGCATCATCCTGCGACCCAACAGAATGTGACGACGCTTAAAAGCCGGGGCGTCCATTTCATCGGGCCTGAGGAAGGTCTCCTCGCCTGCGGCTATGAAGGCACGGGGCGCCTTGCCGAACCGCCCGAGATTGTGGCGGCTGCGATGGCGCTCTTGGCCCTATGAGAATTTCGATTCCCCTTCCCGCCCGTTTGCAGCCTACGCTCAGGGCTGTCCGCACTACCCTTTTTCCTTTTTCATGAACGCTCAGCACTCTGAATCCCTGCCCTTGACCACGGCCATTGCCGCCGCACGCGCCGCCGGAAAACTGATCCGCTCGCAGTTTGGGCGTCCACTCGATGTGGCAGAGATGTTTGCCCACGACATCAAGCTGGATCTAGATGTGCAGTCGCAGGAACTCATCACCGAGGCGCTGTTGAAGGCGTTTCCGCACCACGCAATCTACGGGGAAGAGGGCATTGCTGGAGATCAAAGCAGTGAATGGCAGTGGATTGTAGATCCCATTGACGGGACGGTGAACTTTTTCTACTCCATCCCGCACTTCTGTATCTCCATCGCACTCAGGCATAAGAACGAGATTGTCTTGGGCGTCATCTATGATCCGATGCGGGACGAACTGTGGGAAGTGGAGAAAGGTGGCGTTCCCAAGCTTAATGGGGAACCGATTCGAGTTAGCCAACGCACCAAGCTCTCGGATGCAGTGGTGAGCGTGGGGATGTCGAAATCACCAGATGTTGCCAAGCAGGCCACCGCCATTCTGGAGAAATACGTCCACCGGGCCCGCAAATGCCGCCTGATGGGAAGTGCCGCGCTGGACCTCGCCTATGTGGCCTGCGGCCGCCTCGACGCCTACATCGAGCAGTCCGTAAGCCTTTGGGACGTGGCCGCCGGACAGCTTTTGGTGGAAGCCGCTGGAGGCCGCTTTGAATCGGTCGCGCGCACCGATAACCCCGACAAAATCGCCGTCCGCGCCTGGAACGGAGTGGTAGATCTCTCCGTAGAATGAGCACTCCCGCGCCCATGATTCCCCTGACTGGCATCGGGTACGATGTGCACCGCTTTATCGAAGGCCGCCCTCTGGTGCTGGGCGGAGTCGAAATCCCCTCCCCTCGGGGATTGGACGGCCATTCGGATGCCGACGTGCTTTGCCACGCCATCGCCGACGCCATTCTTGGAGCAATCGGCGAGAAAGACATTGGATTTCACTTCCCCAATAACGACCCCAGTTTCCGCGGGATCAGCTCCATAGAGCTCCTGAGACGAGTGATGGTGATTGTGAACGCGCAGGGGGCGAGACTTTTAAACGTGGACGCCTCCCTTGTGGCTGAGGCGCCCAAAGTGGGGCCGTATGTGGAGGCGATGCAGGCTAAACTCGCTCAAGTGCTGGGAATTCCGCAAAAACGGATTGGCGTTAAGGCGACCACTAACGAGCGCATGGGATTTGTGGGCCGCGAAGAAGGTATAGCCGCCCTAGCCGTGGCCTCCGTTCTTGCCCCGGAGTAGTAGCACTCAACTTATTTGCCAAATGTCTGTTCGCCTGTTGAACACCGCCTCACGTTCCCTCGAAAACTTCACCCCGCTGGATCCCGCCGGGCGTGTTGTCAAAATGTACACTTGCGGGCCGACCGTGTATAACTACGCGCACATCGGCAACTTCCGAGCCTACATCTTTGAGGACCTGCTTCAGCGACATCTGGAAGTGAGAGGTTATGCCGTCGAGCGCGTCATGAACCTGACCGACGTCGATGACAAAACCATCGCCGGATGCAAACGCTGCGGCGTGCCCCTTGCTGACTTCACTCAGACGTTTAAGGACGCCTTTTTTGAAGATATCAAGACCCTGCGCATCCGCCCCGCCACGCACTACCCGGCGGCCACTGCGCCGGAGTACATCGAGCGCATGATCGACATGATCAAAACCCTCCAGGCCAAGGAGATCGCCTATCTTGCCGAGGACGGTTCGGTCTACTTCCGCATCGCCAAATTTCCTCGGTACGGGGAGTTGGCGCATCTCAATCTGGAAGAACTGCGCCCTTCAGGACGGATTCAAAGCGACGAGTACGAGAAAGAGGCGGTGGGTGACTTTGCGCTCTGGAAGGCGTGGAACCCGAATGACGGCGATGTTTGGTGGGAAAGTCCATGGGGCCGGGGGCGGCCCGGTTGGCACATTGAATGCAGCGCGATGGCGACTGCCCTGCTGGGGCCGGAACTCGACATCCACTGCGGTGGCGTAGACAACATTTTCCCGCATCACGAGGCGGAGATCGCTCAGTCAGAGTGCGTGACGGGACGGCACTTTGCGCGCACTTGGTTGCACTGCGCACATCTCATGGTGGATGGGCAGAAAATGAGCAAATCGCTGGGTAATTTTTACACGCTCCGCGATCTTCTGGCCAAGGGCTACTCAGGACGCGAAATCCGGTATGTGCTTTTGAGCGTCCACTACCGGTTGCCGTTAAATTTTACGCTCTCTGGATTGGACGCAGCCCGGGCTGCGCTCGAGCGTCTGGATGCCTGGGTGGAGCGACTACAGACTTTGGCAGGGGAAACGCTCGCGTCCAAGGAACACCCACCCACGCCCGCCTGCACGCGCTTTTTGGAAGCGCTCGACGACGATCTCAACATTTCCGGCGCATTGGGCCATCTGTTTGACTGGATCCGCGAGTCCAATCGCGCCATGGACGCGGGCAGCGTGACCGCCCTCCTCGCCGCGCAAACCCTCGCTGACTTCGCCCGCATACAAAGCGTGCTCGAACTAGGGGCGGAAACCGCCGCAGTGCCAGCCCAAGTGCTCGCGCTGGTCGAGCAAAGGCAGGCAGCCCGTGCGGCCCGGGACTGGGCCGGTTCAGATGTCTTGAGGGACGCGATTGCGGCCGCAGGCTGGCAAGTCAAGGACACCAAACAGGGCCCGCAGCTTACCCGTGTATAAGCGGAATACGGTTTTTCGCGTGTTATTTGGCAGAAATCGGTCAGTATTCGCGAAGTTCCTTCATCCCACTTCCTGAACATACTCAGATGTCCGCACCCTACAGCCCGGAGACTTTTCTCGACCTACAACACTCTGAGCACCGCATGCTTTTCGAGAGCTCTGTGAACGTGTGGGACGCGCTTTCGCAGATCAGCAGCTACCTTCAGTTCCGACTCAAACCAGGGATTTACGGCAGACTGTTAGGCAAACCCTTCATTAGTGGGGCGGTTTTCATCGGCGCAGGTACGGTCATTGAACAAGGGGCCATGATCAAAGGCCCCGCGTGGATCGGAGAAGGCTGCGAGATCCGAAATGGATGCTACATTCGCGAAAACGTGATTGTGGGGTCAGGATGCGTGCTCGGAAACTCGTGTGAGTTCAAAAACTCGATCATTTTCGACGAAGCACAAGTGCCCCACTTTAACTACGTAGGCGACTCGATACTCGGCTATCGGGCGCATCTCGGGGCGGGAGTGATTCTGTCCAATGTGCGTCTGGATCACGCCGAAGTCCTTGTCCCCGATGGAGAAGGTGGCCATCAACCTACAGGCTTGCGCAAGTTTGGTGCCATTATTGGGGATCGGGCCGAGGTAGGGTGCAATTCGGTGCTCAACCCGGGATCCCTCATCGGACGCAACTCCGTGCTGTATCCAGGCACCCAATGGCGTGGCCATTTACCAGCCAATTCCACGGTAAAAACGCTCCAAACCCAACAGGTGATCCAGCGACAGGCGTAAACACGCCACCGGACGTCACCTCCCCCTCTCAAAAGGGCACTCAGCCAACCTCCCCTCTCAATCATGTCTCAAACTCCGTCTTCCCCCGCACCTCACGCCGATGATCAAGGTTTTGATCCGTTGGAGTTTTGGCTTCGGTACAAAGGCCACATCCGCGCGGGAAGTGCTCTGTTGCTTGCGGCCATGGCGGCGTACGCAGTGAGTGAATGGATTTCCAACCAGCGTGAGAATGCTGCCGCAGAGGCGTTTGCCGTGGCCAAAACTCCAGAGCAACTCGCGACTTTTGTGAGCGAACACCGGGGCATTCCTGCTGCGGGAAACGCGGCGATGCTTCTGGCAGGCAAACAACGCGCCGCTGGACAACTCGACGAAGCCCTCAAAACGCTCCGCGATTTTGTGGCACAATCTCCAGCACATCCGATGGCAGGGGCCGCCCAACTCGCCACGGCCTCAATTCTTGAACAGCAAGGCAAACAGGACGATGCCCTCGCCGCCTACCGTCGACTCATCTCTATCGACCCGAGAGGCATGGCCACTCCCGCAGCTTACCTGCGCATCGCGCGGATCTCGAAGGGCCAGAATAAGATCGAAGACGCTAAATCTGCGTACGAAAGTTTGCAGAGCCAGTTCCCGAACTCCTCCTTTGCAAACGAAGCGATGCAAGAGGCCCAGCAACTGAGCGCGCTAACGCCGGCATCGGCAAATACACCGGAGACCGGGGAGGTGCCTGCACCGGCGGCTCCCTCCGAGACCAAGCCGGTTGAAAAAAACCCCTGACAATCGCTCGGAACGTTCCCAAGGTTAGAACTATCCATGGCCAAGCGCAGTCAACTTTTCATGCTCCCTCTTTCGGAGAGCCGGCCTCCCAGTCGCCTGAGTGCGCTGCTGCTTATCCTGATCGCCTTCTATTCACCCTTCGCATGGATCGTACTCCGGGTGGGACCCTGGGATGCAAAACGCTTGCTCTGGCTGAAATCATGGCCCGCCCTGCCCGGCTTCATTGTGCGCTCACTTGACGTTTTCGATGGCCGCCCCGTGTGGACCAGTTACGCAGCCATGGGCACGCTCGCTTTTATCGTGCTCGTGGCGCTACTGCGCATTGCCCGCATCAGTTGGCCATGGCTCGTGGTCGCCATGCTTCTTGCCGCTGGGTTCTCAAGCTGGAACTCGTGGTTCGCCTTTCAATCTTGGTAACCCGCCCACCCAAAGGACGTCCGCTCTAATGCGTTTTCCGCCCCTGGATTTTTCCAAAATCCGCACTTTCCCAGTTGCAGAACGCGCCAATAAGGTTGCGGTAGAGTCCTTTGCAAAGCCTCTCGAAGCGGGAGGCAGTTTTTTGGACTTCCTCCATTCACTGCCTGCTTTTTTAGCGGTACAAGATCTTCGAGAAATCGCTGATGCGATTGCCACCGCAGTGCACAGCAGTCGTCCGGTAGTACTGATGATGGGGGCGCATTCCATCAAGGTAGGGTTAAACCCCATTTTCATCGACGCCATGCGCCGGGGCATTTTATCGGCGGTCGCCATTCACGGGGCGGGAGCCATTCACGACTTTGAGCTTTGTTATCAGGGCGAAACCAGCGAAGACGTCCAGAAGGGTCTCAACGATGGTAGTTTTGGTATGGCCGAAGAAACTGGACGCCTTATGAACGAGGCATTCCAACTTGGTGCCAAGCAGGGACTTGGAGCAGGTCAAGCACTTGGGGCTGCCACGGCTGGGTTCCCCAATCGCGCCCTGTCCATTCTGGCCACCGGCCATGACCTGCAAATCCCAGTAAGCGTGCACATTGCCGTGGGAACAGACATTATTCACCAACACCCAAGCTGTGAAGGCGCGGCCCTCGGGGCGACTAGCCACACCGATTTCCAACGGTTCGCCGCTGTATGCGCGCAACTCGAAGGAGGCGTGGTGCTCAACATTGGAAGCGCCGTCATCCTGCCCGAAGTGTTCCTAAAAGCACTCACTGTGGCGCGTAACTTGGGCCATCGCGTGGAGAAATTCACAACGGCAACCCTCGACATGACCCGGCACTATCGTCCCTCAGAAAATGTCCAACGCCGTCCCACTGCGCTTGGCGGAAAGGGCTTTTATCTCATTGGCCATCATGAGCTTAACGTTCCCCTGCTATTTGCAGCCGTAACCGAAGCCCTTCACACCAAAGCCTTGCAGCACTAACTGTCTATGGATCGCTCTCGGGTTGACCAACTTTTACCTGCCTCCTCTCGGATTCTTGTAGTGGGGGAAATGATTCTGGATGAATTCATCTGGGGCAAAGTCTCACGTATTTCGCCAGAAGCTCCAGTGCCCGTGGTGGAAGTCTTGAAAGAAAGTTTCAATGCAGGCGGTGCCGCCAACGTCGCGCGCAACCTGCGTGAACTTGTGGATCATGTGAAGATGCTCGGCCCCACCGGATCCGGCCCGGATGCCGACCGACTCCGTACCCTGCTCACCGGCCACGGCATCGAGCTGCAAGGCGTCCTACACGACCCCGAATACCAAACGATCCGCAAGACTCGGATCGTGGCCCGTACCCAACAGGTGGTCCGGGTAGATCGAGAAAAGAAGCGCGCCTTGGATTGCGCGGCGAGAAGTCGCGCCATTGCGCACTTCAAAGAGCTGTTGCCCGCATTAAACGCCGTGATTTTGGAGGATTACGACAAAGGGCTGTTTGATCAGGAGTTTGCCAATGCCTTGATCGGCAGCGCCCGCGAGGCAGGCATCCCGGTGCTCGTGGATCCCAAGCCCTCCAACCCTGTACGGTGGCGGGGAGTCACGGGAATCACGCCCAACCGCTCCGAGGCATTTCGAGCTGCCAGCCAGCCTTGGAGTGAGCCCGTAGACCCTCCCATGAGTGACACCGCCCTACTTAAAGTGGGCGAACAGTTGCTCACCGATTTGGAATGCGCCTTTGTACTAGTGACCCTGAGCGAACAGGGAATGATGCTCTTCCAACCCAACCAAGTCCCGTACCACATTCCGACGCGTGCACAGGAAGTCTTCGACGTATCGGGAGCGGGCGACACTTCGATTGCGGTGTTCACGGCGGCACTTGCTGGCGGAGCGACTCCGGTGGAGGCTGCCGAAATCAGCAACCACGCGGCGGGGATTGTTGTTGGCAAGCTGGGCACCGCTACCGTCTCGCGGGCGGAGTTGCTGGAGAGCTTTTTGAGTTAGGACGCCCATTGCGATGAGGCAACCTGCGCCAGCCGTTTTCATTGACCGCGACGGGACCCTCATGGAGGAGGTCCATTATTGCAGAGATGCAGCGTTAGTACGGCTCTTTGAGGGCGTGCCAGACGCGCTTCACGCCTTAAAAAACGCAGGGTTCAAGACCGTATTGGTTACCAATCAAAGCGGCATCGCCAAGGGCATCATCTCACCCGAAGACTACGAAACAGTGCATGCCCGTCTCATGGAACTGCTGGGGCCAGACACTCTGGATGCCGTCTACATGTCCCCGGAGGCGGACGGGGTACCCTCGACTCGGCGCAAGCCCGCGCCCGGCATGTTATTTGAGGCAGTCCGCGACTTGGCCTTGGATCTGAGCAGATCCTGGATGATCGGGGACAAAGACATTGATGTGGAGTGCGGCGTTAACGCAGGGATTCCAGGCATTCTCGTACGCACGGGACACGGTCACGCGGCGCACGGGCGGAGCGCGAGGCACATCGCCGCCACGTTCGCGGAAGCGACAACCTGGTTACTGAGCCACGTGAGCCACGCGCAGACCGAGCCACTGAGAGCCTGAAGTGTCACCTTCCCTGAGGGGCCTCCTTGACGGTAGCGGATGCACTGACTAAGTTGAGCCTAATGTTTCGCCCCTCTCCACAGCCGAAGGCGTTCGTCTTGGCCGCCACCCTAGCCACTTTAGCAAGCCTCGCCTGCCCGACGCGTTCACAGGCAGATCTTGTCTACCGCCCCAATGAAGGATGGGTACGCGAAGGTGGTTTCTTTGGAAACTCCTCGCCCGTGGCTAAAACAGCAGACCTCCAAATCCAGTACGCGGAAGATCTGGAAAAGAAGGGCGACATGGCCGGTGCGCGTAGTGCCTATGAGAGGTTGGCAAAGGCGTTCCCACTTTCGCAGCAGGTCTCGGTGGCAAATTTCAGGCTCGGCGGCATTTTAGAAAAGCAGGGCCGTTATGAAGAAGCCTTCGAAGCGTACGATGCGCTAGTCGTCAAAAGCCCAGAGAGCAAGGAATTTACCCTCGCCTTGGAGGCCATGTTTGGCATCGCCAAACGCTACATGAACGGCGAACGGAGACGACTCTTTGGCGTCAAAGCGTTCGCCTCCAACCAGCGTGCCGAAGAGATGTTCGATACCATTCTCAAGCGTGCGCCCTATTCCAGAAGTGCCGCCCAAGTCATGCTCTTCCGAGGAATGATGATGGAGCGTCAGGGAAAAGATGTAGAAGCCTTGGCCGCCTACCAGCAGATCATCGAACGCTTCCCCACAGATCCCGTCGCCGATGAAGCCCAGTACCAAATGGGCTACATCCGTTTGCACAGTGTCAAAACCGGTTCCTACGACCATACCGACAGAGTTCGCGCTCAGGAATCCTTCGAGGACTTCCTCAACCGCGCTCCTCAAAACGGGCGTACCACTCAAGCTCGGGAAAACTTGCAGTTGCTAGAGTCCAACAACCGGAAGGCGGCGTTGGACGTGGCAAAGTTTTACGATAAAACCGCAAAAACCAAGGCGGCAGTCCTCTCCTACAAGGATGTCATCCGTGATTATCCCGGCACCAAGGAGGCTGATTTCGCAAAGAAACGCATCGAGGCACTCCGCGCGGAAAAAGGAGAGGACGCGGTTCAGACGTCCCATGGCCCGGCAGACACCGCCGAGGGCGTAGCCAACCGTAAACAGATGCAGGCCAAAGTGAACACCGTTTCCCGACCGGACTATGTAGGCCCGCGCATCCAGCAGGCGGCCCCCGAACAGCGCAAACCTATTGCACTTGAGGAGCGAGCGCCCGCTGGCCCCGCACTTCGCTTACAGGAAGCGGATGCAGCGCCCCTTTCGCCGCAATCTCTCCAGGCCCCGGGCGGGTTGGACCTCCCACTGCCCCTCCCCGCGACCAGAGCGACGCCTCCGGTGCCTCAAAACCCATGATTGGTTCTGAAGCGTGACTGGTACCAAGCCGCCTAGTCTGCGCACCTTGGTTCGCCACCCCAATCCCGAATGCTGCCCAATCCCGAATGTTGCCATTAGCCCCCATGCGTTTCCTTCGTCTTTTTGCATCCGCAGCGCTGCTGCTGGCGGGGGGCGCGCCCCTTGTGCTCTCGGGTTGCGTGGGCTATCACGTGGGGCCGGTGAAGCCGACCGCAATGAAAGAGATCCGTTCGCTGGCGGTACCTTCTTTCAAAAATAATACGCTGGAGCCACGTCTGGAGGTGCTTATGGCAAACGCGGTCATCCGGCAACTACAACAGGACGGTACCTACCGGATCACGTCCGAGCGCGATGCTGATGCGATCGTGGAGGGCACCGTGGAACGCATCGACCGCAACCCTGCGCGGGGCGTTCGAAACGATACAGACAAGGGAACACTCGCCGATTTTTATCAAACGAGCGAGTTTACCCTGGATCTCGCCATCAGTGTAAAAGTCACAGAAAAAAGCACAGGCAAAGTGCTCGCTACGCGTACAGTGAGCGGTAATGCCAGTTTCTTTGTCAGTGGGGCAAACCCGCGCACAGCCAACGTCAACCGTGACGAACGCCAGGCAATCCCACAAGCAGCAGAGGACGCTGCCGCGCGCATCACTAGCTACCTGAGCGAGGGCTGGTAATGGCGACCCCTGCACCCCAATTGTTTCTTGTCGCAACGCCCATCGGCAACTTGGGGGACATTTCCAGCCGCGCTCTGGAAGTTTTGCGCACCGTGGACATTGTTGCGGCTGAGGACACCCGTCACTCGGGGAATCTTTTGCGCCATTTTGAAATCAAGGCCCGTCTTGTTTCTTGCCATGCGCATAACGAGGCCCGGCGCACTGCAGAACTAACGCTCGAACTCAAAGCGGGCCGGACGGTTGCGCTCATCAGCGACGCTGGCCTTCCGGCTATATCTGACCCGGGCCATCGGCTGCTCCGAGCGTGTATTACAGAGGGTATTCCTTACACGGTCATCCCAGGTGCCAGTGCTGTTCTCACGGCCCTTGTGGGCTCAGGCTTCGACGCCACGCGCTTTTTCTTCGGCGGTTTTCTTCCAGTCAAAAGCGGAGGTCGTGAACGTGAAATCACCGCCGCAGGGGAACGTGAGGAGACGACGATTGTTTTTGAATCACCGCACCGCTTACTTAAAACTCTGGAAGCGTGCTCGCGCCTCCTCCCCGAAAGACTGATTTGCGTAGCACGCGAATTAACTAAGCAGTTTGAAGAATACCGCCGCGGCCTTCCTGCGGAGTTGCTGGCACACTACACGGCACATCCGCCCAAGGGCGAAATTGCACTCGTGATTTCGGGGGCGTAATCCACGCCAGTGCATTGATGGCTCCGTGAGCAACGGTTCGCCTTCAAGAACACAGCTCGGAGAAGACCTTACCCGCCCGCCACAATCCGAATAATTTCCAGTCGATCGCCCTCGTTCAGCTCGCACTCAGACCATTCGGTGCGTCTGAGAGCGACGCCGTTATGTTCAACGAGCGTAGCAGGCAAGGGCAGTCCCAGTTCGGCCACTAGCTCAGCCACCGTTCGAGCCAGCAGACCCTCACGCGTTTCACCGTTAATCAAAAGCTTCATACAAGAGCAGGTTCTCCCAAAATACCAGGATCCCAATCCTTCCAAACAGCATCCAGCCCCCGCGCGTGCAAGGCGGCTGCCACTTCAGCGGGAGAACGTTCGTCGGCGATGGCAAACTGCTCGGTTGCGCCTTGGGCGGCTGCGGCTGGTTCCAAGGCTACTTGGCGCCCACGCACAGTGTGGTGCAGGGCGTCCTTCCCCTGCCCCGTGTAACCGCCTGGCTCGGTGTGACTACCAGCGCTCATCATTGTCACCCCCAAAGGTGCCAAAGCGTTGCGCAAATGGGCAGGTTCGCGAGTGCTCATCACAATACCGACCTGCGGAAAGCAAATCCGAAAGGCGCACTGTAACTGGGTAAAATCGCGATCGCCCACAGGGTGGGTGGGCGCAAACTCACCGGCACAAGGGCGCAATCTCGGCAGGCTGAGGGTAAACTGTCCACGCCAGCAACGCTTTAGCAAGTGCTCAAGGTGCCGCGCAAGCGCCAGCGCTTCCTCCCGCCAAGGGCACAACCCAAAAAGCGCTCCAATACCAATCCGCCGGAAGCCAGCGTCGTACCCACGTTCCGGACAAGCGAGCCGCCAGGCGTAATCCCGTTTGGGACCGGCAACGTGTAATTGCGCGTAATGCTCAGGATCGTAAGTTTCCTGATAGACAACCAGAGCCTCAGCTCCCGCACGCACCATCAGCCGGTAGTCTTCAGTGTCAAGCGGGGCCACTTCAAGAGCTACCGAGGGCACTTCTGCGGCCACAGCGGCCACGCATTTTTCGAGGTACCCGTTGGACACAAACTTTGGGTGCTCGCCGGCCACGAGAAGGAGGCTCCGAAAGCCCTGCGCCTTTAAGTGCCGCGCTTCAGCTACGACCTGAGCCACCTCCAAGGTCACGCGAACGATGGCATTTTCACGCGAGAAACCGCAGTAAGTGCAGGAGTTTATGCACTCATTCGAGAGGTAAATCGGAGCGAACATCCGCACCGCATTTCCAAAGTGACGCCTGGTGAGAAGAGAAGCGTCGCGAGCCATGCGCTCCAGAGCGGCGTCGTCGAGGGGCTCTAGGAGAGAGGCAAAGCGCCTGAGCAGGGGAGAGGGCGGGGAGCTGGGATTCCAGAAGGTCATGTGAGGAGCAACGGCCAGAGACTGCCTGAGGAACGATAGGATGTCCACTGACAGGCCGCACTCGGGAGGGTCAAAGAAAGTATGTGACGCACAGTGCTCCCGAGAGTTTTTGTGCTAACATAGAATTGAGGAAGGACTAACGACCACATGAACGAGGAACAAATACAGGCCCTGTACATGGAAACCCTTGCGGAAGAGGGCTATCGACCAAAAATGGATGAAGATGGCGACATTGTCTTTAAGTCGGAAGGGAAGACATTGTACATCCGGATGTACCCAGACGACACGGAGTACCTACAATTGGTCCTGCCCAACTTTTGGAAAATTGAGTCCGAGGAGGAGCGAGAGTTGGCGAACATTGCGGCCAATTACGCGACGCGGGTGACGAAAGTTGCGAAAGTTTTCACGACCAAGGCAAACACGTGCGCAAGCATTGAAATGTTTTTGCCGGTCCCCGAACAGTTCGCGAAGGTGATCAACCGTTGTGTGTGCGCACTGCGCAATGGGGCAGAGCATTTTGCCGAGAAAATGCAGGAAATGGAGCAGGAAGACGAACCCTCGGAATTTGGCGAATCAGAAGATTAATCAGAGAACCCAGCAAAAGAGGACTCGAATGCACACTGGGTAAACTGGGTGAGACGCGTCTTTTTGCTTTTCGCTCCATTGCGTCAGTCTTATGAAGAGCCAGTTGACAGCTTCTCTATGAAACCTCCTCGCATCCAACCCAGTTCCCGACTCAACGGCGTTAAGTATGAAATTCGGGGTCCCCTCGCCCGGAGGGCCAGCGAACTTGAAAAAGCTGGGTACGAAATCATTAAGCTGAACATCGGGAACCCCGGTGCGTTCGGGTTCCGCGCCCCTGAAACGATGCGTCTTGCGATGATCGAGAATCTGCGTGAAGCGGATGCCTACTGCTATCAAAAGGGCATCTTTCCGGCACGGGAGGCAGTCGTCATGCAACAACAGCTTCGCGGCGTCTCTGACGTCACGGCTGATGATGTCTTCATGGGCAACGGCGTCTCTGAGCTCATCCTATTTTGCCTCTCTGCTCTCTTGGAAGCTGGCGACGAAGTCCTCATTCCCAGCCCCGACTACCCTCTTTGGACAGCGGCCACCATTTTGCACTCTGGTAAAGCTGTACACTATCCCTGTCGGCCCGAAAACGGCTTCGTGCCTGATCCAGCGGAAATCCGTAGCCGGATCACAAGTCGCACGCGGGCGATTGTGGTGATCAATCCCAACAATCCAACCGGGGCTGTTTACCCGCTCGAAACTCTCAAGGAAATCGCGCGGATCGCCGAAGAGCACCGTTTGGTGGTATTCTCGGATGAAATCTACGATCAGGTGACTTTTGACGCTGCCGAACACGTTCCGTTGGCGACGTTGATCAAAAAAACACTCTGCGCAACCTTTGGCGGCCTCTCCAAGGTTTACCGTGCGTGCGGGTTCCGTGTGGGATGGGTGAGTTTCTCTGGAGAAAAAGGCGGCGCGCGAGATTATCTTCAGGCGCTTGAATTGCTGGCAAGTCTCCGACTGTGCTCGAACGTCCCTGGCCAGTGGGCAGTGCAAACCGCGCTTGGCGGCAAGCAGTCCATCACCGAACTGACCCGCCCAGGAGGTCGTTTGTGGAAAACTCGTCAGGCCATTTTAGATGCCGTTGCGACTTCGCCTTTTCTGAAAGTCGTGGCACCGCAGGGCGCCATGTACGCGTTCATCGGTGTTAAGACGGAGTTGCTACCGAATTTCGACGATCAAAAATTTGCGCTCGAACTGCTCGAACGCAAACACGTCCTCGTGGCTCCTGGCACCAGTTTCAATGTCGAGTACAAGGACCATTTCCGTGTCACCTTGCTGCCCGATTGGGAAACCATGCGAGATGTGTTCAACCGCATCAACGATCTGCTCCAAGAACACTACAACGAAACTCCCGACACCGTCGAAATCCACGAGGAGCACGGGCATGCAGAACACGCAGCGCACAGCGAGGTGCACGCAGCGCACAGCGAGGTGCACGCAGATCACGCAGTCCACGCTACAGCCACGGAACTCGCCTTCAGCCTGCCTGACGTACACGAACTTCACGCACACGAGGACGATGCGCTCGCACACAAGGACGAGGATCTAGAACACAGCGCTCACGAGGCCGCCGCCGAACACCACGACGACCTCAACGGTAAGCACTCAGAAGACGAGATCCCAGCCGGTCTCGATCCCATGCACGAGGCTCCTTAAAAGCGACTCAGCCACGCCCCAAAGACAGGGCCACTGCAAGTCGCCGGTCTCTTGGGAAATCTGAAGAAAGCGGGCGAGCCCAAAAAGTTCGCTCGCTTTCTTTTTTCAAAGTCCTCTTGTCCCTCAGGATTTCTCGCCCCCGCCCTTCCCCCCTGTGTTACCTTGACGAAACATGACACCTGACTGGCTCACTCAACCCTTCGCCCTCGGCGTTTACGCTGGGCTTATCCCCGCGGTTGTGTTCCGTATCCAACTCACGCTCGCGCGGCGAGATCTGCACAAAGCGGAACGCTCCCAGTTAGCCCAGGTCAAAACTCTAACGGAAGCCTTTCAAAAACTGCAGGATGAACTCAAGGGATCTTCCACTGAGAAAGAGAATCTGCGGGTTAAAGTCCAAGGCCTGCTCCAAACCCCAGAACGCCAGAAACTTCGCCTTTTAGAGGTGCTTAACAGGGCGGAACAGCGACTCACCGTCACGGCACCAGGATTTGCGCCCGCATGGCAGACTGCGAAAAATGAAGCGCAGCTCGAGTTGGAGGAGGAGGAACGCGGTCGAAGTGCTCCGAAACAGGTGCTCCATCAGTTGATGAGCACGGGCACTGCATTTTTAGACAGACTTAAAAACGGAAATCCCCAACGCGAGGCGCAAGCGCAACCCGTTGAGGAGAATAAGACCGTTTAGGCGCGAGCAATGAGTAACGGGCCCACAAGGTGGAGGCTGGCAACACGCCTAAGGTGAGGCCCAGATCGAGCAAACCGCGCTCCGGCAAGAGCGGGAGAAGCCCCGCCAAGCCATCGTTCCTCCCGAGTAGCTTCGGCGCGCAGACTTTCGTTTCGGCGACACCGGTGGCCGCATTCACGGTACCCCTATCACACCGCGGCGCATCTCTTCTGAGCCACTGGTTCGTTTCTAGGGAGTGCCGGGCATCCGTTTCATCAGGATGCCCAGCTCTAAACCCGCTAAGCGCTTACTTGAGGGAGCGAGCAGCGTCGACAACCGCCTGTGCGGTGATGCCGAGTTTCTCCATTACATAATTGCCTGGAGCGCTGAAACCAAACCGTTCCAGTCCGATCACAATGCCATCCAAACCGACATAACGGAACCAAGCGTCTTTCACCCCGGCTTCGATGGCTACACGGCGGCGTACGGAACTTGGAAGCACCGCTTCCTTGTACTCAGCGGACTGGCCATTGAAGATTTCCATACATGGCATCGAGACAACGCGCACGCCCTCACCAAGGGTCTTAGCGGCTGCCATGGCATGTTGCAATTCACTCCCGCTGGCCAGCAGGATGGTGTGCAAGGTGCCCGTTTCTTTGTGAGCGATGTAACCGCCATGCAGAACCCCTTCCCGGCGGGTTTGTACTGGGACGTCGTTCAAAAGCGGAATCGCCTGGCGAGAGAGCGCCAGCAACGTCGGGCCATCTGTACGAGAGAAAGCGGAAGCGAAAGCGCCAGCCGTTTCTTCAGGATCGCCGGGGCGGATGACGTGCAAATTCGGAATCACGCGCAAGCCGCTCACCGTTTCCACGGGCTGATGGGTTGGGCCGTCCTCCCCCACACCCACGGAGTCGTGAGTGAAGATGTAAACCACAGGAAGCTTTGCGAGCGCCGCGATGCGAATCGAGGGCCGTGCGTAGTCGGCGAACACCAGGAAAGTGGCACCGCTGGCGTGGAAGATGCCATCGTAGGCGATGCCGTTCATGATGGCAGCCATGCCATGTTCGCGGATGCCATAACGGATGTTACGTCCTGCGTAATCAGCTGGGGTCACGTCCTTGGCGCCATTGATGTAGTTTAGCGTGGAGCCGTAGAGATCGGCGCTTCCGGAAACGGCCAGAGGCAATACGCCAGCGATGGGCTGGAGCACATCGGAACCGGCTTTACGCGTGGCGATTTTGGAATCGGCAGCGAAGGCGGGGATGGCCGCGAGGAGTTCTTGGGCCGAGTGCACACGCTTGGCAACGCCATCATGCAATACCTTGGCGAGCTCTGGGTTAGCAGCTTCCCAAGCCTCGAACGTGCGCTTCCACGCGGCGTGTTTAAGGGCCAACTCAGCGCGGTGCCCGGCGAAGAATGCGTGCGTTTCAGGAGACACGTAGAAGTGCTCTTTTTCGGGCAAGCCGAGGGCCTTGCGAGCGGCGTCGATGAACTTGGCACCGCCTTCACCATGGGCCTTTGCTGTACCGGCGACTTCAGGGATCCCCTTGCCAATGAGAGTCTTGGCTACAATAAGATGCGGCTTGCCCTTCGTGGCGCGTGCGTGTCCAACGGCCCTTGCGAGGGCGTCAAAGTCGTGCCCATCCACGGTCTGCACGTGCCATCCGTAAGCCTCGTAGCGCTTGGCCGTGTCTTCGCTCTGAGAAGCATCCGCCATCGCGTCCAGGGTGACATCGTTGGAATCATAGATGAGGATCAGATTATCCAGGTGATTGTGCCCGGCATAAGCAGAGGCCTCGGCCGAAACGCCTTCCTGCAAGCACCCATCCCCAGCGAGACAGAATACGTGGTTGTGGAAAATCGTGTGGTCCGCCGTGTTGAAGCGAGCGGCCGCCATTTTCTGGGAGAGAGCGATGCCTACAGCGTTTGCCACGCCCTGACCGAGGGGACCAGTCGTACACTCAACGCCTTGTGTTTCAAAGTTTTCAGGATGTCCTGGAGTGTGGGATCCGGCGACGCGGAAAGCCTTTACCTGGTCAATCCCGACCTGCGCGTATCCCGCGAGGTGCAGCCAAGCGTACAGGAACATGGACCCGTGCCCGGCGGAGAGAACAAAACGGTCGCGGTTCAGCCAGCGGGGTTCGGTGGGGTCGTAGCTGAGCAGATTCCCGAAGAGAACGGCACCGATTTCAGCACAGCCCAAAGGCAGGCCTAGGTGACCAGAGGAACAGGCGTGGACGGCATCCATGGCGAGGCCACGGGCTTCGGTGGCGGCGCGTTGCAGGGCTTCAGTCGGAAGATTCATAGCGTATAAAAGCTGTGGAGGTTAGAAACAGGGCCACAGGTGTCAAGGCATCCCCCTGAATGTGACGAAGCCTTTACCTAATGCGCCGCCAAGTTTAAGCTGAATTCCAAACCGCGTGCACCGCACTCCTGCCATTCTCCTACGCAAAACCCGGCTTACGGAGACCAGTCTGATCATCACCTGGCTCACTCCCGGCCAAGGCCGAATCAAAACTGTCGCCAAGGGAGCACTGCGTCCCAAAAGTCGGCTCGTGGGCGTGCTAGACCACTTTCATCTCTGCGAGATCCAGTTTCAGACCGCCCGCTCCGGCGATTTGCACGGCCTGCGCGAGGCGCTGCTTCTGAATGCATTCCCCGGCATCCGCACCGACTATCCACGGATTTCTCTCGGAGCTTACGCGGTGGAACTGATCGAACGCTGCACCGAAGCAGAGTTCCCAGTGCCGGAAATCTTTGGTCTCTTGGAACGCGCTCTGCGTTTTCTGGACGCGAATCCCGCGTCGCCGAAAGCGCTGCGGCATTTTGAAGCAGAGTTGGTGCGATTTTTAGGTGTGGCGGAACCGGAAGTGGCGGCTGAAATCGCCTTAGAAAGCCTCCTCCACCGGCTTCCCAGTAGCAGAGCGGAGCTCCTTTGTAGAATGGCGCCCCGAGAAATCTAACGTTTATGTTCAAGGACCTTCCATTACCCAAAACACCACCGGCATCCGCCGAGGAAGCCGTCGCCACTGCAAGGAATCTCCTGCAGGCCATCGGCTTGAACGACACCACAGTGACGTTAAAAACTCAGGCAACGGTGCCCGGCGGCCTCACAGGCGCGAGTTTGAGCGCGGAAGTGCCAGTAGCCTCGATGGAAGCACTCGCCCATAAAACGGCCCTCGAAGCAGCCGCAGAACATGGCGTGAACATCACCAAGACGGCTCTCACGGTGGAACAGGCTGGAGAAAGCCGCCTGCATCTGCGCGTGCGAGTGGAGGCGCGCATTTTCGGGGGTACCATCCCGATTGAGGTGGAAGGCTATTTGGAAGCCCAAAACGGCTCTCACCTGCGCTTCAGCGCCCTGCACTTGGAGGGAGGAGGCGGAATGATGGCTGGCGTTGCGGCAGCCATGATTCGCCCCAAACTCGCTCAACTGGAAGCCACCCCGATGCCCCTGATCGAGCTCACGGGCGTCCCTCTGGAGATCACCCGCCTGAGCTCCACTCAAGGCGTCATGATTGTTGATGCCACCTTCCAATAATCAAAAGGGCTCGCTACTTGGCACCAACCGCACTCTTGAGCTCGCCCAGCAGACCAGCCTCAAAGCCTTCCCAGCGCTTCACTTCCTTGCCCGAAGCGTCCAAGAGCACCAAGGTGGGATAGCCGTTCACCTTGAATTTTTTTCCAAGCGCCTCGTTCTGGGCCTTCACCTCGGCGGACTGCGGCTTGGCTTTCGGGAAATCTAACTCCACAAGGACGAGGTTCTTTTCGGCGAAAGCCTTGAAGTCAGGTTTTGAGAAAACCTCTTTATCGATCTTGATACACCATCCACACCAATCAGATCCGGTGAAATCCAGGAGCAGATGCTTCTTCTCAGAAGCCGCCTGGGTTTGAGCCTGGGGAAACGCCTCCGTCCAACCTGGTTTGGCAGCGAGGCCCAGCGAGACGATGGAGAGAGAAAACAAAGTGATCAGAACGGGTGTGCGCATTTTCATCAAAATAGAAATAGCGCCTAAGGTGAGCGGTGCCAACCACACGCAGCGTGTTTTCGAGTCAGGAAAGCCCTCAAAAACAGCCCATCCCTTTTTTTACCTTGCTCCGCCGTTTCGCGACAGTATGTTTCAGGGTTCTTTTTCCACGCCATGAAAGCTGACATTCATCCCCGCTACGAACAGACTAACATCACCTGCGCCTGCGGGACTGCGTACCAGACCCGCTCCACGCGGCGTGACCTGCGCATCGGCATCTGCGCCGCCTGCCATCCTTTCTTCACGGGCGAGCAAAAGTTCGTCGATACGGCTGGCCGCATTGAGAAGTTTGCAAAGCGTTACTCCGCAGCGCCCGCTCTGCGCCGCAAAAAAATCTAAGGTCAAACAGCTTCTTTCCAAACGGTGAAGGCGCCAAGTGCTCCTTCACCGTTTTTGTTTACCACACGGCCCTCCCCGCCTCTTCTTTCCCCGCCTTCGCGCACTAGATTCTCATGGATTTCGGCCCTCTCATCGCCCGTAAACGGGAGCGTTTTGATGAACTCGAAAAGCTCGTCGCCGCCGGCGACCTGTACGACGACCCTAAACGGGCTCGGGAACTTCTGCGCGAACACACCCGATTGAAAGAGCTTCTCGCCCTTTGGCAAGACCTGAGCAAGACAAGCACAGAGCTCGAAGAGTCCTCCAAACTCGCCTCCGGCGCCGACCCCGATCTCGCAGAAATGGCGCAGGCCGATTTACCGGAACTCGAAAAGCACGTCATCGCCCTCAAGAAAGAAATCCAACTTGCTCTTTTGCCTCCCGATCCAAACGAAGATCGTGACGCTATTGTGGAAATCCGCGCAGGAACAGGGGGCGACGAAGCTGCTCTCTTTGCCGCAGACTTGGCGCGCTTGTACACGCGCTACGCAGAGGCAACGGGCCTCAAAATCGAGCAACTCGAAGCCAGCCCCAGCGAACTCGGCGGTATTCGCGAAATCATTTTTAAGGCTTCAGGCCAAGCGGTCTTCCGCAAACTCCGCTACGAAAGCGGCGTGCACCGCGTTCAGCGCGTTCCAGCCACAGAGACCCAAGGCCGCATCCACACCTCCACGGCCACCGTGGCGGTCCTGCCAGAGGCTGAGGAAGTCGACATGGAGCTCAAAGCCGACGATCTGCGCATCGAGGTCTGCCGCGCAGGCGGTCCAGGCGGGCAGGGCGTTAATACGACGGACTCCGCTGTACAAGTGCTCCACATTCCCACAGGCACCATCGTGCGCTGTCAAGACGGGCGGTCCCAACAGAAGAATAAGGAAAAGGCTCTCCAAATTTTGCGCTCTCGTCTTCTAGAACGGAAACAGCGCGAGGAAGCTGAGAAATACGCAGCTCACCGCAAAAGTCAGGTCGGCACGGGAGGTCGCGAAGAAAAAATTCGTACCTACAACTTTCCTCAAAACCGCGTCACTGACCACCGCATTGGGTTGACTCTGTACAGCTTGGACAGATTCATGGAAGGCGAAATTGCGGACATGATCTCCTCGCTACAGGCTGCGGACATGGAAGATCGCATCGCCCAGGCGAGTGCCCCGGAAGCGCCCTAGGGCACTCCGCGCCCGTTTGACTGCAAGGCCTGGCGAAGAACCGATGCCCATGAAGAGCGTGCTTGAAGTGTTGCAGTCCACCTCCACCTACTTCGCCAAGGCTGGCGTGGAAAGTCCGCGCCTCAACATTGAACATCTACTGGCCCATGTCCTTGGA
>CAIWVL010000329.1 GCA_903916085.1 uncultured Spartobacteria bacterium
ATCAGGACCCTACGCATTTCGCGACGATTTGATGTCAGCGATCGCTGGTCTTCATTGCCTTTCGGCATTTAGTCCAATCAGGACAAACCGAGACGGAAACATTGAGTATTTTGGAATCGTAGAAGTCTTCATTGCCTTTCGGCATTTAGTCCAATCAGGACTGCCCTCTTCTAAGCTGCTCTCCGGCAGTGGCGCAATTACCTTCTAGGTCGGGAGCCCGTTTTCTCACATCTACCACCACCTCACCTACCCCCACAGACCACACCTTTCCTCTGAAAAATGCCAGGTCGGGACCCCCACGCTTTTGCCACTTTTTCTCTCCCGACCTGAAATACCCCGTTTTCATCCCATGGTCCGTTCTCCTTTGCCCTCTACTGTGCAAAGGGCGTTGCCGTGTCTAGGTCGGCAGTCGTCAGAATTCGAATTCCAAGCGTTTTGGCCCGACTCCGGATGTGCCCGCTTGGATCCCGGAAATCCGGCACCGCCAAATAACACCGGTTCATACGGCCACCGATCGCGTTGACCCGGGCGTGGAGTTCCTCCAAGTGCGGCAGGGTGCGACTCTTCTCTGCGGAGCTTTTGCACGATACACACACCGTCTGCAGCCCATCCAGCGCCAGCAAATCTTCCTCCAACTCCGCGCCCGACTGTTGTTCCACCTTAGCCGACCAGCGAACGTCTCGAAAACGACCCGCCCGGTGCATGGCGTCGGCCACGATCACCTCAAACCAGGCACCTCCTAGAAACGCCAAACTCGCCTGAACCGGCGCGATCGCCTCAAAATAGCGCTCCTTAAAGTTCTCCACATACTCACCGGAAGCCAGTGTTTGGAGTGAACTCAGGGTGGTGTCCGGCAGCAGTGCTTGGTTCGGGGCCGCTTTGCGGACGACTTCGTGAGGCAGTCTTTCTAAAAGTCCTTCTGGAATGGAAAACGGTCTTTCAAACCAGGGTAACCAACCCTCTGGCTTTCTCGGTTCTCCTTGAGGTCCGAAGAAACCGGTTTTCCCGGAGAACGTTCTGGCGAGCGCATTGGCTTCGATCGGGTGCTTTTGCAGCCAGGCAGCCGCTGGGAAAAACGGTTGCCAATGCCGGCCCGAGCTCACGGATTTGTGCCC
Source organism: uncultured Spartobacteria bacterium (assembly GCA_903916085.1). Classification (GTDB taxonomy): domain Bacteria; phylum Verrucomicrobiota; class Verrucomicrobiia; order Chthoniobacterales; family Chthoniobacteraceae; genus Chth-196. The sequence goes on from CAIWVL010000329.1 coordinate 1,116, forward strand.
GTTAGCAGCCACCATGATGTCCAAATTCAGCGATTCAGCGACGGAGGCAATGGAAAGGTCTCCGCCTGCGAGGCGCGCGAGATCGGGGGCGGTATTGCCATCATCAAGGCATTCGTCTCGGGTGTTCAGGTAAAAGCTGGGGATGGCTTCCTGAGCCGCCACTTGGAAGGCCCCGATAGACATGAGCTTCGTGCCGCCCGTAAAATTGAGGAGCGGAACCAACCCGCTTTCGCGTGCTGAATGCACCGCTCTGAGCACCGCTCGGCTGGTTTCCTGGAGAGTGGGCATCGGCGAGAGCCGGATGTTTTCGTTCTCAAAAAACGTCCCAGCCTTGGCCGCAGCACTCACAATCTTAGCGGAGCGGTCGGCCGTGGAATCAGAGGTGAGAGAGTAGACGCGTTTGGGGCGTAGGCGCAGAATCGGGAGGAGATTCGGCATCGCCTGCTCGCTCACGAGTTGGATGAGGCACAGTTTAGACATGGGGTTAGGCGCAGGGGTGGAGTTGGAGCCAGCGGGGGTCCAGGGGCGGGATTGGGTTGCGTTCGCGCTCCAAATCAAAACCAAAGAGCTCTTGAGCGATAGATTTGAATTCCAAAAAGCCCTTCTCTCCAATGGCTTCAGTGCCGTGGGCGAGGATTCCCTTGTTCCGGTTTTTGGTAGCGTTACGAAGGCGAGGGTTTTTCTGGGAAAGATCCTCAATCAAGTGCGCCACGCGGTCATCTCCAAGCGCGTGCAGATAGTTAATGCCAGCTTCCAACGCCAACTTGATGCCTCCATGTGGATGCGCTTGGAGCCCGACGTATTGGAGTTCAGGAGGTAGTTCCTCCGGTGATTTGGTGGAGATGCCGTCCTTAAATAAGCCGCCGGTTTTTTCGAAAAGCCAGATTTGGATCTGCATTTCCATACACCGGTAAAGGCGTGCGGCTGCGTCCTCGAAGCGGTTTTGGGAGGCGGTGCGCAGAGTGTTGTCGAGGAGTTCGCCGAGGAGGGTTTCGGGGTCGGCGGCACCGGGCTTGCATGCTTGGCAGAGGCGATGTGTGTCGCGGGCAAGTTGATCTAGGCCGAAGGCGGCTTTGCCGTCAAAAAGGCCGGGAATGGGCTGGCTCGCCTCGCCGAGGAAGCGGGTCGCCATGGTGAAGTCGAGGCGATGTCGGGCGGCGAGACCGTTTGCGATATTGGCGACGGTTTTGAACAGGAGCGGTTGGGCGAGGCGGGCGGCGACTTTGAGGAGCACTTCAGCGGCAGCCTCGAACTGGAAGCTCGCCCATAGGTCGCGGGCGCGCTCAATCTCGCGCACGGCGAGGCTGGTCCACGGGTTGGCCTGATACTGGACGCGTTCCTGATTATTGATGGTGACGCCGAGGCCGCCTTTTTCGCGTTGTTTACCGCCGATGTAACTGAACTGATCCAGGCGCTCGACAGCGGCGAGCACGAGGGCGGCGCTCATGGTTTTGGTGCCGCCCGTGTAATCCACGATGACGTTTTCGGGAGCGACCTTCCATTTGGTGAGGAGCCCGGGGATGGCGGCCCGGAGTTTTTCGTAACAGGGACCGAGTTCCTCGAAGCGTTCGACGAGGATGTATTCTGGAGAAAGCCGCCAGTCGGTGGCCTCGCGCACGAGTTGGAGATAGACGTCCTCGGCCTGGGGACGGGAGTCCTCGGAACAGAAGAACCAGACGACATCTGGGCGATGATGTCGGAGGGAGAAGAGAATGGGCTCGGGCGAGCCGCCAACGGAAGCGAGCAGGGCGCGGGGCATGTGGGTGGGGAAGGGGGATTGCGTAGGAATTGGGGTGTGAGACGCGTGTTATGTAATACGAGGAAAGAACGGTCCTGGGAATTTAGGAAGCCGCGCCGAGTAGACTGAAGGATTGTAAAGCGCCAATTAGTTGGTAATAACGTGCAGCAAAAATTATTGTTAGACTTCTCCAAAAATGCACAGAGCTGGAGGCTCGAAAGAAATTAGCCGGTGGTGATAGTCGCAAAGCGACTGGAACCACCGGAGTACCGTATTCAATGGATTGCGCTCTGGCAGGAGCGCGAGAGGCTTGGCCGCACAAATAGCGTGATTTATTTGTGTTACG
>CAIWVL010000330.1 GCA_903916085.1 uncultured Spartobacteria bacterium
AAAATACTTAGCCCTGCTGTATCATCGATAAACAACTTTGATTGCGTAATGCGCGCCCCTGCACTTGTTAACGCTGGAAAATCGCGATCCGCCAAAAAACCATTCCGAAGCCGAGACAGATCGATTCGCGCCATGGAGCACAGAAGTCGCTGCACCAACTGCATGGAGCTCATTTCCAGCGAGAAAACAGCCACCGCCTTGTTGAGTTCCACAGCGATGTGCTCCGCCATGTTCATCGCAAACGCGGTTTTCCCCATGGAAGGGCGCGCCGCTATAACAAACATTTCCGCTCCATGCAGACCGTCCGTCATCTGATCTAGTTGTGTAAATCCAGTAGACAGTCCTGAAATACCGCCCCGACGTTCAAACAACGTCTGGACCGCCCCGATCGCTTCCATCACGGTGTCCTTGAGGACAAACGTGTTCTCCTGGAACTGTCCCTTGGCGATGTCGTAAACCTTGGCTTCAACTTCATCCAGAAGTGTTTGAACCGCGCCTTGTTCCTCATAACTGCGCGATGCAAACTCCGTGCAAACACGGATTATCCTTCGCAGGGTATGCTTATCGATAACCGCGTCCAGGTAGTAGGCGACGTTAGCGGCGGTCGGGAGGTAGGTGAAAAGGTTCGTGATAAATGGCGGACCTCCCACTAGGTCGAGGATTTGTCGGTCTCTCAGTAACTGCGTAAGCGTGATGAAATCGATAGGCTGGCTAGCCGTCCACATTCCCTCGAGCACCTCAAAAAGAAGGGCATGCGCAGGGACATGAAAATGGTCGGGAGTGACCCGTTTTTCGGCGCAAATACCGCCTACCTCCCTTGGATTGAGCATGTAGCTAGACAGTACGCCTAGTTCTGCCTCGGGCGATTGCGGAAGCATCCGGTGGGCATCCGGTTGATGCAATCCCTGTGCGAAAAGGTCTGCCCGCTCGCCGTTGCGGGCTTCTTTGCTACGACGTTTTGGAGTATCGCTTGCCATATAAAAAAAGGAGGCGGACTACTTCCGCCTCCTTCGTTAAAATATACTACTGGAACTCGCCACTAGAATCTCGCGAGCCGCCACCGACTGACAGCCAACTATTCCTGATGGCGGGCCTTGGCTTTCGCCTTGTATCCACCAGCAGGACGTTCTTCGCCTTCTTGCGAATCTGATTGGCTTTCCGCTTCGACGGCACCCTTAGCTTTCACTGTAATGTGAAGAACCGCAGAAACATCATGGTGCAGCTTGATGGTAATTTCGTGCGATCCGCTTTCCTTGATTGGACGTTCCAACTGGATGCGGTGACGGTCGATTTCAATTTTTCCACCCAGTTCCGCTTTGATCCGCTCGGCGATGTCCGAAGTTGTGATCGAACCAAAGGCGCGACCGGTTTCGCCCGTTTCGAGCTCCAAGTTTAGCTTGAGCTTGTTGATACGGCGGGAAAGTTCTTCGGCTTCGTTGAGTTCGCGTGCTTCGCGTTCAGCCCGCTTGGTTTTGAGCAAATTCAAGCGACGCAGTGTGCTTGGCGTGACTTCTAACGCTTTGCCTGTGGGGATGAGAAAATTCCGTGCAAACCCAGCCCGGACCTTCACAACGTCCGCTTCCGCGCCGAGCTTTTCAATTTTCTCTGTGAGAATAACTTCCGTGGTGGCCATAAATGAAAAGAATTACTGAAAAATCGGTGATGAAAAGATGCGGATGTGAAAATCCCTGCCAGAGGCGGGTTGGTGATAGAAACCCGAGATGGGCGGCCTGTCAAGTGTGGGAATCAGTGGCTGCCTCATTTTACACCGCGTTAGATAGGGACAGTTTGCGCAGGGCCTTGGGGCGTTTCTGCGAGCACGCCTTTGCTTCAGGCTTGCCCACGGTTGCTGTGTGAGCGAAATAGGGATCTACACATTCAGCGCCCGTAGCTCAGTTGGATAGAGCAACGGATTTCTAATCCGTTGGTCACTGGTTCGAGTCCAGTCGGGCGCGCCCTTCTTTATCAGGTGGTTAGAGAACGTACTGTTAACGAGCAGTTGTTTTTTGGGGTGCTGGTACCTTATGGTTAGGCCCCAAAAATCGTAGAGGAAGCGGAGGTACCGACGTATCGTCGGGAAGAAGCCTTGCCTCGGAGCCAACGTCGAACTCGGTTTGTCGACGGCAACCCAAGCGACTCCCGTGTGGACGCCTGAATTTGGCTGGACGCAACATTCGGACTTCGGCAAAAGCCATTCTACATTAACGCTAAAGCGTCCATGCTGGAGACGTCTTGCCCGGGAGGGAGAGAGCAATTTTCCACCTGTCCGAGTCGATCGCTTAGGGTGGCTTTGTGTGCACAAAAAATAAGGACACTGAATGAAAAAACTGTTTTCGACGGCGATTGGGCTGATGAGCATTTTGACGCTTGGGGGCATCGCGCATGCAGAGCTGTTTAAGGACGGCGAGACGGTGTGTTTTTTGGGCGATAGCATCACGGCTGGTGGACGCACGCAGTCGATCATTTCGGATTATTATCTGACGCGTTTTCCGGCGCTGACGGTTCGGTTTGTGAACGCAGGTCGTTCGGGGGACTCGGCGCGCGGTGCTCTAGGCCGACTACAGGAGGATGTCATCGCGAAGACCCCGACCTCGGTCACGATCATGCTCGGCATGAACGATGTCGGTCGCGGGAACTATGTCGCCAATCCCGATGCGAACAAGTTGCAGCAGCAACAGCAATCGCTCGATGGCTACAAGGCCAACATGGAAAAGGTGGTCGAGCGCATTCGCACCGAGGCAGGCGAACCGAAGCTGCTTTTTCTCACGCCTTCGCCGTTCGACCAAACGGTGGTGCTCGAAAAAGAGAACAATCAACCGGGATGCAATGACGGGTTGGGTCGTTGCGCGGAGATCGTAAAGGAGTTGGCTGCGCAGAATAAAGGCACGGTCGTGGATTTCCACGCGCCGATGACGGCTCTTAATCTGGAACAACAGAACAAGGATCCGAAGTGGACGATCATCGGAGGTGACCGGGTTCATCCTGGCGCGCCGGGACACCTGATGATGGCGTGGCTTTTTCTCAAGACGCAGGGCGCACCCGCCGTTGTTTCAAAAGTGACGGTAGACGCAGCGGCAGGACGCACGGTGAAGAGCGTCAATGCAGAGGTGACGAAGATCGAAAAGAAGGACGGCGGCGTGGAGTTTACGGTATTGGAAAAGGCACTACCGTTTCCCGTCGATCCGGCTGCGAGATCGGTGCTGGAACTTCTGCCGATTGAAAAAGAGCTGAATCAAGAAATTCTCTCCGTGAGCGGCCTCGCGAGCGGCACGTATGAGTTAAAGATCGATGGTGTGGTTGTGGCGAAAGCGACGGCAGAAGATTTTGCGCAGGCGATCAATCTCGCGTTTAACGAAGCGACGCCGCAGTTCAAACAGGCGCAGAGTGTGGCCCGCTATGACGAGCAGCGTCGGAGTGCGGAGTCGCAGGCCCGCAGCTTGCTGAACACGCGGCGCTGGATGCAGAGCTATTACAAAATCGACGTGGACGACATGACCGCAGTGCAAGCGCACTACGACCAATTTACGGACAAGAAGGAATACAACGCCAGGATGGCTCTGAACTACATCAAGAATTGGTCCAAGTACGGCGAATTTCTACAGCAGGTGACCAATTACGAGAGGGATGCTCTGGCCGCCCGCGACCCAGTTCCGCACACGTACGCTCTGGTCCCAGTTGCGACGGCGAAACCTTGAGCACGGGGCGACGCTCATCCCTTTCAATCATTCGAGTTTATCGTCAGCCCCAGCACTAAGCGCATGGACGGCGGTGAGCGCCGATCTTTCCGCTTGTTGCAGATGCCTTTTCATCGCCTCGCTGGCACCCGATGCGTCTCCCCGCTTAAGGTGCTTCAGGATCTCGAGGTGTTCCTTGATGGAGGTGGATTGGATTTCAGATAGAATTCGCTCCACCGCTTCCCGCATGGTTTGAACCAAGCGCGTGTAAGCACTCTAGCAGCCTGTCGGACTTTCGTGTAAGCACTCTAGGGGACAGACACTTCGGCAAAACCTTCTCTATGGTAATGTAAGCACTCTAGGGGACAGACACTTCGGCAAAAGCTCTATGGTAATGCGATAGATCGTATCACTTGGGCGCGGTCTGAGGATTAGAGATACGGTCAGTGGCTACGGCGTCCCGGTATTCCTCGTTTTGGTCGCGGTAAGCGGCGTCGGCGACGATTTGGACATCGGGGAGGAATCGCAGCCAGGTGGCGAGTTTCCCTTCGTAGCCAGAGTCGGACAGGGGCGCGTTGGTTGTCCAGGTGCGGTCGGCGATGTCTTTCTGCGGGGTGCTGATGAGCCAGAAGCCGACCCGCCCCTTCAGTTTAGCCGCAAGGTCGGAAGATAGGCCGTTGCTTTCAAGGAGCGGGCCGGTGGCCAAAGCGAGCTTGAGATTCGGCGCTCCGATGCGGTCAGCAAGGGCAAGCAGTTGATCGGGTCTGCCAGGTCTGCTGAAAGCATTGCGAAGATGTATCGTGATTCCGTGGGTTCGAGCTTCCCCGCAAAGGGTGTCGATGCTGCGCTCGAATTCTTTCCAAATCGCCTCGGTTTCACTGCTGATGGAGAGCGAAAGAATCACGTCACTCGCTCCAAGAGCGGGCATCTTTTCAAACACGTCACGAAGGGTGGCGAGCGTGCTTTGGTAGGCGCTTTCGAGGTTGTTCACCAGCCGCAGGTCGGGAAAAAGATTGAGGCCGGAGGTGAAGTCTACTACGACGCGAACCTTCTGTCGGCCAAGCCAGGCGGCCTCGCGTTCGAGTTGGGCTTTGTCGCGTACGGCGACGTACTTCCAGTCTAGGACAACACCGTCAAAGTGCTGAAAGAAAGTGGGGCGACTCAGGAGTTGCTCCTGCAACGGCTCCAACTTTCGAATCGCCAGCAGTCGGCCATGCGGAGCGACCGGTGGCTGTGGCGGGAGCATTTCGGTAACGCCGCTCTCGGCGACTCGCACGCGAAAGATGCGGATGTCGCCCCCTGCTATGGTCTTCGCATCGCTCTGCCCGATGGTGGCTGTTTCAAAACCTTCTGGCAGAAATCCGACAGCTGTTTTCTCGGATTGATCCAGCGGAATTTCTTCAATGGAAGTGATTGAGCCAACGTAGGAAATTATCTGCAACGGACGAGGCGCAAGGGCATTATTGGAGATGCCGAGCGTGTAATCACCGACCCCTCTGCGGCATGTGATGACGGCGAGCCCGTCGCCCGCTTCAAAGAGAATGTGGCGGCGGAACGCGGTGTCGAGCAGTGTGCGGACATGCGCAAGCATTGGAAAGGGATTCACAAGAGGCCGATCCTCCAAGCGTTTGACTGGCCCTTTTGCCACGGATTGCGAGGGCAGACCAAAGGGACAAGCGAAAACGGTGGCGTTGCCTTTGCCGATCGCAACGCTCACTGCAGCCGGCGTGTCTCCCGCTTGAGCGAGGAGGTGCGCGTTCTTGGGCACATTCAGCGGTAACAGTTCAAAGGGCTCTGTCTCAGTGAGAGACTCCGGTCTGGCGCCGCCACCGGAAAGGCGAATACTTTGCCCCCCTTCAAATGTTTGAGCCGGGCCGCTGCTTACTGACACACCTCCCAGACCGCCCGGCAGGTTCTTCAGGCTGCCCGCAGTGATGTAAAGAGTGCCGCCTTGCTCGACATACGCCTGTAACTTGTCGCGTATTTCCGCGCTGGCATTGAGTTCTCCCGCGATGACGAGCAGGGGATAACGTGCGAGAACCCAACCCGGAGCGTCGCTAAGCAGCACGTCGGCCGCGTCGCCGTAAGGCGTTTCGGTGGCGAAACCGGTCTCATCGTGGAAGAACGAAGAGTCTTGGTAGCCAGGATAAAGGAGGCCTAGGACGTTGTTTGTCAGATAATCGCCGGCACCGTAGGGCAGATTGCCCCAAACGCGGTAGAGCACGTGGTTGTAGCTTGGGAAAATCCAGCCTGCACCGAAGTCGGTCATCAGAGCGATGGGCGTCTGCATCACACCGGGTTGGCCGTGCGCGCGCACCCAGCGTTGGGCGGATTGCTGAAGCTGACCGATGGGGGTGAGAGTGTTGTTGGCTAGCCAACCGTTCTCGAAACCCGCGATCATGCAGTTGTAGAGCACATGAGTGTAGAGCAGGCGCTTCATCAGCGCGAGGCTGGTCCCCTTCGTTGGCCCGCATTCCTTGTGCTCGGGTTTGTACTCTTTCCAGCCCCAGCGATTAAATA
>CAIWVL010000331.1 GCA_903916085.1 uncultured Spartobacteria bacterium
AGCTGAGGCCGAGGAAAAGCTCGCCCGTGGTATCAGTGATGTCGGTGAGAATGGTGTCCCATTGGGTACGGACATCTGCTTGGTTCCATTCGTAAATGGGATTACGCAAGTAAGATGTGGCGATGAGCACGTCCGGATCGTTGGGCGCCATCTCGTCGCCTGCGAGTTGTTCGCGCACGAACTGGTCGTAGGGTTTGTCCTCGTTGAGGCTCCGGATGACCCAGTCCCGGTAGGGCCAGACTGCGGGACGAAATTCGTCGGCATTGTAGCCATCGCTTTCGGCGTAGCGCACGAGATCGAGCCAGTGCTGAGCCCACCGCTCGCCGTAGTGAGGGCTTGCCAAGAGACTGTCCACGAGCCGCTCATAGGCGTCGGGACGAGTGTCGGTAGCAAAGGCAGCGATTTGCTCAGGCGTGGGAGGGAGCCCGTGCAGATCCATGGTGAGGCGGCGCACCAATTCCTGAGCGCTTGCTTCGGGAGCGGGGCGCAGGCCGAGTTCGGCATGTTTTTGGGCGACGAACTGATCGATGCCAGCGCGGCCCCAGGAAGAACCCTCCACATTTGGAGGCGCGGGATTGGCAAGCGGTTGAAAACACCAAAAAGCACGCTGTTCCTTGGTAAAACCGCCTTCCATAACCACCACGTTTGCGGCGGCTTGCTCGGGCCATGGCGCGCCCATTTTCACCCATTTTTCCAGAACCGCGACTTCCTTTTCGGGAAGCTTTTCCTTCGGCGGCATTTGGAAATCCGACTTTGCATAGCGAACGGCCTCAATCAGCGGGGATTCGTCGGGCTTGCCGGGCACGAGAGCGGGCCCTGTGTCGCCGCCCACCTTCAGGTAACTGGGAGCGTCCATCCGGAGGCCGCCCTTCTGCTTTTTCTCGCCGTGACATTCAAAACAGCGATTTACGAGGATGGGCCGCACCTCGGACTCAAAAAACTTTGCGTCTGCACGTTGGGTATCCGCCTCATTTGGAGCAAGCTCCGCACCCAAGGCAGAGGCAGCCAAGTTGAGGACGAGAAAGAGGGGGAGCTTCTTCATGGCCGGGGGGACGGACTTGATTCTGAGGGGCGTGGGACGACTCGCTGAGATGTTCTTTGGAGCCAAACCCATACGCAAGACCGTTCACGTCGGTTGCGGCCTGTTTTGCTGGCTTGTTCAACTTCTTAAGCGCGCAGCAAAAAAAGTTAGCCTCACGCGGAGGCGCGAAGAGCGCGGAGAAATCACTAAATCACATTCAGAATGAGATTATTACAAAAGCTCCGGGCTCTCTGCGCCTCCGTGTGAACCCCGCTTTTTTAGTTAATTTGGGCGTTTTCATAGAATCAAGGGCAGCGAGCCTGCGTTGTTTTCAAGTGCCACATCTGTATGCGTGGGGAAGCCATGTTGACAGTGCTGCTTCAGCGTAGAGCATAGCCAAGCGGGAACTTTCCCGTTCCTTAACCCAGAAAATTCGCGTGGAGATCAAGCAAGCACTCATCACCGCAGCGGGACCGTCGCAACGTCGACTGCCCCTCCAGACCCTTGTGGATCGCGATGGCGCGACCAAAACCGCCCTCCAAATCTTGATCGAAGAGGTCGTCCAAGCGGGCATAGATCGACTTGTCGTAGTCGTGGCTCCCGGCGACATTCCGGCGTTCACCCAGGCAGCAGGTGCCTTCGCGGCGCGACTCGCGTTTGTCGAACAAGAAACGCCGATGGGCTACGGTCACGCCGTCTGGAGTGCACGCAAATCACTCGAAGGGAACCCTTTCCTGCTCCTCGTCGGAGACCATTTATACGTCAGCGGCGGTGCGCAACGGTGTGCCCAACAGCTCGTGGCGGTCGCCAAGTCTGAAAATTGCGCGGTCTCCGCCGTTCAAGCCACCCACGAAAGCAAACTGCCTCTGTACGGCACCGTGGGCGGGCGGCTTGTGGCGGGACGTCGGGGGCTGTACGACGTATCCGAGTTGATCGAAAAACCAACGCCGACTGAGGCCGAACAGCGCCTCATCGTGCCGGGTCTACGAGCGGGGCATTACCTGTGCTTCTTTGGAATGCACGTCCTCACCCCCACAGTCCTTGAGTTGTTGGAAGAAGACATCCTGCGTGCTCAAGGCCGGGGCGGCGTCCACCTCACGCCCGCGCTGGCTCGGCTCGCAACCCGGGAACGTTACCTCGCTGCGGAACTGCACGGACGCCGCTACGACATGGGACTCAAATACGGACTCCTCACAGCCCAGCTCGCCTTGGCATTGCACGGGACGGATCGCGACGAAGTTTTGAGCGGGCTTGTGGAAATGCTCGCCCTGCGCGAGGCGTAGTCTGCCCAAGCGCGTGGGAGCCGGTAAACCCCTCGTCCCAAAACGGATCCACCACTTTTACACCTCAACCTCTTGCGACCATATCGCGCCTGCGTCGCGACGCCGCCTTGATTTGGCCTGCACACCTGGGCAATGAAATTCCCCGACCTCGTCAGCATCATCACCCATTCCGATCCGCAACAGCGCGATTTTCCTCTGGAAGCCGCTTGCGCCGGGGCCACCGCCGAAACGCTCGTAGCCGCCTGCGAGGCTCTGGAGGCATTCCGCAGTAGCAGCCAAAACCTCTACGACCGGGCGCGTGCGCTGTTTTTTCTGGCCGCGATTCACCGCTTTCAACTGCCTGCGCGCCTGGCTGAAGAGCACGTTTCGGGAGGCGAATCCGCCGGGCTCATCCCCTTCCACGGATACGAACAGTTGCTGGCTCGGCGCTTTGAAGAAGCGATTGATTCGTTTCGCAAACTCCAAACCAAGAACGGCCCGAGCGACGCGATTTCCTCCGCACTCGCCTCGGCCTATCAACGACTCGCCATTCAAACTCTGGCCGATCAAGTACGGCGCTCGGTGCGTTCGGTACGCGGCAACCAATGGATGTTCCGCATGGGCCATCCGCAGGATCATCCCCTGCGTATCCGCCCCGATTTGTTGGAACGCGGTGCCGACGGCGCTTACCCGATCTTGAGAGAACAGACGCCCGTGCGGATGGATCTCACGCACTCGGCTTGGAGCGACATCTTCTTCCTAGGCATGGACTTCCCAGAGGGCGCAAGAGTTCTCAACGTCTCCGTGGATCTGTGCGTTTTTGGGCGAGGCGAAGCGCCGCGTCCACCGGTGAGCGCGTGGCTTAGGGTGCTCGATGAACCCGTGCTGCGGCTCACTTCGGTGGACCTCGGAGCAACGGCGGATCTCACGGCACTTGGGGACGTGTTCGACTTCGCCAAGGATTATCTCGGATTACTCAAGGCAGCCGTCATCGCCGCCGGAGTGGTGCCTCCGGGAGTGGAAGGCTCTGGTCAGGAATTGAGCGAACTCCTTGCGCGCGTGGTCGGGCCGGGACGCGGCTTGGAGATTGTTTCCGCCGTGAGCGACATTCCAAAGGGATCGCGTTTGGCGGTTTCGACTAACTTACTGGGCTGTCTCATCAGCGTGTGTATGCGGGCGACGGGACAGGCCGCGTCACTGACCGGACCTCTACAGGAGAGTGAACGTCGCATGGTTTTGGCGCGCGCCTTGTTAGGCGAATGGCTCGGTGGCTCCGGCGGGGGCTGGCAGGACTCGGGCGGCGTCTGGCCGGGAATGAAGCTCATTGAGGGCGTTCGCGCCGGCGAGGACGACCCGGAAGCGGGTATCAGTCGGGGGCGCCTTATGCCGCGCCATACCGTGCTCGGACACGAGGCCGTCTCCCTAGAAACGCGTCGCAAACTCCAGGACTCCCTCGTGCTCGTACACGGCGGGATGGCGCAAAACGTCGGACCCATTTTGGAAATGGTTACCGAAAAGTATCTCCTTCGTTCAGCCGCCGAATGGGAGGGACGCAAGGAAGCGCTCGGCATTTTGGACGACATTCTTAAGGCGCTTAAAAACGGGGACATCCGGGCGCTCGGCGAGGTCACCACGCGCAATTTTCGCGGGCCTATCCAGGCTATCATTCCTTGGGCAACTAATTTCTATACAGAGACGCTCATCCGACGCGCTTCAGAAGCGTTTGAGGAGGATTTCTGGGGCTTCTGGATGCTAGGCGGGATGTCCGGCGGCGGGATGGGATTTATCGTCGCGCCCGAGCGTAAACAGGAGGCGCAAGAGCGGTTACAAGCGATCATGTCGCAAACCAAGCGGGAGTTACAGCACGCCCTTCCCTTTGCGATGGAACCGGTGGTGTTCAACTACGCGATCAACGAAAACGGCACCCTCGCGGAGCTCATCTCCAGCGAAGACGCCCTGATGCCGCCGAGCTACTACGCACTCACGGTTCCCGCACTGGTGCGCCGGGATCGCCACGCCCTCGCGCCAGCTCGCCGCGCGGAACTCGACCGGCTCGGGACTGCGGCTCGTTCGCGACCCGAATTTGGAGGCACAGTGCAGGCCCTTTTCGACGCACTTCTACCCAAAGGCGCCGCCAGAGCAGGCGATGGCAACTCACTACACGAACTCCTCCAGGCCAATGGATTCGATAAGGCGCAACATGAACGTATCCGGGCTGATTTGAAGGAAGGTCGTATTGGCCTTTCCCAAAACCGGCTCCGTGCCGATACGCGAATCGAGGATGTCCAAGACTCAGATTTCACGGATGCCACCGGCTGGCTGGGCCGGGCGGGCAGCTCCGAGCAGAAGACACTTGAGCAAGTGGGCCTCGATGCACTGCGGCGGGGCGAAGTCGCCGTCGTGACGCTCGCAGCCGGCGCCGGCTCGCGCTGGACCCAAGGCGCGGGCGTTTGCAAAGCGCTCCATCCTTTCTGCAAGTTTGAGGGCAAACACCGCACGTTTATTGAGCTGCATTTGGCAAAGTCGCGCCATCTTGGCGAACTCTGTGGCACACCCCTGCCCCATGTTTTCACCACGAGTTACCTCACCCACGGCCCGATCTCGGACTTTCTCACCACCGCCAACGACTACAACTACGCTGGCAAAGTGGCCCTCTCCCCCGGACGCAGCGTGGGACTACGCATGGTGCCGACCGTACGCGACCTGCGTTTTTTGTGGGAGGAAATGCCGCAACAAACCCTCGACGAGCAGCAGCAAAAGGTCCGCGAAAGTTTGCGTACGGCGCTCAGTAACTGGGCGCATTCTCAGGGAGAAGGAGCCGATTATACCGACAATCTCCCGCTCCAGTGTCTGCATCCCGTGGGCCATTTCTATGAACTGCCCAATCTGTTCCGTAACGGCGTGTTAGCGGATCTGCTGCGCGCACGACCTGAGCTCAAAACGCTGCTCCTCCACAACATCGACACGTGCGGTGTCTCCGCCGATCCCGTGCTTTTGGGGCAACACCTCCAGAGCCAAGGCTGCCTGAGCTTTGAAGTCATCGCCCGCCGACTCGAAGACCGGGGCGGCGGACTCGCCCGCGTCAATGGCCAGCCTCGTATTCTTGAAGGCCTCGCCATGCCCCGAGAAGAAGACGAATTCCGGCTCCGCTATTACAACACGATGACGACCTGGATCGACATCGACCGGCTCCTTGCCGTGTTCAACCTCTCCCGGGCCGACATCCTCGCAGGCGACGATGCAAAGATCGCTTCGGCGGTGCGCGAACTCGCCTCTCGACTCCCCACATACGTCACCATCAAGGAGGTGAAAAAGCGTTGGGGCCGCGGTCAGGAAGACATTTTCCCTGTGGCGCAGTTTGAGAAGTTGTGGAGCGATTTATCCGCCCTGCCGGAGGTGGGCTGCCACTTTATGTCGGTGCCTCGGGTCAGAGGCCAGCAGTTGAAGGACCCCGCACAGCTAGACGGCTGGCTCCGAGACGGCTCGGCGGCTTGGGTGAATCAGCGGTGTACTTGGGGGTAAGGGTGGCCGGTTGTTAAGGTTGAGTGAAGTGAGATAACCGCTCTCAATGGCACTGCGGCGCTACCACGTTGGTAGTAGGAACCTGCGAACCCGCTAAGAGCGCCTAAAAAAAGGCAACCTCACGCGGAGAAGCGGAGAACGCGGAGCTTGTATAAAACCTGATTTCAAAGGTTATTCCGTAATTTCTCCGCGCTCTCTGCGCCTCCGCGTGAACCCTCTTTTTTTAGTTAATTTAGGCGTTCTAAGGGTCCTCACAGCTGACATCAAAAGTTGAAACCAGAAACAATCGCTCCGCTTAGCGCAGCAAAAGTCTGAGCATCCCTAGCATTTCTCGTTTATACTCTCGTCAGGCAGAAATGCACACCGAGACTATCCAATCGCTCACTGCCAACTTCGAAGCCAGCGCACAACAAACAGACGGAGGTGTGGACTACTGGCTTGCCCGGGATCTCCAACACCTTCTGGGTTACGAAGAATGGCGAAATTTTAACACGGCAATCTCAAAGGCAAAAATCGCCTGTGAAATTTCTGGGCATAGCCTTGGAGACCATTTTGTTGACGTCACCAAAATGGTGGGACTCGGATCTGGAGGGCAACGTCAAATTGAAGACATAATTCTAACGCGTTATGCTTGTTATCTAATCGCACAAAATGGAGATCCAAAGAAGCAGGAGGTAGCATTCGCCCAGACCTACTTTGCGGTCCAGACGCGGCGTGCAGAGATTATTGAGCAACGCCTGCTAGACGCTGAACGCATTGCTGCGCGGCAAAAGTTAAGTACCACAGAAAAAGAGCTTTCAGTCGTGATTTATGAGCAGACGGGTGGAAACGAAGACTTTGCCCTTATTCGAAGCAAAGGCGACCACGCTCTTTTCGGCAAAAGCACTCAGATGATGAAAGCACACTGGAAAGTGCCAGATAACCGTCCACTCGCTGACTTTGCACCTACTATTATCCTAAAGGCTAAAGATTTTGCCGCTGAAATCACTATTTTCAACGCTAGGGAACATACGATGAAAAGTGAATCGGCCATTTCGGCGGAACACATCACAAACAATCAAGCCGTGCGAAAAACTCTTCTCGAACGAGGCATTCGTCCGGAAAGCCTTCCGGCTGCCGAGGACGTAAAGAAAGTTGAACGGCGCCTCTGCTCCGAGGAAAAGAAATCCCTGAAAAAACCAGATGGGTTAGGAACCGCATAGCTGCCGCACCAGAGAACCATGGAGTCATTGCCTTTGTGTCTTCTAGCAGGCCCAATTTAAGGCCGGTACGGCTTTAATACCGGTTCAACCCTGGGCGGTGCGCCTTGTGGGTAGACGGGTTCCGCCTTGGGAGGGGCCTGCTCTGCTGGAGCTTGCGGCGGCCAGCCCTGTGCAGGCAAATACGCAGGCTGCCCGGGGAAAAGAAAAAGCGATGCTTGAGCGGCAGATGAACCGACTCACGGAGGAGTTGTTGAAGATCGACACGGCATTGCGCGAAAGTAAGAAGACCGAGAGGGATCTTAGAAAAATCGAACGCCGGATCGGCCGCTGGCAGGGGCGCAATCCAGCGGCGGCGCGGCTTATGGATGCGGTTGTGCTAAAGGATGAGAAGCAGAGGGCTATTGGGGTGCAGTTGAGTTGCCCGTTGGAAAAGGGGAGCAAAAGCG
>CAIWVL010000332.1 GCA_903916085.1 uncultured Spartobacteria bacterium
ACTCAACAAGAGTCTGAAGAATCACTGACCTTGGTCGAAGTCGAGGTCGAAATGCAATTCCCGCCAACACTGAATGGCTCTTTGACTAGTTGGCAGCTACTAAGATATTTTAGTTGACCAGTTAGCGCCCCTTCGTCAGTGAATCGGTTTTTGTTTGTGAATAAAGATCTTGTCTATTGCAATGGCGCTGATCAAGAAGCAGTACTTTTATCGCCGTGAGGGTGGGTGGGTCCGGGCTGCACCACGCTTCATTTTCAGCAACCAGGACCGGTACGCAATCGCACAGAACCGAGGCCCCATGATTGGCCTGACCTCCACCCTCCGCATCCGCCGCCAGACATTCAAGTACAGCGTGCGCGTGCGCTGGGACCGGCGCGTGCACCGCAGAGACATTGTGTTCGAGTCCGGGGAGAGTGTGGAGGTGGAGTACGGGTACCTTCCTGCCGGCGTGAAGCATGGGTGGGTGGTGGCGTTGCTTGTTTCCTCTCACAAGAAGGATACGCACACCACGGGATTGTCATTTCTTTCTTGCTTGCCTCAAACAAATTCGCTAAAAGGCAAACTTGTTCAACTCGAGCACATGGACGACGGGGCCGGAGCACTTTGTGGCGGGCCAGTATGTGATAGTTTGACTCTATTCCTACGAAATGAACATGGAGCTTGAAATGATAGCCAAGTTTCGTGGCAATGTAATGGAGAAAAAGCCTGCAGGTTGGTCGGATGAGGCCTTCTGGAACCTCGTGGCGTTTGTTCACCTCGAGAAATCGGGCTTTGCCACGGAGAGATGCCCGACACCCGTGAAGATTCCCCTAGAGGTTGGAAAGGTGCTACTCTTTGACTTCAAGGTGATTCACTCTGGAATGCCTTCTTCAGGACCTGAATCGATGCGAGGACACATGTACTGGGCACAAACCGCGTCAAGGGGCGGCGAACATGCAACAAATCACACCATCTGGCCTTGGGATATAAGGCAGGAGTTCTATCCCGGTTGGAGGTTCATTACCAAAACGCGGAGCCAGTTTGTGTAAAAATGAAGCAGTCCACGGTCTCCGGTTGGTGCTGATCAGTTGCTCGCAGTGCGAGGTATATTGCAGGTAGCGATGGACAAGGCACCGGGGGTGCTCATTCGCATTGCAGCGCGGCGCTCGCGCTCTGCGCTTCGCGCAACGCGTCCTGTGCGGCGCCGTGACGAAATCATGCCCCTCACGGCATACTCGCAGCCACTGGTCCCGCCTCTTCGACCTGCGCCCTGTGCGAAGTGGTCCCGCCTCTGCGAAGGCGTCGAAGCAACATCATATCTGCATGCCAATCCTCAAGGTACATGCTCCCGATTTGGCCGCGCCAGGCCGCCGCTGCCGCCGGGGGGTCCTTTCTCGCGCCGATCGGGCCCGGCCTTTTCGACAGCGCAGCGGCCGGATGCACGGATCGCGTGCGCTGACTCGGACGCGCCGTGCAGGTCACGGCACGGTGCGGTAGCGTAATGGCGGCACGGTGCGGTAGCATACCGCGCTGGTCACGATCTCTCGTGACCAACATGGTATGCTTCCCCGGGGGCGGGTGAGGGGTCGCAGTCTGGGGTTCATCGTGTCACATCGAAGGCGGGGCGACGGGCCATGCAGAAACAAACGTGACCGGGACGTGACCGGGACGTG
>CAIWVL010000333.1 GCA_903916085.1 uncultured Spartobacteria bacterium
CTGGGGATTGGCCGTTTTAGGCGGCGGAATGGAAGGTTGCGTTGGCCGTGACTCCAGTTCGGTTCCTAAAACCGACCAGTTTTTCGGGGTGCTCCTCCATCTCCCTCCGAAGTTGATTCACGATGTCTAAACACGAGGGCCGACTGGACTTCCTTCGCCATTTGGGCAGGGGAATGTACTGCGCTCCTCGGCCACTCCCGTACGCCCTTTGCGCCGCCAATAAGATCGCGGCGTACACGCAAACCACAAAAGCCGGTTGCCGTGGCACACTCTTGGGATTTCGCACTTGTGCGTCTCCAACTCCAAAGTGCGTTTTCTGATCTCGGTGGTTCACCTCTATCTGCCACCGATCCAGATAGCACTGAATAATCTCATGGGCGGGACGCTGCAAATCCGTGGTCAGAAGGTAGGCGGGCTGTCTGTAAAACCGCTTTCCCTTCGGGGAGTTATGGTAGGGAGTTGGTGCCAAGACGATCAGTCGCAAGGGGCGACGCTTGGCACCGTGTGCCCAAAACACTTGGGGGATTTCTTTATAGCGCATTTCCCGCCAGTCCCCCCCGTGAAATAAACGAGCCTTACTGTACGGGCGACTTTCATCAGCGCGCACTACCTCAGGCGTGATTTTTTCCTCTCCATAAAATCGTCGCCCCCCTAGCGGAGCCCTAAAACAGAGAACCGCATCTTTGCGACACCTCGCCACCAATTCGACTCGATCTATAACTGCACGGAAAAAAACCCTGTTACAAAAGCTGCCGTCCAGAGCCACCACCAGATCCTTTTGGGCCACTCCGAGCGCATCAAACTCTTTGCGTAATTCAATGAGTACATCCAAGGCCTTTTGGCTTGCGGGATGGGTCGCACACACAGCCTTGTACTGGGCGCGTTCCTCAGGGGTGGCTTTGCGTCCTGGCTTTTTGGGGGCAGGAGCTTCCTCAAAGCGGATGGGAATCGAACGCGGAGGAGTTGGACGGGAATCCGGCGGTTGGTGTTCTTCGTAAAGCGGCAGCACCATGGTGTAGTGCATAAAGCGGAGGCCGTAGATGAGGTTTACATTGAATGGAGGCGACATCGGGTCTCGCATGCAATGCACGTTTGGAATGTGTGTCCCAGTCTTGGGCAGATGGGTAAAATCCCCAGCCAAAGTGATGTGATTACGTTTATCAAAATAGCCCAAAGCTTCTTTGATTATGGGTGAGAAGAGATCGTTTTGCTTCCAAGGACTACGGGAGAAAATCCGGTAATCTGCACTCCAATCATCATTTAAATTACCGCTGGCAGCGATGATACGGCTGAGGTTGCGTGAACCTGGAACCAGCACCTGAGCGAGAGCCAATCGCATGGCACGCCCGAAAGTGCGTTGTTGAGGAAACGCACGTTCCCAAAGCTGGAGCAGATTTAAGAGGGCGTCCAAAAGGGAGTTCATTTTGTAGGATCGTTAAGGAGAGCAAACCGGTTATTACCCAGACGGCGAAGGCGGTCGCCCCGGATGGATCGCTTGTTCATGCACGAAGTGAGAGACCACAGGGTGATAGCCACTCCAAAGCGCGCTTCAATGGCGTTGCGGATCTCAGAAACGTGTAGAGATGGAACGGAGGCGAGAACATGACACGCCATCTCTATGTGAGTCATGAAGAGTCTCGGCCCCTGGAGCTGAGGGGGATAAGCTCCACTGAAATGTGGCCCGCTTCGGTGTCGGGCAATCGTACGAGCTACAGGCGTGTGCGACTCTCGAACGATCTTGAACAGTTCACCCCGAGGAACATTGCCGTCCATGGAGGGTAATAAACTCACAAAACAGCGAATGTCTAATGTGAGCCTGTACTAAATGGCCAATCCCCAGACCTAGGGCGTTGCCCTAGGTTGACATAACTCGCCCCGTTGCGGCTTCAGAAGCGAACCGATACGACACATATCGCCGTACTGCCACTAGCTCACCGCTCTGTGGGCGCAAGTACCGCTGCGCTTGAGCTCGTCGCAATGAGCATCTATTCGCGTCAGCTTCTTGGCCGGAGAAAAACCGAGCCGCTTTGTGATGCAGTTTTCCAAGGTATCGATGTTTCGATCTTCAAACTCGACGATGCGGTTACAGTCGACACAGATCAAGTGGCTGTGCCTTGGATGATCAATGTAGTTCGGATCGTACAACATCTGATCCTTGCCCAAATCCAATTCCTTGAGCAGCCCGCTTTCCACCAAGAGCGGGAGGGTGCGGTACACCGTGGCGCGCGAAACTGAAGGCTCAATCGCACGCGAACGCAGCAGCAACTCCTCCGCCGTGTAGTGATCCGTATGACTGAATGCCGCCTCAATAATAGCGTCCCGCTGAACGGTGCGCCGGAGCCCGCTCGCCTGAATAAACTCGTAAATGCGGTCGCGTACGGCCGGTTCCATTTGACAAGGATAGCATCCGGAACCATGCGGGTCAAACTCTCGCCAAGTGTGGGATTGGCTTAGCTTCGAAAGATACAGCTTCGGCCCAAGAATCGCCTCCACATGAGGATTGTCTTATTCCCGCCCCCCCGTTTCTCTATTGAATTCACCCCACAATGGAAGCAGCCCCCACCTATCATCAGCAAATCAGCGTAAGCTGGGCCTTCCCAGTCCTTTTCACCCGCCACCTGTTCGCTCCCGAGAACCCTGTCCTCAGAGAGACTGCCTCGCGTCTGAACGAACAGCGTCGCCACCGTGCCATCGTTTACGTGGATTCTCGCATCCTTGAGCGGGACCCGAGTCTGAGCCAACGCGTAGAGGCGTACTTCGCCGCGCACGCGGACTCGCTGAGTCTGGCGGCGGAGGTCCAATCCGTTCCTGGCGGCGAGGCTTGCAAGAACGACCTTCGCTACGCGGAATCCGTGATGCGCCAGCTCTTGGAACTGCGCATGGACCGTCAATCCTACGTTATCGCCATCGGCGGAGGTGCGGTACTCGACTCCATCGGGTTTGCTGCGGCGCTGGTTCACCGGGGACTGCGGCTGATCCGCGTCCCGACCACGGTTCTGGGACAAAACGACGCAGGCGTTGGCGTAAAAAACGCAGTCAACTATCTTGGAAAGAACGCATTGGGCACCTTTGCGCCGCCTTTCGCGGTTCTTAACGACTTCGAGTTCCTGCGTTCCCTTCCCGACCGCGACTGGCTGAGCGGCGTGGCAGAGGCGTTCAAGGTGGCCATCATCCGTGATCGGGCCTTTTTTGACGATTTGTGTCAGGCCGCCCCGCGTTACCCAGCCCGCGACTTCGATGCGATGACCGATCTGGTCGCCCGCTGCGCCAGCCTGCACCTGGATCACATCCGCACCAATGGTGACCCGTTCGAATATGGGACGGCCCGGCCTCTCGACTTTGGACATTGGTCAGCGCACAAGATGGAGTTGCTGTCGAACTTCGCGATTTCCCACGGCGAAGCAGTGGCTACGGGAGTGCTGCTAGATTCGATTTACGCAGAAAGCAAAGGCTGGATAACGGCAGCCGAACTCGACCGGATCGACACAGGGCTACGTCAGAGCGGGTTTGCACTCTGGTTTGACGTCCTGGAGCTGCGAGACGCGGACCATCTGCGTCTCGTATTTGCGGGGCTGCGTGATTTCCAAGAACACTTGGGTGGCGAACTATGCGTCACATTCCCACGAGGGATTGGGGCACGATTTGAGGCGAGTGAGATCGACATGGAGGCAATGGAAGCTGCCCTTCTGGAGTTGAAGCGACGCGCCCGAGCTGTTTAAGCGGTTGCAAGAGAAGCCGCCCCCCACTTCAACGTTGACACCCTCACAAGAGGCTGGTGGCCTTGAATCTGCCAGAAGTTCTTTGCCTAGGCAAACCTTCAACTTCTGCCTAAAATCACCCCCCATCCGTACC
>CAIWVL010000334.1 GCA_903916085.1 uncultured Spartobacteria bacterium
CAGTTGTGCCGCTTGCTCAGATTTCCCCAGTTCTTTCAGCAATAAAGCCTGCGACAGCTGTGCCTGCTCACGCGCACTTCCTCCTTTTTGAGCTGCCAAATCAAAACTGGCCGCCGCTTGTTCTTTTTCTCCGAGTAACATCTGGCACTGGGCTACTGCAAGAAGCGCGTCGGCCACCTTTTGGCCAGCTGGATACAGTTTGAGGTAGTGCTCAAACGCAGCCTTCGCCTTGGCTGGGTCGTGGAGGTTGAAATGCGCGGCAGCAATGGAAAAGTGGACGCTTTCCATTCCAGGTCCCTCCGCTCCGAGGGTGAGCACTTCCTGAAATCCGCTCAGGGCAGTGGAAAAATCGCCACTACCAAAAGCGTTCAGGGCTCTTGTGTAAACCTCCGCCGCCTGGATGACTGCGGGCGGTGTTTGGGCATGGAGAGTGGTTGCTGCCAGTCGGAACGCAACGCTCGCCCAGATAAGTGCGGACGCAAACACGCGCCTCGGCTTCGGCGAAGGGAGGCCTTTTGAGCGGAGGCGGCGAGGGGTGGAGGGGGAGGGAAGGTGGCCCATCGAGCCCAGAGCGTAGCGTGCTCAAAGTCACAGAGAAAGGGTTTGCTCGTTTGATAAGGAGAAAGCAGCGCGCCACTCGGCTTAGGGCTTCAAACACGAATACCCACCACCACCACCCTGGTTTGCTAGGATTTGGCGTATTGCCTGCTCCATTTCAGGACGCGTTCCGACCCCTACAAAAAACACCTTTGCGCGCTGGGGGAGTGTTGTTTGCAGTTGGGCGAGTCGCTGTTCAATTTCACTAAGCGAAATAGTCGTCGCCGCTCCTGTACCTCGTTGCATGCTGCCATCTGAAATGATGAACACTGAGTCAGGTTGCAGTTTGAAAACGGCTTCCAGAGCGACAAGAAACCCGGGACTGCCGCTCACAAGGTTCGGCACACCGTGAGGGATCGCGCCATCGGTGGCGAAATACGTGTTCAGCCACGCCTGAGCTGCCGCACGGTTGGCTGCGGTGCTGGGCAGCAGTTCGTTACGAAAGAAGGCGTAGTTGCGCGCAAACTCGACCATTCCAAAGCGCGTGTTGGCACCAAGCGCGTCGATGAGTTTTGAAGTCTCCTCGCGGATCCGTTCCATGGGCATGCCTGTTTTCGCCGCCGCAGTAGCCACTGTGCGCGACACGTCGTACATGAGCACCACTCGCTTGGCGTTGGTGCGCACACCCAAAAAACTGACACCCGTACCCATTCCGCCCGCGCCGCTGCCTCCGGTTCCAATGCTAGCTCCGGCCCCCAGTGCCGCCGCTTCGGCGAAGGCCGTAGCTGCGAGCCCCGCTGAGTCGCTGAGAATAGGTTGTCCGGCGGACAGCTTCGGCAACTGTGGCAGCGAAATCGGCGTGGGACGCGTACTCTGAATCCGGTCGCTAAACAAGGCCTGAGCTGCAGCTCCCTCAAATGCAGCGGCTTGCATGGATTGTTCCCTTTCGCGCTCCCGATCCGTTTTCTTCAGGGCAGGCTCTGCCTTGAGCACTGGCATCTCTGGTTGCTGCACTACCATGTGCTGGACGATGATCCACGCCCCGGCAATTAACGCCGCTCCCGCATGAATGGCGAGGCTCGCCAAAAGCACGCTCACTGCAAGTCGGCGGCGCTTGTTTGTGGGCTTGGATTCCAATTGGACGTTCTCCCCAACTGCAGTTTCGTTCATGGGTCGCTCCTACCTGTGCTTGCGAACGTGACGCTCGTGATGCCCGACTGGACGCATGCGTTCAGGACATCGACAATCCGCTGATGTTTGGCCTCATCCGCCGCATCTAGGGTGATCAACGCTTCCGTGCGGTTTGCGGTTGCGCTTTGTTTGAAGCGAAATAACACCGCACGAAGCCTAGGCAAATCCCGGCTGTCTGGAGGATCCAGCGGTTGTTCATTCAAAACGATTTGGCCAGATTGAAGGATTTCAATGCGTTGTTCGTCGGGCAAATCAAACGACTGCTGTTGTTCCACGGTTCCGGGAAGGCCAACTCCAATGTCTGCCTCAGGTTTGGCTGGTTTTGAGGTTAAAACGTAGAAAAAAAGTAGCAAAAAGCACACGTCAATCATGGGGGCAATTTGCATTTCCACCTGTAGCTGTTCTTGCTGTTTCATTTTTGGCTATAAATAAAAAAACTCCTCCGCTGAACCTGGTGGCGGATGATGCGATGGGTTGAGATGATTTTTCTGAGAACGTACGTTAAAAATCTCTCGTGAGCCGTTCTGGAAGCGAACCCGTGTTTTCAATGGGTTCTGACTCCGTACACCACTTCAGATGCCCCAGCGTCAGCTGCTAACGCCATCAATTCTTTGATCTTGGCGGCGGGTGTCTCGGCATCAGCCCTGACCTGGAGTTTTAGCGGCGGGCGATTTTTAAATCGTTCTCTCAGATGTACTGCGAGCTCTGAAGTGCTGACCTTTTTGTCGCCCGTAAACCAAGCCCCGGAGGCGTCGATGTTTATGACATCGCGCTCGCCGAGATTCCCTGGAACCTGCGCCGCACTGGCCACAGGAACGCCAACGGTCATGAGTTTCGCGCTCTTAGTGAGTTTACCAGATAGCATGAAAAAGAATAAAAGAAGCAGTGTCACATCAATCATTGGCGCAATTTGGAGTCCCACTTCCATGTGGATTACTCGGCGCAGGTGACGGCGATTGGCGCTCATGCGAAAGGTGAGTTACTCGGACACAACTGCAGCTTGTTCAATGTGGCTCACTGGCACTCTGGGAGGCGGTGTTCCGTGGGCCTCGCCGGTGAAGCGATCCAGCATGTGAGACAATGTGGCGTGTACATCCGCCATGTTCGCCGAGACCATGCCACGGAAGTAGAAGTACAGAAACATCGA
>CAIWVL010000335.1 GCA_903916085.1 uncultured Spartobacteria bacterium
GTAACACCTTCTCTGCAACGTCCATGGAAGTCCGATCCGTCACCGCCTCAAAATCTCGGGTGCATACACGGAAAATGTCTAGCACAAGACTGTCCGCTCGGGTGAATGCGTCCGCACTCAGGATGTTAAAGCCCGCCGCAGAAAGAGAGCCAGCGATCTTGGAAAGCAACGCATGCCTATCCCAACCACAAAACCAGAATTCCGTGTGCCCCCGATTGGGGTGCGGAATCCAGCGCAAGGCAGGTGCGAGGGCGAGGTCAGGATTTCCCTGGCGCTGCTCCAGGAAACGCCGGAACAGCTTGATGTGCTCAACCATGGACTCCGCTGGGTAAGTCACAAAATAGCGTTCCGGCATCGCCAGAAAATGAGCAGCGATCTCCTCCTCCCAGTTTTCCTTGCCCTTGAGCAAACGAGTCACGCCCTCGCGTAAATCCTCGCGCTCGACGCGCCGCTGCCGGAAGAACTCCACACCGTCAGCCAGGAAAAGCTTGCAGGAGCGATATAGCTGCCAGACCAGTGATTCCTTCCAATCGGACCATCCTGCATCGTCCCCAACCCCCTGCCCGTCCACGAGGGTCAGTAACATCAAGGCATCTAAATTCCGCTGACTGCCGACGAGCCCTGCGAACTCCTCAATCGTCGACGAATCCTCCAAGTTGCGGCGTTGCGCAGTGCTGGAAAGCGTGGAGTGATGATCCACTAGAAAGATCAACATCTTACGCTGAGCCGAAGTCAACTGGAGGCGCACAGCCACCCGCTGAGCGGCCACCGCGCTCGCCTCAGCATGATGACGCACGTTGGCAGCCTTGCCCGTATCGTGCAGCAAAATCGCGAGATAAAGAACTGCGGGGTCCTCAAGCTGATGAAACAGTTTGCGATAGCCGCTGAGTTTTGGATCTTCAGTATCCAGAAGGGCATCAAGTTTCTCAATACACACCAAAGTATGCTCATCCGCCGTATAGCGGTGAAAAAACTCGTGCTGCACCAGGCAGGTCAGTTCGCCAAATTCAGGCAGGTAGCGTCCTAAAAAGTCCACCTGATGCATCGAACGCAAGACAGCTCCGGCCTCGCCCTTGCGAGACAAGATGGATAAAAACGCCTCGCGGTTGGCTTTGGCGTACTGAAACGTTCGATCCACAAGATGCAAACGACGTCTTAAAAGTTGCTGCAATTCCGGGCTGATGCGCTCTCCCCGCTTCTGCTGGTAATGAAAAAGTCGCATCAAACGGGCGCGATCCTGGCTGAAAATCGCTCGCGTCTCGGGATAAATGCGACCGTTTAAACTGTAAAATCCATCAAAATGTTCCTGTTTAGGAGGCCGCGATAAGCGCAACAGTTTGAGCAACATCGTACGCTTATTAGGCGGCGGAGTAGAGAGCACACACAAGCGCTCACACAGCAACTCCGTGACGTTGTAAATGACCCGTGCGTGCTGATAATAATCACGCATGAGGGCCTCCGTACGGCGCAGAATGTTCTTCTGGGCGTAATCCAGATGATTAGAGAGCACCAACTGCTGGCTCAAAACGATCACATCAGCGGGGCGCTGATTCAGATAATGCAATTCGTTACGAATTTTTAAGAGGAAATCGTAAGCCCGATCCAGTTGGCGCCGCTCCGTTTCGTTAAGCAGTTTTTTTTCCACCAGTTCCGCAGTCGTACGTACGCGCTCTTTGAAAAAGCTCATCCACAACAGATTCTGATAATCGCGCAGACCACCGCAGCCATTTTTAATGTTCGGCTCCTGCATGTACACAGTGCGTCCAAACTTCTGGTGTCGCTCGGCCTGATCTTCCACGCGTTGCGCGATGTACTCGTCCACATGACCGTCCACGCAATTCTTGACGAAGTGGCGTTGAAATCGGGTAAACAGGGCTTCGTCTCCAGCAACGATCCGGGCCTCAAGTAAGGACGTCTTCGAGAGCATGTCCAGGTTGGCCTGTTGCACGGCCTCCTCAGGTGTCCGAGTGCTGTGACCGACTTTGAACCCCACATCCCACAAGGTATAGAGAATCTTCTCCACAATCCCCCCCAACTCCGCCGCCGCCTCTGCTCCTGAGGAGGAGTCGTGCAGGAACATCAAATCAACGTCGCTGAAGGGGTTAAGCTCCCCCCGACCATACCCCCCGATGGCCACAAGGGCCAAACGCATCCCGCTCTTTTTGGGCGCTCCCTCAAGCTTGCGTGCGGCCTCCAAAAGGTGGCGCAACACGATGTCCACCACGGTGGCGCGCTGGCTGCAAATTTCGCGTCCACCGCCCCCGCTGCGATGGCGGAGGCGAATCCGGTGATTCTCAAGTTTGATGAACTTCTGATAGAGCTTGAGCAATTCCTCCGAGCGGAGGTTGCCTTTAGAAAACAACTCCTGTTCAGCGTGAGCTAACACTTTTTCCCGGTGACGCATGACGACTAGATAGTGCTCGAAATCAAAGTGAGAGAACGCGAGGGGGGCAAAGTTCCACGGGAAAACTGCACGCCTTTTGTAGACAAGTTCCCGCGTTCATGGCCTCCCATCTGCTCCCTCACTGAGGTGAACCTAAGCGGCTTTTCTCTGCCATGCAATCTTCCCACCAAACGATTCCCGACCGCCACCCGGTTCTGCTCATAGACGACGACCGAAAACTGTGTCGTCTCATCGCAGGTTATTTAGATCCACTCGGCTATGAAGTTTGCGCAGTGCACACAGGCCCCGAGGGCCTTGCGCGTGTCGCCGAACGCGAATGGCATGCCGTCCTCCTAGACATGATGCTCCCTGGGATGGACGGATTCGAGGTCCTCAAACGGATCCGCCAAAAGTGGGAGGTCCCCGTTCTCATGCTCACCAACCGAGGCGAGGAAGCCGACAGAATCGTCGGCCTGGAACTGGGGGCGGACGATTATCTCTTAAAAACCTGTTCCAGCCGCGAAATGCTCGCCCGCTTAAGAGCCGTCACTCGCCGTGCCCACCGCTCCATCAACGACGCCGATTCAGCCGAGGACCTGCACATCGGCACCTTACACATCCAGACGGCTTCCCGCACCGTCGTCCTAGGAGATCGACCACTCATGCTGACACCTGTGGAATACGACCTTCTGCTTTCTCTGGCCCGAGCCGTGGGTCGCATCAAATCGAGGGAACAACTCCTGGAGGAAATTAGGGAACGCAATTACGAGGTCTTCGACCGTTCAATCGACGTTCACATTTCAGCGCTCCGCAAAAAACTCGGGGACGACCCGAAAAACCCTCAATTCATTCGCACCGTGCGCACCGCCGGATATTCCCTGATGCACCCCGATGCAGACTGAGAACTCGTCCGAAAGATCCGAGCCTCTGAAGCCCTGGAAACGCCAACACAAGAGCGCCTTCAAGCTTAGTATTCCCATTTCGCTTCAGATTTTTTCCTGGTTCTTCCTCAACCTATTGTTGGTGGGCGCTTGCGCGTTGACCCTTTTCACAACACGCGGCAGCGCCGTACTAAACATTATTATCAACAGTCAGGCAGGAAACCGCCTGGACGCCATCGCCGCTGACGTTGCAGAGCGCATCAACGGACTTCCCAAGGAACGATGGGCTTCCGTTCTCGAAAGCTATTCGCGTCGCTACAAAATGGGGTTCGCCCTGACGCGCCGCGAGGGCGATGTGCAGGTGGGAAAAATCCCGCCCGTACCGGCTTCAGTGGTCGCCAGAGTCCGTGAACTAACCGCCGCAGGTCACCCCCGACCGCCCGGTCCACCGCTGCTCCCGCCCGGAGAGGCAGGCGGTGAAATACCACCTCCTCCAGAGCAAGACGGGTCGAACCCCAACGGCCACCCTCCAGAGAGCGGGCCACCCGTGCGTGCCAGCCTCCGCTTCATCGTTCACGAGGACGGCCTGTACTGGATTGGGGTGCGGGTCCCCCCCATGCAGGAGGTCGGGCGGTTCCGGGGACCGACCACTCTGTTGCTTGTATCGTCCTCGCTGCTGGCGGGCGGTGTGTTTTTGGATACCAGTGGTCTCTGGCTCATCGCAGCCGTCCTCCTCGGCTCCGCCCTTTTTTGGCTGCCTCTCGTGCGCCGAATCACCGTGCCTTTGCGTAGAATGCGAAACTCAGCAGAACGCATGGCCCAAGGCCACTTCGACACACGGCTCGACCTGAAGCGCAGCGATGAAATTGGAAGCTTGGCGGTTTCCCTCAACCACCTTTCCAGCCGCCTCGAAGATTTTGTTTCAGGCCAAAAGCGCTTTCTAGGCGACATCGCCCACGAACTCGGTTCCCCCCTGGCTCGAATGCGATTCGCGCTTGGCATTGTCGAACAAAACGCGACACCCGAAATGCAGGCTCTTTTGGAAGACGTCGAGGAGGAGGTGGTGCAAATGTCAGCGCTTTTGGGAGAAATTTTGCAATTCTCCAAGGCAGGCATGCAGTCTGAACTACACATGGAAGAAATTGCGGTAGAACAGGTTATTTTAAAGGCCTTACATCAGGAAAACATCGACCGCGAATCTGTAGAATGGGGCCTCCCCTCGGACCTTTGCGTCCACGCTGACGCACATTATCTCCAACGCGCGATCGCCAACATCCTGCGCAATGCCATTCGGTACGCCGGCAACGCAGGTCCCATCCGGATCGAAGCCAAACGCACCCAAGCCGGCACCCTGCTGACCCTCTCTGATTGCGGTCCAGGCGTTCCCCCCGAGCTTGTGCACCGCTTGTGCGACCCGTTTTTTCGTACCGAGAACGCCCGAACGCGTGAAACTGGCGGCACCGGGTTGGGACTAGCGATCGTAAAGCGATGTGTGGAAGCCTGCGGGGGCACGGTGTCGATTCGTAATCGAGCCCCGCACGGGTTGAGCGTTGAACTCACGCTGTTATCCGCGAAAGACACACGCAGTTTGAGCAGTCAGCTCATCAGATCAGCCACCGGCCTCCTTCGGCGCCCGTAACAACTCGATAGCGACTCCGCGTCTATAGCAACTCGGTACCTATAGCCATCCGGCGCCGAGTTACTCATCAGGCAGGTCGTCGGCTTGGGTCACGCGCAGCACCTCTTCAATCGTCGTTTGCCCGCGCAACACTCGCCGCCAGCCATCGGTACGGAGCGTTCCCATGCCATCCAGCACCGCCCTCGATTTCATTTCTGAACCTGTTCCCTTTTTCACCACAAGGCGACGCAGAGGCTCCGTCAGCACGCAGATTTCGTAAATCGCAGTGCGGCCACGGTAACCCGTTTGACGGCAGTGTTCGCAGCCTGCGCCCTTGTAAAGGACCGTCCCGGGAGGCACCACAATGCCAAGTTCTTTCAGGTATTCTTCCGGATACTCGGCAGGTGCACGGCAATGCGTGCAGAGGGTACGCACCAGGCGTTGAGCCAAGAAGGCACGCACAACGCTCGCTAATAAAAAGGGCTCGATACCCATGTCTAACAAACGCGTGATACCGCCCACGGCATCGTTGGTGTGCAGTGTGGAAAACACCACGTGCCCCGTCATCGCCGCTCGAATCGCAATTTCCGCTGTTTCGAAATCTCGAATTTCCCCCACCATCACCACATTGGGATCCTGACGCAAAATAGCGCGCAATCCATTGGCAAAGGTGAGATTGATTTCAGGCTTAACATCAATTTGAGACACCCCAGGGAGACGATATTCCACAGGTTCTTCAATCGTAATGATCCGCCGAACCACGGAGTTAATGGAGGTTAAAAATGAGTACAGCGTGGTTGATTTACCGGAACCTGTCGGGCCGGTGACCATGATAATGCCATTTGGCAGAACCAGAAGCGACTGAACCACTTTCATCTGCGCCTCGGTCATATCTAACCGATCCAACCCGAATTGTAACGTGTCACTACGACTCAACAAACGCAGCGAAATGCTTTCGCCATTCACCGTTGGAATCGTGGAAACGCGGACGTCGATCGCTCCCCCAGCCGTCTGTAGATTAATGCGCCCATCTTGAGGCAGACGCCTTTCAGCGATGTCCATGTGTGCCATCACTTTCAACCGCGAAATAATCGCGCTTTGTAAACGACGCAACTGCGGGGGAACAGCGACCTCATGCAAAATTCCATCAATCCGGTAACGAATCCGAAGATCGTTTTCCAGCGGTTCCACATGAATGTCCGTGGCGCGTTCATGAATAGCTTCGCGGATGATCTGGTTGACGAATTTAACAACACTCGCTTCAGGATCATCACTTCCAATGTCGTGCGCCTCTTCGCGTTCCTCCTGGTTGTCATAACGCGTGGACTGGAGCAACTCCTCCAAAGTCTCCGCCCCCACCCCGTAAAGCGCCTTGATGGTGCGCAACAAAGGCGCTCGGGCGCACAAAACCCACTCCACCCGCTTGCCCGCTAACTGCTGCTCGGCCAAGCGCCGCGCTGCCGTATTAAAAATGTCGTACGTGGCAATTTGGACGCCTTTTTCACCCAAGCTCAGGGGCAGAATGTGATGCTTAAAAACCAGTCGACTGGGCAACAGTTCCAACACTGCCCGCTCCACCTGAACCGATTCCACAGCAACGTACTGCGCCCGTCCCATACGAGCCAGTTCTTGAGCGAGGCGCACTTCATCGACCTTGCCCGAATCCAGCGCCGCTACCGTCCAACTTCCCCCCGCAGGCGGAGCAAGGGCAGCCAACTCGCGGGCGGCCTCCCGCGTTTCCACCCCGCTAGCCTGCAGCAAACTGACGAGTGCCTGACGTGCGCTCATTAAAATCCCTTATTCTGTGGCAACTTTTGTCTGCGGCTTAGACACCTTTTTCTGGGTAGAAACGGGCCCCTTCACTTCCACTGCCGCTGGAGGATTCTCTGGAGCAGACGCTTTGGGCGTGCCCGGTCCCACCTCTTCCGTCGGCTTCACTCCCGTCGGATCTGCCCGAAACTGCTTCATTTCCACTTTGCCATCTTTCTTTTTAGTGGGTTCCGGCAAAATCAAGTCGTCTTCCAAATTCATAGGAATCTTTAGCGGACGCATGTTTCGATCCCGCACATCGTAGGCGTCATCGGGCCCCATGCTTACAGAAGGACGTATGAGCACAACGAGTTCTGTCCGCTGCTTTTTACTGGAACTCGTGCGGAAAAGCCCCCCCAGAAGCGGTAGTCTGCTCAGTCCCGGAACGCCACTCGTGGTTTTTTCACGGCGATCTTTGATCAGCCCGCCCAAAACTAGCGTGCCCTCATTGGGAACCATCACAGCAGTCTGTAACTGACGGTTCGCAATGATCGGGTAACTGTCCGTGCCAATGAGCGACTGACCGGTGACTTCCGCCAGATTCTGCACCACATCCAGGTAGACTTCTTTGTCGCTATTAATCAAAGGCACGACTTCCAGACTCAGGTTCACGTCGATGTACTGCACCTGATTCTGTTGCACAAGACTCGAGCCGGTCCCTAAACCGGACTGTGTGCCCGTGATCACGGCAATACGCTCACCGCTGATAATAGAGGCCTTCTTGTTGTTGCTCGTAAAAAGACTGGGGCGCGAGGTTACCTTAAATTTTGTCGTCGATTCTAGCGCGGTCACCAGGGCACCGAGCGAGTCGCCCACCGAAATAAACCCGCCCAAGCCGCCGGCTCCTCCGGTCAACGCCTTCGTGAAGCGGGTATCCGAAAGCAACTGCTGGAGATTGAGGGTCATCGCATTGTTCGCAGTGTTAACGATGCCAGCGGTGCCGGACGTGCCGGTAGAGACTGTGGTGCCGGTGAGAACCTCCCGCTTGCCGTTGTGCAGAAGATAAGTCAACCCCAGATCCTGGCCGTCCGAGAGTGTCAACTCCCCGATCACGGTCGTTAACATGACTTGAGGCGTACGCACATCCAGACGATCCAGAATGTCGCTCACCTTCTCCTTCATGTCAGTGCTGCCGATGACCAAAATGGCGTTCCGACGCTTATCTGCCATGATCCGCGAGTTTCCGACCAGAACCGTTTGCGGGATAATTTCGCGCGGCTCCGTCTGCAAAGTCATGCCCTGAGCGCTGGAGGAGCTCCCGTTGAGGCCCCGGTTGGTGGAGTTGCCGAAAGGCGACTGCGCCGGGGTGGGCGTAGGGGTGGCCGCCCGCTGTCCAGGCGTCGCGGCCGTGCCTGTTGCACCTGCGTCCTTGGTGCCCGGATCCGAGACCGCCTTCACAAGCGCGTCGAGGATGTCGCCGGCGGAAACAAACTTCAGCGGCCGCACCATCGGCTCGTTAAAGGGCACATCCTGATCGAAGTCATGGATGAGCTTGCGAATCACCGGTAAGTTCACAGGGCGGCTCACCACGTAGATTCGGTTGGTGCGCTCATCCGCAGTCAGACGCACTTTGCCTGAAACCATCGAGTCTTCCGTCATGCCGCCGATTTCAACAGTGGTAAGCTGTGAAGTCGGTGCCGCTGGAACCGCCCCGGGTTGACCATTGGCCGCCGGCGGTTGCGCCGCGGGACGAGGCACGGATGCCCCTGAGCCGCTGCCCGACTGCGGTTTCTCAAACAGCTTCTCAAGCATCTGCACAACGTCCTTGGCCGAGGCACGCTGCAACGTGATAAACTCCCCGTCCACTTTGGTGGGCTCTAAATCAGCCGCACGAATGATCCGCATCAACCCGCGCAAAATTGTCGTATTTTCCGTAATGATAATCGCCTGCGCCTTAGGCAGCGGGACGATGTTGGGGGCATACTCTTGGCGGGAAGCAGGCATCGCCTGCTGGAGTACCTGTGCGAGTTCCGTGGGATCAGCGTACTGGAGCTTTACCAAGTACATAATGACCTGCTCCCCATCAGGGATGGGCTCAGGTTCCGCCAGAATAGGCACTCCCACCTGACGCGGTGAACGGCCCACACCCGTGACCTTGATCAAGTTCGGGTCCGAATCTGAGGGCACCAAGTGATACCCATTCATTAGCAAAGTGATCTCAATGATCCGAATAGCCTCCTCTTTAGGCACCTCCGGCACATTAATGTTCACCTGTCCCTGAACGGTATTGTCGTAAATGATGTGTTTTCCCACGAGAAGCTCGTACTGCGTCAGCACGTCGCGCACGTCAGCATTGGGAAAAGTGAGCTTCACCATCTCCACCTGCGTTCGGTCTGCCTGAGCGTACAGCGGGACGGGCGAACCGAAGGGCGCAGCAACCAAGGCAACCAGCGGCAGCAACAACAAAGAGGAACGCAAGGGGAGGAGCATGGCGATGTTTCAACTCTCATTCGACATGCTGCCCATGGCAACAGTCAACTCGGTACAAAATACCTGAGGGAATCACTTTCGGCGTCCAACGCCCTCATCGCCGACCCGTGGATTGCACAAATTCTCTCTGGCTAAATGCAGTCTACAAGATAAGCCTACAGACGCTATGAACATCACAAAACTCATCACTGTCGCCTCCATGGCGTTCTCCTTCCTTGCAGCGCCTCTGTTCGCTGAATCCTGCTGCGACAAGGCGAAGGCCGCCGGCAAGGAATGCTCGCATGCCTGCTGCGTAGAAGCCAAGGCCAAGGGCGAGGTGTGCAAGAAGTGCAACAAGTAGTCTAAAAGCCTGGGCACGTCAGGCTTAAACTAAGGGAGGCCAGCCGATTCACTCGGCTGGCCTTTTTTTTGGAAAAATCACCCACGTTAAGACGGCCCTGAGGATTGGTCATTTTGAACATTTTGGACGCATGAAAGGCACTTCTCCTCCAACTTGACCTTGCTACTCCTGGATCCGTTGCCCCCCCCGACGGCGTGCCTTCAATGATTTGCGTGTGTTCCGGTGGTATCGTTTGCACTCAACCACTGACTCACTTTAAACCGAAAAACGGCAACAGAAGAACGGTCAGCAGGTTGGCACTGGCCAGAAAATCGAACCTCCCATGGGCATCTTTGGAATGAGCCTGTAATACTTGCTTAGCCCTTCCGAAGCCCTCGCGAGGGGGCTGAGATTCAGCGGGGTTCGAAATTTAGCGCTCGAAGGTTAATTTTTATTGCGACTGAATCTCAGTATCAGCAAACTGACGCTATGTCGGCTGCTTCCGCTCCCTTCACGCTTTGTTCCGCCAAATGCGGCCAGCGACTCAGGATCATGGCCCTCGTGGCCTGCGCCGAGGATTGTCTCCGCCTGCGCGAACTCGGTCTCTGCGAACACACTGAGGTGCGGAAACTCTCCGACGGCGCGGCCATCCTCTGCTCCGTGTACGGAGTCAGGTTGGCCTTGGGACGGGACCTCGGAGCGCGGGTTTTGGTGGAACCCATAGCGGCATGAACCAAACAACGCCCACCACCCTTGCTGAGTTGCACATTGGCGCTCAGGCAAAAATTGCGGGGTTCACTCTTGCTGTCGAGATCCAGCAGCGCCTCATGGAACTCGGATTGACGAAAGGGGCCACATGCACCCTTGTGCGGGTGGCACCCATGGGCGATCCTATCGAAGTGCAAGTGCGAGGCTACCACCTTTCGCTGCGCAAATCCGAGGCACAGGGCATTTTAATCGCCCCACTTGCCCCAGCCTCCCTCTAACCCCACTTGGCCATGGAGAAGGGCGTTCCTTTCCCTGAGCGGATCAAAATTATGCTTCCACCCGACCCGGTTCCTGCGGGCTCAGAGAGCTTCACAGACTCGCAAACTCCGCAGCACGCAGAGGGCGCTCCAGTTGTGGAAGCTCAGGCACCCGTCGCTCTGGCTCGGGAAGAAGTGGCCCGCGTCTCTCCACCTTCACCCCCAACCCCAAACTCCCCTGGCATGCGACGCATCGCTGTCACTGGCAACCCAAACTGCGGAAAGAGCACTCTTTTCAATGCGCTGACCGGCCTACGGCAAAAAGTAGGCAATTACCCGGGCGTCACGGTTGAAAAAAAGGAGGGCTCCTTTTTCGGTTCGCACGGCGAACCCATCCAGCTTCTGGATCTGCCTGGGTGCTACAGTCTCCACGCCCGTTCTCCCGACGAAGCCGTCGCCCGCGACGTACTACTCGGGCGCCAAGCGGATACTCCCCGCCCAGACGCCGTCCTCGCAGTCCTCGACGCAACGAATCTGGAGCGCAACCTCTACTTACTCTCGCAGTTGCTGGACCTGGGCTTGCCCGTGTTCCTAGGGTTGAACATGGTCGATTTGGCGGAGGAAAAAGGCCTCGCCATTGATCCTCTCCTCCTAAGCGACAGACTAGGCATTCCGGTGATCCCCATGGTCGCCTCCAAAGGAGTCGGCTTAATCGCCCTTAAACAGGCGCTTTCGCAGGCAACCCTGCCCCTGCCCAAAAAGAGGCCTCCTTTCCCAGCCGTGCTCGAAACGGAGGCACATCAGTTGGCCCAAGCGCTGCCGAACCACGGAGCGCAACTCGCCGAAGCCCTGTTGCTCCTCGGGATGCCCCCCAGACAGCTCGCGGAAATGGAGACGCTCTCTCCCGAATTTCTCCAAGCCCTCGACGACGCCCGCCAAAGAATCCAAGCCGCCGGTCTGGATCCAGTCTCCGCCGCCGTCGACGCCCGCTACGAATGGATCGGCGAAATCGTGACCGCTTCGGTGCACAGGGTCGGCGAGCCGGGCCTGAGTATTTCGGATCGCTTAGACGCAGTGCTCACCCATCGCATTTGGGGTTGGATGGCGTTTTTAGGAGCAATGACGCTCATGTTTTTCTCGATCTTCACGATCGCAAAGCTCCCCGCCGACTGGATCACCGCCGGCCAACAAATACTGGGCGACTACCTCCAATCCGTCATGGCCGAGGGCGATTTCCGCTCCCTCATCGTGGACGGTGTGCTTGCCGGTGTCGCTGGGGTCTTAGTGTTTTTACCGCAGATCCTCATTCTCACCTTTTTCCTGGGGCTCCTTGAAGACAGCGGCTACATGGCGCGGGCGGCGTTTCTCATGGATCGACTGATGTCCAAGGTAGGGCTCCACGGCAAATCCTTCATCCCGATGCTGAGTTCCTTTGCGTGCGCCATCCCGGGAATTATGGCAACGCGCACCATCGAACAACGAAAAGATCGATTGGTCACCATCCTCGTGGCCCCGCTGATGAGCTGCTCAGCGCGGCTCCCCGTCTACACACTCCTCATTGCGGTGCTACTTCCAGAGGTCGCCCTTTGGATCAAGGCCCTCATCATGTTGAGTATGTACGTACTTGGGATTGTTGCGGCGTTCCTTATGGCGTGGTTGTTCAAAAAAACTCTTCTTCGAAGCGAAACACCCGTGCTGTTGATGGAGATGCCCCCCTACCGGAAACCTTCACTCAGCGGTATCCTCATGCGTATGCAGGAACGCGCTGCCGTTTTCCTCAAACGCGCAGGGACGGTGATCCTGGCTTTGTCCGTGCTCTTGTGGGCACTGAGCACGTATCCCAAGCCGGAAAACTCCAACGCCACAGGCTCAGAGCGGATCGCACACAGCGTGGCCGGACACTTGGGAAAGGCCCTGGAACCGGTGATCGCTCCCTTGGGATTTGACTGGAAAATTGGGATTGGACTGATCGGCTCTTTCGCCGCGCGCGAAGTTTTTGTATCTACGATGGGGATTGTTTACAGCGTGGAAAATAGTGGTGGAGAGCCCCCGGTCGCGGCCCTAAGCCAAACGATGCGTTCGGAAAAACGCGGAGATGGCACGCCGGTGTACACCCCACTGACGGGCACATCGCTCATGGTGTTTTACGTTTTAGCGATGCAGTGTTTGAGCACGCTGGCGATTGTTAGACGCGAAACAAACTCGTTGCGCTGGCCGGCCTTCCAGTTTCTTTACATGACAGGCCTCGCCTATGGGGCGGCATTGTTGGTGTTCCAGGGGGGACGCTTACTCGGATGGCATTAAGGGCGGCGCTTACTGGCACAAACACCCACATGAACCTCGATCAAACCCTGGTAGCAGTAAGTATTTTACTCGCAGGCGTCTATCTTTTGGCGCGCTCTTGGCGGGCACGCCGCAAAGGCGCTCGTTGCTCAGGCGGCTGTTGTGGTGCGAAGAAAAATCATCTGCCTGAAGCTCGGGCGTAAGCTCTGGGTCAGACCGAGTATTTCCCCCTCTGTCCTCTCTGCTCCCTCCTGTTTCTTCTGGGAAATCAGGGAGGGGTTAATAGCAGGGAGCAACCAAACCGGAGGGCTTGATGACTCTGACGGATCACCAGAAGAAGCTCTGGTGTGCTGAGTCCTCGGTGCGGCTCCGCGTTTCTGCCGTAGCGCCAATCTTCGGGTGCATGAGAAGCGCGGGCATTGAGAACGCCTAAATGAACTCAAAAAAGAGGGCTCACGCGGAGGCGCAGAGAGCGCAGAGAAATTACGGAATAACCTTCGAAACCAGGTTTTATAAAAGCTCCGCGATCTCCGCGTCTTCGCATGAGGTTGCCTCTTTTTAGGCGCTCTTAGCGTCCCATTAGATCAACGCCGGATCGTACTGAAACTGAGATACCAGATGGGTCACCTCGGCACCAAGCCGGGCCACGTCCGCCGAAGATATTTTTACTTCTCCCGCACCCGAACGCGTCTGCTGCGAGGCGTCGGAGACGCCCGCGATGTTGCGAGAAATCTCTGCCGTCCCAGCCGCCGCCTCTGCCAGGTTGCGGCTAATTTCATCGGTAGCAGTCGTCTGTTCTTGGACGGCGCTCGCAATCGAGCCCTGATACTCACTAATCCTGCTGATCGTGGTATGGATCCGTGACAGAACGGCGATCACGTCCCGACTGTCGTTCTGAAGCGCTTGTACTTTGAGTCCAATCTCGTCTGTGGCAGAAGACGTGCCTTTTGCGAGTTCCTTGACCTCGTTGGCAACGACGGCAAAGCCCCGGCCCGCTTCTCCCGCGCGAGCCGCTTCGATGGTCGCGTTTAGTGCGAGAAGATTCGTTTGCGCGGCGATTCCCGTGATGACTCCAATGACCTCGCCAATTTCCTGACTGCTCACCCCCAGTCGCGCGACGATCTCCTGCGCCGAAGCCGCCTCCTGTACCGCGCCATGCGCCACGCGCATCGCCTCGTCCGAACTACGCGCCACATCGCGAATACAAGCGGCCATCTCTTCAGTAGCCACGGATACTCCGCGCACACCTGCGCTCACCTGTTCCCCAGCGCTTGAAGCCACACCCGCTCGAGAGGACGTCGCATCCGCGTTGCCACTCAGTTGAGTGCTGAGCGTTGAAAGTTCATTCGCTGATCCCGCTAAAATAGTGGTCCTTTCATTAATACCACGCATCACATCCCCTAACGTAGTCAGGGCGCGGTTCAAGGAATGAGCCATGCGACCGACTTCGTCAAAAGTGCGTACCTCCAAGCGGGGCGTCAGATCTCCCTCAGCCACTAGATCTAGCGCAGCAGCAGCCTCTTTGAGCGGGGCAGCGATACTCCCTGCCGTCGCCCACGCCAAGAGGGCCACGAGCACACCCACACTCACGGTCACCCAAA
Organism: uncultured Spartobacteria bacterium; assembly: GCA_903916085.1. GTDB lineage: Bacteria > Verrucomicrobiota > Verrucomicrobiia > Chthoniobacterales > Chthoniobacteraceae > Chth-196. The sequence continues at coordinate 14,290 of CAIWVL010000335.1, forward strand.
GCGCAAACCTTTTGAGCTCCAGCGCCGTCTCAATGACCTCTTCCAAGTTTTGGCGTACCATTACCCCCCAACCGAGATGAGTCGGATCACCCTGCGCCTCTGAAGCAGCAAACGCATTCATTTGCATTTTATGAGAGCGTCGACTTTCCTGCAAATCATAACCCGACTTCCCCTCCAGTAACTTCAAGGCCGCCGTCAAACCATTCTTGGACGGGCTGTAATTCAAAACTGCTGTCGGATCCGGATCTTCAAGCATCACGCCGTCCTTGGAGAGAATCTGAATCGTGAGATGATTATTGTGATCCGCCCCCAACTTCCGCACTTCCTCCACCAACGGGAGGATCATCCTCTGCCAAGAGACGCGATGCGACCAGACACGCACGAGCTTGCCATTCGCATCAAACACCGGTGCCGAAAAGTTTAAGACCAGCCCCCGGCCTCCGGTGATTTCCGCCACCATTTTGTCCTCCGCCAAGTCCCCGGTGTAGCTCTGATTTTGACCGGAGGTGCTGCTCATGCACTTTTCAAACCAAGCCTCCCCCTTGACACTGCGGCCGATCAGGTTCTTGGCCGAGGTGGGCTGTCCATTCGAATCCACCGTATTCACCGCCAACACGGTTCCCTCGGCATCAGCCACCAGCACGAGATCATAAATGCGCGCATCTTGGACAAGTTGATTGAGCGCAGAAGTGACGCTGGCAGGTTCGCGCAGAGCGGCCGGTCGGTGTGCCTGAGTCAATATCTCGGTCACCCCTCCCGCAACCGCGCGGCCCAGATTTTTCAGGAGCGTCTCGGCACTAATTTGTAGATTTTCGCCCTCGCCTCGAATCAGGGCGCGCTCCGTCTTTTGGTAAGAGATGAAACCCGACACAGCTAAAGGAACCAAGCCGATGATCATACAGATGAGCATCAGCTTTGTAGCGAGACTCTTGAAACGGAATGAGGCCAGAATGTTCATTTCAGAAAGATGTGCAAAAGGCGCAATTTATGATAGAATTCAAGAGCTTCCAAGTCGGTGGGATGCACCCAGGCGAGTTTGCCCGCTCGGTGCAAACCAAAGGCTCAAGCATTAGCCATCCGGTAACGAAACTGAGCCACCAACCCGTTAAGCTCGGATCCGAGCCGCGCCACATCCGCCGAGGAAACCTTCACCTGGCCCGCTCCGGAGCGCGTTTGCAAGGACGTCTCGGCAACGACCGAAATGCTGCGTGAAATCTCGTTAGACCCTGTGGCCGCCTCCGCCAAATTACGACTGATTTCATCCGTGGCGGTGGACTGCTCTTGAACGGCGCTGGCAATGGAGGATTGAAATTCGTTGATCTTATGGATGGTCGCGTGAATACGTGCAAGGGCCGCCACCACGTCGCGGCTGTCGTGCTGTAGGGTCTGGACCTTGCCTCCGATTTCGTCAGTGGCGGAAGCCGTTCCCTTGGCCAGTTCCTTGACCTCACTTGCCACCACGGCAAAGCCCTTCCCCGCTTCGCCAGCACGCGCGGCCTCGATGGTCGCATTCAATGCGAGAAGGTTCGTTTGAGCCGCAATCCCCGTAATCACGCCGATAACGGCACCGATCTCCTCGCTGCTAGCCCCGAGACGCGCCACAATCGCCTGCGTCGCCTCCGCTTCCCGGACTGCTTCGCTGGCCACACGCGTCGCCTCATCCGTGCTCCGCGCCACATCCCGAATACAGGCTGCCATCTCCTCTGTCGCAGCCGACACACCCCGAACGCTGGCACTCACTTCCTCCCCAGCCGTAGACGCCATGTCTGCACGCGCCGAGGTGGAATCCGCGTTCCCACTGAGTTGACTGCTGATCGTCGATAGTTCCGTGGCGGAGCCCGCTAGAGTCGCCGCCCGCTCGTCAATCCCGCTCATCGCTTCGCTCAAACTCGCCAAGGTTAGATTCAAAGACTCAGCCATGCGACCGACTTCGTCCGAAGAACGCACCTTGAGGCGCTGCGTCAAATCCCCCTGAGCCACAAGAGCCAAGACCTCCGAGGCTTCTTGCAGCGGAAGTGAAATTCCACGCGCCGTTAGCCAGGCAATCAGCGTCACCAGAACGGCTACCACGGCACTCACCCCCATCGTGAAATTCTTCAGCTGATGCGCCATTTCGGTGGCTTCGCTGGCATCCTGTCGAACCAAAATCCCCCAGTGAAACCCGGCAAAATCGCCAAAGCCCTTCGAGGCGGCGTATCCATTCAACTGCATTTTGTGGGTGCGCGAGTTCGGCTCCATCACATACCCCGTTTTCCCCCCCACAACAGCCACTGCGGCACCCAAACCAGACTGGGCGATGTTGAACTTCAGAACAGCCGCCGGATCTGGATCTTCCAACACGAGCCCGTCCTTGGAGACGACCTGAACCGTCCAGTGGTTGTCATGCTGGAGCCCAAGTTCCTTCGTACGCTCGGCCACACCTCCCACCAAACGCTGCCAGGAAGCGCGGTTGGACCAAACACGAACCGGCTTGCCGTTGGCATCCAAAACAGGAGCGGAGAAGTTGAGCGAGAGGCCGCGTTCCTTGGTGACTTCGGCCACCCATTTGTCTTCGGAAAGGTCCCCCGCGTAACTGCCTTGTTTACCGAGGTCAGCGGTCATGCACTTCTCAAACCATTCCTCACCTCGCACACTGCGGCCAATGAGACCCTCGGTGGCGACGGGTTTACCCAAATGATCAAGAGTGTTGGCGGCCACGATTTTGCCATCGGCGTCAGCCAAAAGCATCAGGTCATAAACGACGCCCCCTTGGTTAAAATGGTTGAGCGCCTTGGTCGCCTCCTCTGGGGTGCCAAGCGCCGCCGGATGGTACGCGAAGGTCTGCACTTCCCGCGAACGATCCGACAGATTTCGATCAATCCGGAGCGCAATCGTTTCCGCAGTCACCTGCAAATTTTCGCCGGTCTCACGGAGCATGTCGGCGGAACTCTTTTCGAACGAGATGAACCCGATGAAAGCCAAAGGAGCGAGGCCAAGCCCTAGACACACTAGCAAAAGCTTCGTACTCAGGCTTTTGAACTGGAAAAAAGAAACACTATTCATCATGACGCTCCCGTTACCTTAACCTAGGGCGTCTAAGTTTGAACTAAATTCTCCCCGAGCTTTCTAGGATGTTGGGCGGGCCAAAATCGTGTACCTTCGCGCCCACGTTAAACCCGTTGCAAAACACAGCGACGGCGGCTTTTTACCGGCGGCGATAGCCCTCGCAGACATTTGAAGGGGCCTTCAGACACTCAAAAAATCAAAAGCCGCTTGAAATCAATTTGTTGTGTGTCTTCTAGCAGTGGTGCCTACCCAGCCCCAAACCGGGGCGACCTAAGCCGTGACAGGCGTTAGATCGCCCCTTCTAGGGCTTGAAACTGGTCGCGTTTAAACCGGTACACCCCGCTGAAAACAAGATCACCCCGCCTATGCTTGCGCCGGAACAATGTCGAACTTGAACTGCGCCACAAGGCGGTTCAGTTCGGATCCCATCTTTGCTACGTGGTCCGAGGACGTCCAGACCTCGCCTGCTCCAGCACCGGTTTGGGTCGCATTAGCAGCGACATCAGCGATGCTGCGCGAGATTTCCGAACTCCCCGTGGAAGCCTCCGCCAGGCTGGTGCTGATCTCATCCGTCACAGCCGCCTGCTGTTGCACCGAGTTCGCGATAGAATTTTGCGTCTCATTAATGCGGTGAATCGTAGAATGAATCCGCCCCAGCGCAGACACCATGTCCCGACTATCCTGCTGAATGGCGTTGACCCGAGTGCCAATCTCGTTTGTGGCATCCAAGGTGCGCTTGGCAAGCTCTTTAACTTCGTTCGCCACCACCGCAAAACCCCGGCCCACGTCCCCAGCTCGGGCGGCTTCAATAGTCGCGTTCAACGCCAGAAGATTCGTCTGCGCCGCAATGCCCGTAATGACTCCAATCACCTGACCAATCTCCTCGCTGCTTGTCCCCAAGCGCCCCACAATCGCGTGGGTCGCCTCCGCTTCTTCCACCGCCTCCCCCGCAATCTGTCCAGCCACCACCGAATTGCTTGCCACCTGCCGAATCGACTCCGCCATCTGCTTGGTCGCGGCCGACACAGAACGCACGCTCACGCTCACCTGTTCTCCCGCCGCAGACGCCATTTCCGCCCGAGAGGAAGTTGCCTCCGCGTTCGCACTCAGCTGACGGCTCACGGTAGACAGTTCCGTAGACGAGGCCGCCAAAGTAGCCGCCCGCTCGTCAATGCCCTGCATCACTTGAGTCAAGTTCTCCAGCGCCTGATTGAGAGCCGCAGCCATCCGTCCCACCTCATCTCGGGTCCGAACCAAAAGCCGGGGGCGCAGGTCGCCATCCGCCACTTTTCTAAGAACCTCCGCCGCCTCTTGAAGTGGCTTGGCGATTCCGTGCGCGGTCCACACGGCCACCACGGTCACCAGCGCCGCCGCGACAAGCCCCACGCGGAAGGAGAAATCTCTGATCGCGTGAGCCAGCGACAGGGACTCCTCAATGTTCTGCCTAACCAAAATGCCCCACTTAAACCCGGGAAAACCGCCGAACCCCTTGGACACTGCGTACGCATTCGTCTGCATCTCATGCGTGCGTTTGTGCTCCTCGATGGCAAATCCACTGCGCCCAGCCACAATTTCCTGGGCTGACAACAAGCCAGCCCGAGCCACATTAAAACTCAAAACCGCGCTCGGATCAGGGTCATCCAAAAGCAACCCGTCCTTGGACACCAATTGCACCGTCAAATGGTCCCCATGTTCCAGACCCAAGTTCCGAGTCTCCTCTGTAATAGATCCCACTACCCTCTCCCAAGAGGCTCGATTTGACCATACCCGCACGGCCTTGCCGCTCGCGTCAAAAACCGGGGCCGAAAAGTTCAAGGCAAGCCCCCGCGTTTTTGTGACCTCGGCGACCATGCGATCCTCAATGAGGTCCCCTGAATAGGATCCACCCGGAGTAATCTGGTTGTTGATACACCGCTCAAACCACTCCTCCCCCCTCACACTGCGGCCGATCAATCTTTGTGCCAGAGCCTCCCCCTGCGGATGCATTGTCTTAGCGGCAACGACCTTCCCCTCAGCATCCGCTTCCAGAACCAAGTCATAAAACCCATACGCCTGCATCAAATGAGTCATAAGCTCGGATTTCGCCTCGGGCGTGCTAACGCCTGCGGAGAGGTAAGCACACATCTGAGCGTCTCCCGTGCGTTCGTACAGGTTACGGTCGATTTTGTTCATCACGGTTTGCGCGATAACGTAGAGCTGCTCACCGTTGTCTTTGAGCAGCGAAGCCGCACTCTTGCGGTAACCTAGAACGCCAGAGACGGCGAGAGGCAACAGACCCACGAGTAGGCAGGTGAACAGGAGTTTGGATTTCAAACTTCCCATCATGCTGAAATGATTTTCTTTCATGATTTAGAGAATCACACCATGAACCACCCAGCGCTCAGCTCAACTATATTAAGCTGCCCTTAAGCTATTTAGGGAAACTCCTGATCCGTAGAAGCGCAAACTTTTGCGCTTGTTTCATCCTTTCTATGATCCCCGCCACGCCCTCGCATTGCCTCGTCTCCCGCCCCAGTGTATCCCTCCTCCGCTTTGAAAATCCTCCGCCCCCTCTCCGAAGCCCGGCGCGCCTGCGTCCAAGCCCCCAAACCCCTCGTGCTCGTCCCCACCATGGGAGCGTTGCACGCCGGACACACCGCCCTCTTGGAGCGCGCCCGTCAACTGGCCGGCCCCTCGGGCACGGTCGTCGCATCGATCTTTGTCAATCCCACTCAATTCGGCCCCAAAGAGGATCTTGCGACCTATCCTCGCCCGTTTGAGCAAGACGCTGTTTTATGCGAAACACACGGGGTAGACCTCCTCTTCGCCCCGGCACCCGAGGACATGTATCCGGAAGGATTCTCCACCTGGGTGAATGAGGAGAGCGTGAGCCTCGGTTTGTGCGGCGGCACCCGACCTGGGCATTTTCGGGGGGTGTGCACGGTGGTGCTCAAGCTGTTGCAAATTTGTCAACCCACGCACGCCGTTTTTGGAAAAAAGGACTTCCAGCAGTGCGCCGTTATTGCGCGTATGGTGCGAGATTTGGATGTGCCTGTGGAGCTTGTGTTTGCAGAAACAGTCAGGGAACCCGACGGCTTGGCCCTTTCGTCGCGTAACACCTACCTAAACGCGGAGGAACGTCTCCAAGCGCCCGCACTTTACGCCGCACTACAGGCCGCTCGCGAGGCAGTTGCCCAAGGAGAACGCTCCGCCAAAGTGCTACAAACGACGATTGCCAACCAAATGAGCGCATGCTCCCTAGCACGCACGGATTACATCGCGCTGGTGGATTCCCAAACGCTGCGTCCCGTCGAGGTTGTCACCCCGGGTTGCACGGCGGCCCTGGCCGTTTTCTTTGGCAAAACGCGGCTCATCGATAACCTTTCCATCACCGCGTGAAATGCGGCGCAGGTTCATCGGCTAATCACTCGGCCTCAAAACTCTGCTCTTTTCCCCCCTCGCCCTCTCGTATGCCTGACTCTGACCGCTCAGAAATTCCACGACTGGCAAACCGCCGGTGGCACCGATGACGGGATGCGCCTAGTCGGTACCTCCGAACGGGCAGACATCACCTACTGCGCCCCCAGGAAATCAGCCTTATCCTGCCCGCTGTCCCAAGGCGAGGCGGCATGCCCTACATAAAACCGCCGCCAGAGATACGCCACTCGTCCAAGAGTCCCGCTGGTATGGCTTCCAAAAAAGGCGAGATGCGCTGGAGAGTGTCACCTGCGCCCGCATTACGGCGGATAAAGGGCCAGCAC
>CAIWVL010000336.1 GCA_903916085.1 uncultured Spartobacteria bacterium
GTGGATGCTCTTGTCTCCGGTTCCGGTGGCGGCCATCCCGCTCCAGCACCTGTTGCTCCCGAGCAGCCTCAGGACTTGAGCGCAGTCAGCGAGTAAAAAACTTTGCCCGATTTCCCGACTCCATAAAAAATTGGAGCGGGTAATCTGGACTTGGCCACTTGTTCGAACGGTGCCGCCTGCAATTGCTGAGATTGCCGGGGCGCCGTTTTGGATTTCAAAGGGGGCCTTCTTTTTCCATCCAACCCCAATTTAACACTTAGAGTTTAACGAAGTATGAGCGAATTAGTTATTGATGCCCAGTTGGTTAAAACCCTCCGCGAAAAGACCAATGCCGGTCTGATGGATTGCAAGCGCGCACTCGCCGAAGTGAAGGGCGACCTGGAAGCTGCCATCGATCTGCTCCGCAAAAAGGGCGCAGCCAGTGCTGCGAAGAAGGCCGACCGCGAAGCCAAAGAAGGCGTGATCGCCCAAGCCATCGTCCACAACGGTAAAGTGGGCGTTTTGGTGGAAGTGAACTGCGAAACCGACTTTGTTGCTAAGAACGATGCGTTCAAGGCTCTCACAGATGCCGTCGCTTCCAAGTTGGCTGAAAACGATTCCGCAGACGTTGAAGCTGAACGCGTCGAAGCCGTTCAGAAGCTCGGTGAAAACATTCGGATCCGTCGTCACGCCCGCCTTGAAGTGCAGGGCAGTGGGGCCGTTTCCTCCTACATCCACACTGGTGGCAAGGTGGGCGTACTTTTGGAAGTCCTTGCTGCGCACGATGCCACTGTGCAGAGCGAAGATTTCAAGCAACTCATGCGTGATCTCACTCTGCAGATCGCTGCGGCCAACCCAGTGTGCGTGACGCGCGACAGTATTCCTGCGGTTCTCGCCGAGCGCGAACGCGAAGTGTATCGTGGTCAGGTGCCTCCCGGCAAACCCGCCAACATTGTGGAGCAGATCGTGGAAGGCAAGATGGGCAAGTTCTATTCCAACTCCTGCTTGCTGGAACAGGCCTTCATTAAGAATCCTGATCTGACGATCACCCAGTTGCTTGCAGAAAAGAGCAAAGCCTTGGGAGATACCATCTCCGTCCGCGCTTTTGTGCGTTTCATGGTTGGTGAAGAAGTGATCGCCTAACAGCTTTCACCAAATAGGAGGGAGGTGGATGCGTTCCACCCCCTGCCTTCTCTTGCTCAGTAGCCATCCTGACTCTATCTTGGGCAAGTTATGATTCCTCGCCCCTTTCGCCGCCGCTTTGCTTTGCTAGCGGCGGTTTTTTTGTGCGTTGGCCTGATCGCGGGGTGCTCTAACAACCCGTTCCCCGCGCCCTTGGAGACTACCGCCGAGGACGGTTCCCCTTGGAAGGTGCGGTATGGTGCAATCGCGGAGGATCCCCAGACCCTGGATCCTCAGGTGATGTACGATGCCGTCAGCCGGAGAGTCTTGGAGCCGGTACAAGAGTGTTTGTTGGAGTATCAGCCCTTCAAAACTGATCCCTACGAATTGACGCCCTGTCTGTTGCGTAGCCTGCCTGAACGCGTGGAGCGCGCGGATGGAGGCATTATTTATCGGTGTACGCTCAAGGAGGGGATTCTTTTTCACGATGACCCGTGCTTTCCCGGGGGCAGGGGACGTGAGGTTGTGGCTGAGGACGTTCAGTTTGCCTTCCAGCGCATCGCTGACCCCAAGGTGGAGTGTCCGGGGTTATCTACTTTGCAGGATTACGTAGAGGGTATGGCGGAATCCTATGAGGCTGCCCGCAAGACCGATTCCTTTGACTACTCCAAGCCCATCTCGGGCTTCCGCGTTACGGGCAAATACACGTTCGAGATTCAGCTCAAGGCCGCCTATCCGCAGATATTGTACTGGCTAGCCATGCACTTTACGGCACCTGTCGCTCGTGAGGCGGTTACTTATTACGATGGGAAATCTCGCGACGGCATCGCCCGTGATCTGTTCCGGTTCCATCCTGTGGGCACGGGTCCCTTTCAAATTTCTGAATGGAAACGCAACACACGCATACGGTTGCGCCGGAATCCGCATTATAGAACCACTGTGTTCCCAGAGTCGGGCTGGGAGCCTAGTCGGGATGCAGAGTTGAAGCCATTGGCAGGCAAAGCTTTGCCTCTGGTGGACGAGGTTTGCATGACCATTTTTAAGGAAACGATCCCTGTTTTCCTGCTTTTCCGTCAGGGCTACCTAGACACCATGGGCGTCGGGAAGGACGCTTTTTCTAGTCTAATCACGCCCTCGCGCGAGTTGTCCGCGAAGTATAAGGAACGCGGCGTGAGCCTCCATCGAGAAACGCAGCCAAGTACGTATTTCCTCGTGTTTAACATGGAGGACCCTGTCGTCGGGTCTAATCGAAAGTTGCGCCAAGCGCTTTCGGCTGCATTCAACGCGCAGGAGCATCTTAACATCTTTTTCAACAGTGTACCCATTGTTGCCGAGCAACTGTTACCACCGGGGATTGCTGGGTATCGCAAAGATTTCCGCAATCCTTATGGCTATAACCTAGAAAAAGCAAAGGCGCTTTTGGCTGAGGCTGGCTATCCAAACGGGAAAGACAGCAAAGGAAATGTGCTCGAGTTAACCTTGGACACCACCGGTGGGAGTGCCAACGAGCGGGTAATGGCTGAGTTTGAGCAGCGTCAATTCGAGCAGCTGGGGATTAAAGTGAAAGTAGTGGAAAATCCGTTCGCTCGGCTCTTGGAAAAACTTGATAAGGGTAGCTTCCAGATTTCAGGCGGAAGTGGGTGGGGCGCTGATTATCCTGATCCAGAGAACTTTTTCTTTTTGTATTATAGTAAAAACTTTCCTCCAGCGGGAAAGAATCATACGCGGTATAAAAATCCGGAGTTCGATCGTTTATTTGAAACCATGGCGACCATGGAGAACAGTCCGGAACGCGAAGTGATGGCTCGGAAGATGAATGACCTGCTTTCGGAAGATGTGCCTCACATTTTGACGCTGCACAGGTCCACGTTCAGCCTGACCCAGCCTTGGGCACCCCAGACTCAGGACAACCCACTGCTTGAGGGAGGGTTGAAGTACGCTGTAGTGGATTACGAACTTCGGGAGCGGTTGCGAAAGGATTGGAATCATAAGCCGCTGTGGCCCCTTGGCTTGGCGGCTGCAGCCGTGGCCGCTCTGGCCGCAACCTTAGTGCGTGCCCGCAGTAAACAATAAATGTCTTTCGTGCTCTCTGGAATTGATAATCCAAAAAATATCATCAATCCTATTTTTTGGTGGGGAATTTAATTTAGTTAATGGTTTAAAAAAGTAGAAAGAGAGCTTTAAGCCATGTTCGCTTATCTTATCCGACGGCTATTTTTCTTCGTCCCAATCGTATTCGGCGTAATGCTGCTTACGTTTGTCTTGTTTTTCGTTGTGCAAAGCCCAGAGGCCACTGCGCGGCGGGTACTCGGTCAGCGTGCAAACCCCAAGGCCGTTGAAAACTGGCTTCACAACCGCGGTTACGACAAGCCACTGCTCGTTAATCACAATCCAGGCGAACCGTGGCACGACTCGCTTTTTCTGCATCAAATGGGGCGGCTTGCCACCTTTGATTTGGGTGCCTCTGACGTAAGCGGTCGTCCCTTGCGCGACGTATTTATTCAGGGCGCGCTGCCCTCCCTTTTGTTAACGTTGCCGGCCTTTATGGCTGGCCTCGCGCTTTCGGTGGGATTGGCGCTGTATTTGGTCTTCATCCGGAACGCAAAGGTGGACTTGTTTGCCTCCTTCCTTTGCGTTGCTTTGATGAGCATTCCAGTGATGGTGTATGTTATCTTTGGACAGTTTTTGGTTGCCCAAGTTCTGAACTATTTCCCCGCGTTCGGTTTTGAACTTCAGGGGTGGTCGACGGCCAAGTTTCTCCTGCTGCCAGTCTCTCTGATGGTTGTGAGCGGTTTAGGCGCCGATGTGCGTTTGTTTCGGGCTTTATTTATAGAAGAAATGGGTCAGGACTACATTCGCACTGCACGTTCCAAGGGGGTTTCGACGCCGTCTATTTTGCTGCGCCATGTGCTCAAAAACGGGCTTATCAATCTCATCACTCTCGTTGTAGCGTCTCTCCCTTTTTTGATTATGGGGTCGCTCCTTTTGGAAAACTTTTTTGGTATTCCCGGTCTAGGTAATGTGTTGTTCTCGGCCATTCAGGCTCCTGACTTTGCGGTGGTGCAAGCTTCCGTATTCCTTGGCTCGCTTCTGTATTTGGGAGGCCTTCTCTTGACGGACCTCTGCTACGCTTGGGCTGATCCCAGAATTCGTCTCCAATAATGGCTATTATGAAGCTGCTGGATCAAATGTGGGTGCAAAATTTGTGCGCTATCCTCGGCTTCGCTCTGCTGGGTGCCATGGTGTGGAGCCTCTCTCGCTCTGAGCGTTGGACGGCTGCTTGGAAGCGGCTGCGTCGCGATCGCATCGGCCTTTGCTCCCTTGGCGTGATTCTTCTTTATCTGGTGGTGGGTGGGTTGGAGAGCGTCTCGGTAAATACGGACTCCGGAGGGCGTACGCTCCTCCAGACGTTCACAAAGTTTGTGCCTCAGGAACGAAGCTATGCAGCGCCCCTGGCCGCGACCTCGCTTTCAGTGTCGGATCCTAAGCCGCTGCTTGGGCGACATCTTCTTGGGACGGACGCACTCGGCCGCGATACGCTCGTGCAGACCTTGCGGGCCACCCGTTCGGCGCTGTGGATTGGCGGTCTCACCAGCCTCATTTATATCCCGCTGGGCATCCTTCTGGGAATGTTGTCCGGCTACTATCGAGGTTGGGTCGATGACGCTATTCAGTATCTGTACAGTACGATTGCCGCGGTACCGGAGATCCTCATGTTGGTTGCGATCCTCCTAGTTTTGGGGAAGGGGTTAGGGACAATGGCCATCGCCTTGGGGATTACGGGTTGGGTGGGGATGGCTCGTCTCATTCGCGGGGAAACGCTCCGTCAAGTAGAGCGGCCTTATGTGGCGGCCGCGCGCGCGATGGGGCAATCGGACTGGAAAATCCTCACCAACCATCTCCTGCCCAATGTCATGCACCTGGTGCTCATTAAGTTTGTTCTTGGGTTCTCGGGCCTTGTGCTGGCCGAAGCGGTGCTCAGCTATTTGGGCGTTGGCGCTCCGGTGGGCACGGCAAGTTGGGGCGCAATGATTGATGCCTCACGCTCCGAGCTTTCTCGCGAACCTCTGATCTGGTGGAACCTGACGTCTGCATCGGGTGCCCTTTTTATTCTAGTGTTGGCCCTGAATCTCCTCGGGGATTCGATGCGGTGGGCATTTGATCCCAAAAATTAGTGGGCGGTTGTATTCTAAAAAAGTCTGCTAGCAGGCGTTCTTGTGCAAACAGTTGCTTGATTCGCTTAGCCCTTCATCATTCCTCTACTCATGCTAACCCTGCGCAACCTCCGCATTGATTTCGGTACTGGCCCTGACCGAGTCCAGGCCGTCAAGGGTGTCAATTTGTCCATTGCCCCGGGGGAAACTCTGGCTTTGGTGGGAGAAAGTGGCAGTGGGAAAAGTGTGACTGGCATGGCCCTCACTCGGCTTCTTCCGCAACCGCCTGCGGTGTACGCAGGTGGCGAGATCCTATTTGAAGGGCAAGATGTTTTGAAAATGCGGGACTCTGAACTTCGCAAGTTGCGAGGTGGGAAGATTGCCTACGTGTTTCAAGAGCCTTCCACGTCGTTGAATCCGGTTTTCACGGTACACAGCCAGATTGCGGAGGCGCTCCGCCTGCACCGCCCCGAAGTGCGAGACATCAGTGGGGAGGTCGCCCATTATCTGGACATGGTAGGGATCGTCGATCCCGCAAAACGGATGCATGATTATCCGCACCAACTTTCTGGTGGAATGCAACAGCGTGTGATGATTGCGATGGCGCTGGCGTGTCGGCCACAACTGCTGGTTGCCGACGAACCAACTACAGCGCTGGACGTGACTGTTCAGGCGCAGATTTTGGATCAGTTGCGGGAGATTAAGCAGCAGTTGAAGATGGCGATGCTGCTGATCACGCACAACTTTGGGATCATCGGGGGGATTGCTGATCGTGTGGCGGTGATGTTCCGTGGCGAGGTCGTGGAGGAAGGCCCCACAGAGGCGGTGCTCCGGAACCCGCAGCACGCTTATACAAAGGCGCTTATCGGCTGCATCCCGCAGCTCGGCCAGCGCAGACGCCGCCTCACGACGATCGACCACGCATCGCTAGGATAGTGTCTGGGAGCCAATGGGAGCGCTATGCGGGTAAGGCCTTTTGCTCTTCCCTTGAATCCCATTCCCTCCCCTTGAATCCCATCTCCTTACAGCGACCGCAACAGCGCTGCCGTCGACTCCCAGTCTAGGCAGGCGTCGGTGATAGATACCCCGTACTTCAGCCCGTCCCGGGCTGCTGCCTGCGTCCCCAGGTGAATGTGGCTCTCCAACATCACAGCCACGATGTCTGTGCGACCTGCGTTGCGCTGCTGCACCACATTTCGAAGGACTTCCGGTTGGCGCAAGGGATCCTTGCCGCTGTTGGCGTGACTGCAATCCACCATCAGTGAAACCGGCAGACCCGCCTTGCGAAGCTTCTCGGCGGCTGATGCCGTGTGTTCTGGTCCGTAGTTTGTGCCATCCCGACCACCCCGCAATACCAAGTGGCTGTCAGGGTTACCTGAGGTGGTGATGATACTTGTCATTCCTTCTTGGTCGATACCCAGGAAACTGTGCGGAGCGCAGGCGGAACGCATGGCGTCCAAAGCGGTTTGGACGCTGCCGTCGGTTCCATTTTTGAAGCCCACAGGCATGGAAAGGCCGCTGGCCATTTCGCGATGCGTCTGGGACTCCGTGGTGCGCGCCCCAATGGCAGCCCAGCTGATCAAATCAGCGATGTACTGAGGGATGATGGGATCCAGAAATTCTGTCCCCGTGGGAAGACCGAGCTCAGAAATGTCCAGCAAAAGGCGTCGGGCCAAGCGGATACCGAATTCGAGATCTGCGGAATCATCTAGGTGCGGATCGTTGATGAGGCCCTTCCAGCCGACGGTAGTGCGTGGCTTTTCGAAATAGACGCGCATCACGATAAAAAGCTTATCTTCAAGCTCCTTGGCGAGCGCCACCAGTTTGCGGGCGTAATCCATGGCCGACACCGGGTCATGGATAGAGCAGGGGCCCACCACAACCATCAGTCGGGGATCCTCGCCACGGAGGATGCGCCGAGCGGTATCTCGGGCAGCAAGGATGCTGTCTAGCGTCTCAACGGATGCCGGAATCTGTTCTTTAACCTGAACCGGGGTGATGAGGCGTTTGAACCCGCTCACACGAACATTCTCGATACGAGCGTTGTAGGGATGCTGGGTGGAGCTGGGATGTGCCTCGGACGACATAAAACGGTCGGCAATAGTCCACTGAAAAGAAGATGCCTGCAACTAAAGAACGATTCTTAAGCGTCGCGATGGTGAAAGAAGTTGTGCGGGCACCGCCAATCGGTGTTTGCTTGAGGTGCGCAATGGGCGAACATCCTGCCCGTCGCCCCGTGCGGGCCTGTAGCTCAATGGTTAGAGCAGGGGACTCATAATCCCTTGGTTGGGGGTTCAAATCCCTCCAGGCCTACGCCTTAGGCATCCGCGCAATTCCCGCTCTGTCCTCTGAGGGGGTGTTTTTGTTAACCATTCCTTTGCACCCAAAAGCGCATTATACCGAGCGCTAGTGAAGCCCACCAAGTGAGCGGTGCTCAGGCTGTTGACTTCCTGCGTCTTGAAAGCTGCTTGCGTTGTCGTCAGGCCCCTGATCTGTGCGGTCGTGAGCGGGTGAATGGCTGCGGTGCTGAGTTGGGAAATCACGCAGGCCAATGGGGACGGAGTGCGGGTAACCATGAGAGCCTTAGCGTGTGTTGTTGAGCACCTATTACGTGCAATACCTAAATTGAAGTTGATGAAGTACATCGATCTTTCAGCGGTAAGTCACGAGAACCTACAAAAACACAGAAACAGATGCCTTACAACGGGCTCTTGAGCGCTCTCGTAGGAGTCTCTAGCAGGCTCCACGGCGAGGTCATGGAATGCTCTCGGATCCTTGCGACAACCGACGTGTTCGGCGATTAGCTCTTTATTGACGGGTTTGAATGGCTCATTAATTGGGAATCACCCCGAGATCTGGCAAGCTGCATCCGTGGCAACCTCCTTTTAACATCATGTCTGATTTACTGGCTCTCGGGTTTGCGGTTCTTTTCTTTATCTTAAGCGCACTCTACGTGCGTTTTTGCGAGAAGCTTTAATTTAATCACCCTATGGAAAATCTGCTCGTGGGCGGTCTTGCCCTTGCCCTCTTTATTTATCTGTTTGTGGCCATGGTTCGGCCAGAAAAATTCTAGGTCTATTGCCATGCACACCTCTGAACTCGTTCAGCTCTGTTTATTTATTGGGCTGCTCGCTCTGCTCACTAAACCTCTCGGCATCTATCTCACCCAAGTGCTCGACGCCAACGGCAAAACTTTGTTGGACGGGCTGATCCGCCCCGTTGAAAACCTCACCTACTCTCTCATGGGGGTAGATCGGGATAAGGAGCAAGATTGGCAAGGTTACACCCTCGCCATGCTTCTTTTTAGTCTGGTAGGCGTTATTTTCACCTACCTGATTCTGCGCTTGCAGCATCTGCTTCCGCTCAACCCTCAAGCGCTCCCCGGCCTCAGTGCTCACCTCGCTTTCAATACGGCAGTGAGTTTCGCCACCAACACCAATTGGCAAAGTTACGCAGGCGAAAGCACTCTCTCTTACTTCTCTCAAATGGTGGGGCTGACCGTCCACAACTTTACCTCAGCAGGTACCGGGATTGCTATCGCCGCCGCGCTGGTTCGGGGTATTGCGCGGGCCTCTGCCAATACGCTCGGGAATTTTTGGGTCGATGTGGTCCGGGTAACCTACTATGTACTTCTACCTCTCAGTTTTGTGTTCGCGATCTTTCTGCTTTCGCAGGGTGTTGTTCAAAACTTCAAGCCCTACGACACGGCGTCGCTTGTGGAATCCTTCCAATCCCAAGTGCCAAAGATCGATGAGAAGGGGGATCCTATTTTGGATGCTAATAGACGAGGTCTTTTGGAAGTAAAGACGATCTCCGAGCAGAGCATTGTGCAAGGGCCCATTGCCTCGCAGGTCGCTATTAAAATGGTGGGCACAAACGGTGGCGGTTTTGTAAACACCAACGCTGCTCATCCCTTTGAAAACCCGACCCCGCTTTCGAATTTCCTCCAGATGCTCTCGATCTTTGCGATCGGCAGCGCCCTGACCTATTACTTAGGACGCGCCACCGGCAATCAGGCCCACGGGTGGTCTGTTTGGAGCGCCATGATGCTGCTTTTTCTAGCCGGCGTTCTCTTGTGCTGGTGGGCGGAGGCTCGTGGAAATCCGACGCACCAACTGCTTGGAATCGCGCCCGGCGACGGCAACATGGAGGGCAAGGAGGTGCGCTTTGGGATCTTTAACTCGTCTCTATTCGCCACCATCACAACCGCTGCTTCTTGCGGTGCGGTGAATGCGATGCACGACTCCTTCACGGCGCTTGGAGGAATGGTACCGCTATTCATGATGCAGTTGGGGGAGGTAGTTATCGGTGGTGTCGGTGCCGGGCTATACGGCATGCTCGTGTTTGTCGTATTGGCTGTTTTTATCGCCGGCCTGATGGTTGGGCGGACACCGGAGTATCTGGGAAAAAAGATTCAGGCTTACGATGTTAAGATGGCCATGCTTTCGCTGCTTGTGCTGTGCATGTCCATTCTCGGATTTACCGCTTGGGCAGTGGCATCTCAATGGGGGCTGGCTGGGTTAAATAACAATGGTCCCCATGGCTTTAGCGAAATCCTGTATGCCTTTACCTCGTGTACAGCAAATAATGGAAGTGCATTTGCTGGATTGACTGCCAATCCTAGCGATGGTGATTCTCACTATAATGCTACACTGGGTGTCGCCATGCTTATCGGGCGTTTCCTCATGATTATCCCTATCATGGGTTTAGCAGGATCTCTTGTTAAGAAGAAAATCGCTCCTCCAAGCCCCGGCACATTTCCAGTTCAAGGTCCCACATTCACGATTTTACTTATTGGTATCGTGTTGCTGGTGGGTGCCCTTAACTTTCTGCCAGCGCTCGCGCTTGGCCCTGTCGTGGAGCATTTCCTGAATCTCCAGGGACTCCTTTTCTAAAGCAGCTTTCTCTTTTTATGTCTCACAAAGCTCCTTCTCTCTTTGACTGGACTATCGTTTCTCCAGCAATTGCTGAATCTTTCAGGAAGCTGAATCCGCGTTTGATGATTAAAAATCCGGTCATGTTTGTGACCGAGATTGGCGCATTTCTCACCACCATTAGCGTTTTTACCACAAAAGAAAATCACCTCTTTATTGTGCAGTTGGCGGTATGGCTATGGTTCACTGTTCTATTCGCCAACTTTGCGGAAGCCGTCGCCGAGGGGCGCGGCAAAGCGCAAGCCGACAGCCTTCGTAAGGCCCGGAAGGACACCGTTGCCCGCCTCCTACGCGACGGAGTGGAGGAGTCCGTCCCCGCAGGTTCCTTGGAAAAGGACGACCTAGTGGTGTGTGAAACTAACGATGTGATTCCCGCAGATGGCGAGGTTATTGAAGGTATCGCCAGTGTAGATGAAGCCGCTATCACCGGCGAATCTGCCCCCGTCATTCGCGAGAGTGGCGGCGATCGCAGCGCCGTCACCGGTGGCACGCGAGTCATTAGCGATCGTATCGTGATCCGTATCACCTCGGAGAAGGGCAACACCTTCTTAGACCGTATGATCTCCATGGTCGAAGGCGCTTCTCGTCAGAAAACGCCAAACGAGATCGCGCTAACCATCCTGCTCTCGGCCATGACGTTGATTTTCATGCTAGTGGTGGTGACGCTCCGGCCCTTCGGGACTTACGCCACAGCGAATTTTTCCACGCCCGTGCTCATCGCCCTGCTGGTGTGTCTTATTCCAACGACCATTGGCGGATTGCTGAGCGCCATTGGCATCAGCGGCATTGATCGCCTCATTCGCCGCAACGTCATGGCCACAAGCGGCCGCGCAGTCGAGGCGGCTGGGGATATCGACGTCCTTATGCTGGACAAAACAGGCACCATCACGGTCGGCAACCGCATGGCCTCCGATTTTCGTCCCGCCCCTGGCGTGAGCGAAGCCGAACTCGCCGACGCCGCTCAGCTTTCCTCCCTCGCCGATGAAACGCCCGAAGGTCGCAGCATCGTCGTTTTGGCCAAGGAAAAGTTCAACCTCCGCGGTCGCGAACTGGCGTCGCCCCACGCCACATTTATTCCTTTTACTGCTCAAACGCGGATGAGCGGCGTGGATGTGGACGGACGCAGCATTAGAAAAGGCGCGGCGGATTCCGTGCGTGCGTATGTGGAAAGCAAGGGAGGCGTCTTCCCTTCGGAGGTTGAAAAGGCGGTGATTCTCGCCTCCCAAGCGGGGCGTACACCGCTTGTAGTGGCCGATGGCAACAGGGTTCTTGGGATTGTCGAACTCAAGGACATGGTCAAGGGCGGGATGAAGGAGCGCTTTGCTCAGTTGCGTAAGATGGGGATTCGCACTGTGATGATCACGGGTGACAACGCGATGACGGCCGCCGCAATCGCCGCCGAGGCCGGAGTGGACGACTTCATGGCGCAGGCCACTCCCGAGGATAAGCTGCGGCGTATCCGCGCCGAGCAGGCCGCTGGGCACCTTGTGGCGATGACGGGCGATGGCACCAATGACGCGCCTGCGCTGGCGCAAGCGGACGTGGGCGTCGCCATGAACACGGGCACTCAGGCGGCTCGGGAAGCCGGCAACATGGTGGACTTGGATAGCAACCCGACGAAACTCATTGAGATTGTGGAAATTGGGAAACAGCTACTCATGACACGCGGCTCGCTCACGACGTTTAGCATTGCCAATGACATGGCAAAATACTTTGCAATCATCCCAGCGATGCTCATGGCCACGTTCCCCGCGATCAGTCCGCTGAACATCATGCACTTGGCGTCCCCACAAAGCGCCATTCTCAGCGCGGTTATCTTCAACGCGCTGATCATCATCGTGCTCATTCCCCTGGCCCTTAAGGGAGTCCAGTATCAGACCGGTGGCGCGTTGGAGGTGCTCAAGCGCAACCTCCTCATCTACGGCCTCGGCGGGATCATCGTCCCGTTCATTGGCATTAAAGCGGTCGATCTCGTTCTCGGTTTCCTTCACCTCGCCTAAATCTATGAAAGCTCTTTTCTGCGAACTTCGCGGCGCTCTTGTGAGTACTGCAATTTTGGCCGTAGTAACTTGCGGAATCTATCCAGTCGCTGTCTGGGGCGTTGGGCAGGTCGCCTTTAAGGATAAGGCTAATGGCAGCCTCATCACGGACGCTAATGGCACCCTTCGAGGTTCGTCCCTTCTTGGGCAGGGATTCTCTTCGGACAAGTATTTCGTTCCGCGACCGTCCTCCGCTGGGACAGGTTATGACGCAGCCGGTTCTTCGGGTTCCAATCTTGGGCCAACCTCCAAGAAATTGGTCAATGGTACGGTGAAGCCCACGGCTATCGCTTCGGAGAAACCTGGTGAACCGCTTCAGCCAGGGCCAGAGGTTGTGGAATTCGACGGACTCAAACTGCGTATCCTCTCTTATTGCGAGCAAAACGGGCTTCCGTATCAACTTCTGCGGGCAGGTCAACCGGTGGACCCCAAATTGTTTAAGGACGCTCAGGGCGCTTATGATCCCGTGAAGCTCATCAATGCCTTTAACGACGAAGTGTCGCTTACCGTTCGCGCTGGAGTCCCCATCCCCGCCGATGCGGTCACCGGATCCGCTAGCGGCCTGGATCCGCACATCAGCCCAGCCAACGCCCGAATCCAAGCGGCGCGCGTTGCCAAGGTTCGCGGTCTGGCCGTGGAAAACGTGCAGGCGTGTGTTGTGGAAAACACGGACCAACCTAGTCTGCGCATTTTTGGGGAGCCGGGCGTGAATGTGCTCAGGCTAAATCTAGCACTCGATGCGCTGCGCTGATGCCAGCAACGCATCAGGGCGAATGTAGGTCCAGTCGGGAGGCAAGTCCCTCTTAGGTGTTCAAATTGGCCAGTTCCCAATCCCACGGCGTTACCCATGGGCTGTCAATGGGCCGCGCCTCGAGGGGCTTTTGTGGCCCCACCATGCCATCCACCGCTGCGACTAAAACGCTGATTTCCCTAACCCAGCTCAACGCACAAACACCCGAGGAGCGTCGCTGGGGGAGGTGGCCATGCGATCCTTGTTGCGGCGGGCCATCTGCACGAGATCATTGTTTTCGCCCATTTCACCCCACGGACCACGCGGGACTTCACTCACGTCCACAAATTTCCAATCTGTGACGTCAATAGAGTTCAGTCGTAAATAGTCGCGCACGGCGGGTGACACATCCAGCCCGGCGCCACCGTTGAGGTTGGGGGCGGGACGTTCTTTGCCGAACACGTATTCCCAGTGGTCTGTGCGGAACGGACCGCAATCACTCCATTGAGCGTAGCAAACGCGCCCTTGATTGTTGCGAATGGCTAGCCAACGGTCGCGGCAAACGCTTTGACCATCCTTGAGGAAGGCCGAGCGGAACCAGGGAATCACCGCTCGCGCCTCGGGCTTGTGCGAGCCGTTGCGTACGTCGTTGTAGGGCAGCGCGCAATAAAATGGGTTTAACTTCGGCACAAAAGACGCCGGCATGTACCCCCGACGTCGCGTCGGGTCCGGGTTGTCAAAGCCTCCAAAGGAATCCTTCCAATTCAAATCCCAACTCGAAGAACGATTGTGCACCGGATTGTTGACCGACGCGGCTTCGCCCACCCAGAAAATCGTGGTTACAATTTTGGTCTTCCACGGATAGCGGCCTTGCGAAGCCGGCGCCTGGGATGAGGGAAAGGAGGACGCCGACGTCGCTCCTCGAATGGACTGAGATGCGCCTGCACTGGAGGGAACGCGCACCTCGGGTTCGAGGGAAAGTAGCACGCTCTCCCTCAACTTTTCCGCGTACCGATTGAACTCCGCTTTTTCTGAAAATGGAGATTCCAATTCCGCCTTGGCTTGGGAGGA
>CAIWVL010000337.1 GCA_903916085.1 uncultured Spartobacteria bacterium
AGTGCCTCGAAATACTCCAACTGCCCCCACGGTCCCTCTGCGCTCAAACGAACGTCGGCGCTCTGGGGTTCAATTTCCTCGCTCGGTACTTTTTGTTTGTTGGCCGGGGCAATGTCCTCCGTCTGGCCTGCCTGTAAGTTGGCAGCCAAGAATAGCCAAGCAACTGCTGAGGCGAGGGAGAGTGGCTTTTTTTTGCGAATGCTCACGTTGGGGAAACCGGCGGTTCTTCTGGAAGAACCAAAACAGTGCCCTCAAATTAGGAAAATATTCTGGGAAATGGAAGTGTTGCCCAAATTTAATTTGCGATCGTAGAACGAGTTATCTCAAGATGTTTTTTGTAACAAGACAGCGCTGCGTCTCTCTCAGTGGCATGGTCCACCATTGGCAAGGGGTAGCCCGGCACTAGCCTGAGTCCAGGTGAGGGCGGTTGATGCAGTCGGGCAGCGGGGATGAGCTTCAACTCCGGCACCCACCGTTTGTTGTAAGTGCCTTCAGCGTCAAAGCGCAGGCCCTGCGTCCACGGGTTTTGGATACGGAAATAGGGCGCAGCATCGGTCCCTGTACCGGCGCTCCATTGCCAGCCGCCGTTGTTAGAAGCGATTTCGCCATCTAGCAGGTGTTGCATGAACCACTGTTCGCCCGCTCGCCAGTCCTGATGCAGATCCTTGGTGAGAAACATGGCGACGATCATTCGCACGCGGTTGTGCATGAACCCAGTTTGGAGCAACTGTCGCATTCCCGCATCCACGATGGGGAAGCCGGTTTGGCCCTGGCACCAGCGCTCGAACGCGGCGTTGTCTCGGGTCCATGGCAGACCCCGGAAAGCCTCGGAGTATTCCCAGTCCAAAACCTCTGGCTTATTCCACAACACCTGGAAGTAGAACTCTCTCCAGCACAGTTCGTTGATGTAAATCTGCAGCGATTGTGCGCGGGGCCCGTCTACGGTGCGAGCGCGCTCCATAAGCCGCGCGTACACTTTGCGAATGGACAGCAGTCCGAAGCGCAGATCTTGCGAGATACGGGAAGTGCCGTCCACGCTCGGAATGTCGCGGCGTTCCCCATAGGAAAAGACGGCGTGCTCAAGAAAGCGTTCCAATCGTGCGTTGGCCGCGACTTCTCCGGCTTCTGGAAGAAGAACATCCTCTGCCTTAAGTCCCCAGGTGGCGAGGGTTGGCTGCGGCAGACTCGTGAGCTTTGGGCTGGGCGCGAGTCGGGTGATCGTCGCGCCGGGGAGGGGCTTTTCTAATTTAGCCCAAGCTTTCGAGTAAGGCGTAAACACGCGGAAGGGTGAGGCTGAGCCGGTGAGCACTTCGTCGCGTTCGTGCAGGGCTGCGTCCTTGAAAAGATGGAGTCGCACTCCCAATCGGGCAGCCATCGTTGCTAGGCGCTTTTCTACTGCGCGTCCGAAGGGATCCGGGTCGCGGTTGGTGTAAATGGCCGTTGCACCAGACTCGCGCACGAGCGTTTCGAGTTCCTCGACGGCGTCGCCTTGGCGAAAGAGGAGGCTGCTGCCTGCCGCGCTCAGGTCGCAGCTCAGGGACGCAAGGCAATCCACTAGAAACTGTTGGCGCGGCGCGCCTGTCCAGCGGTGTTGGCCTTTCCACGCGCTCAGGATGTACACTGGCACGACCACGGAATGCGCAGCGACAGCGGCGTTCAGAGCGGTGTTGTCGGTGAGGCGTAAGTCGCGGCGGAACCAGTGAATGGCGAGGGTCATGAGAAGGTGATTAAAGGGGAGGGGACTCAATGGGACTCAATGGGTCTGGTTAGGGTGACCGGTGATCCTGTGTGGGCTGGCAGTTTTTCGCAGCGGTTAATTTGTGGAAGTGATCCTTCCCTGTCCAATTTCCTCAACTCGTAGTCGGTTTGCAGATTTATCCAGAAGTGCGGCGTGGTTCCGAAATACCCCGCCAGACGTAATGCTGTATCTGGAGTGATTGCACGCAAGCCATGGACGATTTCATTGATTCGACGCGGCGGCACACCAATTTCCTTGGCAACCCGGTATTCGGAGATGCCTAACGGAACGAGAAATTCCTCCGCCAAAACTTCGCCGGGCGTGACTAGCGGAAGTAATTCTTCGTCAGCGTTCATAGAGTTTAGTGGTAATCGACAATTTCTACGTTTGAAGGCCCGGTTTCTGTCCAATGGAAACATACGCGCCACTGGCGGTTCACGCGAATGCTGTAGAAGCCTTTACGGTCGCCTTTTAGTGCTTCGAGGTGGTTGTTTGGAGGAATCCTTAGGTCGATGAGGTTTACCGCCGCGTCGAGCATCCGAAGCTTGCGCTGCATAACGTTCAGAAGGTCTTGGGGCAGTCTGCGTGAGACCTTTCCATTGTAGATCGTTCTGGTGTCTTCGCAGCTAAAGCTCTGGATCACTGGCGAAAAGCATAACGCGTCTCGTTATGCTTTTCAAGCGGTCCGAGCTTGTCTCTCTCTTGAGCGGGCGGGCAACTCAATGGGACTCAATGGGACTCAATGGGACTCAATGGGGGGTGCCGGTGAGCCTGCGTGCTTTGTGGGTGGCTTGTAAACGACGGCGACGTACCTTTCGCAAGTGCATCTTCTCCTCCGGTTCCTGATGGTCCTTTCTAGCGTGGCGCTTTCTGCCAACGCGGACCCTTTCCGACAGGTTGCTCCCGCGCTCCTGGAAGGGCGTCTCCTGCGCGTAGATGCCTCGGCTGGCACGGTCACTTTTCCCGCTACAGTCCACCTTGCGGAAGGAGCCCTCGAATACGCGATTGTCACTCCTACAGGCGCGGTGCACGAAAGTCTTCTCGTGACTGAGGTTGATCCCGTGGATCTGCACGCGGCCTGCCTTCTCCTCGGGTGGAAGCCTGAGCACCCCCAGCCTGACATGGTTGGTGGACTCGGTGGCGCCCTGACTGCAGAAACGCTGCGGGCCGCTCCCGACCTAGCCGGAGTTGCAGTGCGTCTGCGCATTACTTGGAACATCACCGGTACCCAACAAGAGGCCTACCTCGAAAACTGGGTGCGCACCGTGCCTGAGGGGCGAGTCGCCGAGCCCGGTGCATGGACTTATACGGGCTCGTATTTAGCCGGAACGCAGTTTGCCTCGAAATCGGAGGGGAGCGTGGTGTGTTTAGTGACAAACCCGGCGGCGCTTATCAATAACCCGCGTCCCCACCACGACGACGACCACGCTTGGGAAGTTAACTCGGCGCAAGTACCCGCCGTGGGGACTCCAGTGACGGTAAGCATTATCCGCGTTAAAGTGCCGCCGTCTACTCCATGAACTTTCCGAAACTGCGCCTTCTTCTTGCAACCGGTTTATGCGTTTTGGCCCCGCTGGCTGCAGATGTTGCTGCCACCCCGACTAGCGGTGATTCTAACGGATCACTTCAACACGAGGTGGATTTGGCGCTTCAACGGGGTGCCGCATTTCTACGCCAAGCCCAGGCGGCGGACGGCTCGTGGTCCAATCCGCAGCAGCCTGCCATTACGGGACTTGCGCTGCTTGCCCTGAATCCTTTGCGCTCGCCTAACGAACCTGAACTCGCGGCTGCACTGGGGCGCGGCTTTGCCTTCGTGCGCGCCCAAGCGCAACCCGATGGCGGGATCTACCGCACCGGCTTAAGCAACTACAACACGGCCGTGTGCACCCTCGCGTTGCTCCGACACGGCGCTTCCGAGGACGCTTTTCTTATTGAGCGCGCTCGTCAGTTTTTAGTGGGCCAACAGGCCTCTCAAATCACACGACCCGAACTGGATGGCGGGATCGGATACGGACCTTCCGGAGTCAGTCCCAAGCGGCAGCATCCTGACTTGGACAACACGCTTGTCTCGCTGGAAGCCTTGCGCGCTTGTGAACTGGCACGTCAGACTGGGGAAAAGCCCACCGGTCCGCAGCTCGACTGGGATGCAGCGATCGCTTTTGTGACGCGCTGCCAGAACCTGCCCTCCTCCAACGCATCGTCCTGGGTTTCGGAACAACCAAGTGATCGGGGGGGATTTGTGTACTACCCGGGCTTTAGCAATGCGGGAGCTTCAGATCGTCCTGATGGCTCCAAGGCGTTGCGCAGTTACGGCACGATGACCTACGCGGGGCTGCTTTCTTTAGTGTATGCGGAGGTGCCCAGCGACGATCCGAGAGTGGTGTCTGCCGTGGAATGGCTCAGCGCACACTTCACCTTGGAGGAGAATCCCGGTCTGGGTGAGCAGGGGCTTTTCTACTATTACCACCTGATGGCCAAGGCGTTGTCTATTTCAAAGGCAGTTCATGAGAAGGGCACTGGCGCGGTTCCTGAGGGATGGGCTAGGGACTTGGCGCTGAAGCTGGTGACGCTTCAGTCGGGGGATGGTTCGTGGGTCAATCGCAATGGGCGCTGGCTGGAAGCTGACGCGGTGCTAGTGAGCGCGTACTGCATGAGGGCGCTCGAGTTGATCCGGGAACGACTGTGAACGTTGGGGGCGTATTGAAACGATACGGCAGAAAACGCGATTGGATATACCATGCGAGCTAGACCCTTCCGCAGATTCACCTGTTACACTCAACTCCACGAGCGGGATACACGTTAAACTGAGAAAGTGTTGACGCCATTGAATGCTGCCGTCGACTTGGAAAGATCCATTTGCATACTCGACAGACGTGTTGCGGCGTTTGCCTTCTGTCACAAACTGGACTATCGAGGAATGGATGTGGGGAAATAGGGCAACAGTGTAAATGAGACCCGTTCCAAGAGCAGCTTAGCAGGGCAAAATGGGTGCCCCACTTTTAGTTTTCTAAACACCGGTGTATTCAGAAACGGGCGTCCCTCACCTCTGGTAGATCGGGAGATAGTGATACTTCACGCTCAAACTCAGTAGCGCCATCGCTGTGCGGTACACGCGGCTGCTTTCGTTGCCGCTGATGGATTTCCACGAGCCATCTGCTTCCTGCAAAGGGAGAAGCACTTCCAAAACACGCTTTGAGGATTCCTCGGCATGTTCGCCACCCCGTTGGTACATGCTCTGTGCGTAGTAGTAGGTGCCGTAATAAAACCAGTTCGTGCTCGTTTTGGGCGGATTGCGCAGCAGCCAGTCGGCTGTTGCCGTGACCTCGGGGGCCTCGTATTCGCCGCACACTTGCAACGCAAGAAGCCCCTCGGCTGCCGTCGACCAAACTGGGGCTTGGCTTACCTCGTAGCTGAATCCCACGGGCTTGTTGCTATTGCGATTGTCTGCCTTGAAGGAGCGCTTGATGTAACCCACCGCTGCATCAATGGCTGCTTTGGGAACTTGGATCCCAGCATTTTTAGCGGCCCGCAATGCCATTAACTGCCAGATCGTCACCGACAAATCTGAGTCCGTGGCCTGTGGTGAGTAACGCCAGCCGCCTTGGTTCCCGCTGCGCTTTTCAACCCGTTGAGCCCGCAAAATAAGATCCACCGCGCGCTGACAGGCCTTACGCACTGCGTCGTCCCTGGCGGGTTCGGCGCTCATCCCCAACATCTCTGCTAGGAACAACGTGGTGATGCCGTGTCCGTACATGCGCGAACCATCCCGTGCGCCAAAGTAGCCCTCCTTATCCTGACGCTCCGGCGCGAGTAAAAAGTCGAGGGCTTTACGCACGGTTTCCCCCTCGGGCGTGGGGTCTGCTGGCAAGTTGCCCATTGCCGCGACGGCGAGACCGCTGAGCGCGGTCATCGCTGTTTCAAGGGCGTCCGTTTCGCGAATGGCGCCGCGCTTGTCCTGCTTGGAACGCAGAAAGGCCACGCCACCTCGCGTCGCGGCGTCCGTCGGGTTCTCAGCTCCAATGGACCAGCTGGAGGCGATTTGCATCAGAAAAACCGTGCTAAGGAGCGTCTTTTTCATGGGCGTGAACTTCCGGCTCGGGCTTTTTCTGCAACCGCCTTGAAATAAGCGTCTACCATGGATTTGTATTCGCTGGGGGCAGTGTCACGTTTGCCCTCCATGAGATCGCGAGCGAGTTGTGAGGGAAGGTTGCCCCAGTTCGCGTCTTGGTCAGCGGGGCGGGTTGGGAGATGGTTACTGTTGGAGGGCAAGCCAACGGAGGGCGCGCCGGAGGAGGGTGACGGTCGGTCAGCGGTGTTGGCGTGGGGAGCGTCTGGTGTGAAAAGCGGGGTTCCAACAGGCGGTTTAGCGTCGCGCTGCAGCGTTTCCATGGATTTTCCAAGCGCCTCTTGAAGCGGAGTTTTAAGTGCTTCGAGGGAGCGTGCTGTCTGGACGAGTCCCTTGGTGAGGGCGTCTCCTGCCTCGGTTGTCCGTCGCGCAGCCTCAGCCATGGTCTCGGGTGTGGCCGTGGCTGGCGGCGTAGCTCTGGAAGCGCGTTCCATCGCCTCTAGTCCCTCCTTCAACGCGTTGCCTGCTGCATGCAGCGGTGCAGCGGCTGTGCGCGAACGTTCGGCGAGTGCTTTAAGCTCTTTTTGCAGCGCCGCTGCCGCCGCTTGGTTCACCTGCTGGCGCCGTAGTTCCGCGTCTTGAGGGCCTGCTATGCTCTCCGGCTGAGCAGGATCCGTTTTCTGAGCCGCCGTGGCCTCTTTCAGTACGGCCTGCTCCTGCGTGAGCGCGCGCGCTGCCTGCGCCAGCGATTCCGCTTCCATGGCGTCAAGACGCGCACTCGCCGCATCCCGGACGGCTCGCGCCAGTGCGGCAGCCTTGGCTGCATTTTCCGCTGCTTCGCGAATCGTGGTTGTTTCGGAAGGTTGGTGAGCCTCGGGTGCGCCGGTTTTGGCAGTGGTTTCCATCCGTTCCAAAGCCTGTCGTGCTGGGTTCAAGAGGCCCAACTCGGCCCGACTGAGGGTGCTCGCTTGCAACTCCAGATCGGCCTGCGCCTCGGGACTGTCGCTCGTCTTCAGCTGTTCCAAGACCGTGTCCCGAGCAGCGGCAGCGTTTTCCTGAGCGGCTTCAAGCGCCTGTCGGCCGCGAAGGAGCGACTGCGTTTTCTTGAGCATGTTGGGGGACTTGGCGGCTGCCTCAATCCGCGCCTCGGAAAGTGACTTTGCAGCGAGTTCGGCCTGTCTAGTGGCCTCTGCAACACGTTTTCTAACATTGCGTTGCAATGTGAGCGAGGCGTCTGTCGCAGGTAATGCGCCGGGCTGTGCAATCAAGATTTGGACTGCCCGGGACTCCGCACGTTGACCTTTCGAATCAATGACAACAAATCGGACATTGAGCGTGTCGCCTGGGACAAGCCCATGCTCAAGAGGATCCAGGTTTTGCAGAATGTCGGTCTGTTTGCCTGCGGGTGGTGCCAGAGAAATTTGCTGCCAAGGGCCGCGATTGACCTGCACTTCCTGCACGATGGCGCTCAGTCCAAGGTCATCTTCGGCAGTTCCTTGGAACTTCACTTTCTCTCCTAATGGCAGGAGCAGATCCTGCGTTGGCGTGACGATGGTGATGGTCGGCGGTGCATCGGGTACGACGCGGATTTCGTACTGTGGCCCTTTCGCAGAACCTAGCTGGGACGTTGCGCTGGTGAGGTGCACCCGGTACGAGCCGGAGCGCGTCAAGGGCAGCCGCGTGCGCAGGAGGCGCGCATCTTCGCGGTCTGGATCGAGGCGTACTGTGTGTGTTTGTTGGCCGTCGAAAATGAGGAGTGAACCCGCGCAAAGAGTTTGTTCTGAATGTAAAACAAGCTCTACCTCAGAGCCTTCGAGCGCAGTGATGCTGCCTTCCGTTGACTCCACCTTGCTCTCGGGCAGTCCGGAGTAAGCCGGTGGATGGTACAAGCGCGAGAACGTGGCGACCGTGGGACGTGCCTGCGGTTCCAACTCGAAGCTGCGTGTAAGCCCATCTCCAGAGCGAACCCGGTAGGATAGTTTTTCCATCCCCACTGGCAACTCGACTTGAAACGCGCCATCCGCGTTTTTGCGCATGGGAAGGCGCGTTGCAATGCCACTTTTTGTGACGGCCCGGAGCTCGGCCGGTTGCAGCTTGGGGCTCTGGATTTCGGCAATAATCGTGAGCGGTTCGTTGCCTGGCACGACTCCTTCGTTGGGGCTCGGATTCAGGATCGTGATGCGCGTGTTCGACGGGACTTCGATCTCCGCGAAGGGGAGCAGTCCGCGTAAAAAGCGCAGCCCAAAGTGCGGGTAATCGATGGCACAAAACACGGCGAGGAGTGTTGCTGTGCAGAGCGCTACTTGGGCGTCTCGTCGGATGAGTCGCCACGGAAGTGCCTGGTGTGTATTGATCTTTACCGCGAGGGTCGCCGCTCGTTCCTGCGCCAGGATACGGAACTGCTGCGAGTCTGAGTCGCGTTCTGAGGGGCGACTTAGTTCGACTGCTGAAAGTAAAGTGCCGCCCAGTTCAGGTAGCGTTTGCTCCACTCGGGCAGCTGTTTTTTCAGGAGAACGCGGTTCGCGAATAAGGCGTCCGGCGCGCAGCCAAATCGTGGCGGCTGTGGCCCCGTAAATGGCGAGGGCTGCGAGGTTGCGGGTGCTGTCCTCGACAAATAGGGCGTTGTCTGTGAGCGCCCAGAGGCTGCCTGCGATTACGAGCGCTGCGCCGCCTGCGAGACCTCCTCGAACGAGCAGCAGAGTGCGTCGCCGCGCTTCAAAGCGGGCTAGCAAATGCTGGATGTCAGAGTGGAGATTCATGCGGGTGGATGCTCTAAGTTACAGGAGTCCAATACGTTTGCGAAGTGACCATTCGAGCGTGAGTAAGCCAATCACAGCACCAAACCACCAGTAGCTCTGCCACAACAGCGTTTCGGTGACCTCCTGTTTGCCGGTTTGAATCGGGGCAAGAGCATCCAAAACGCGCTCTGCTGATTCCTCTCTAAGATACTGCCCATGCGAATCTTCCGCCATGCGTTGCAGTAAACTTTCATTCAGGGTGAGGTCGCTTAATTCACTCGCATTTCTAGGCCGGACCTCGAAGCGTACTCGAAGCTGTGCTTCCTGAACGCCCGCAACATTCTCCAAACCAAACGCATAGCTGCCGGGTTCAAGCGGTGCCGAGCGGCCCCTAAAAATGCCTGCACGTCCTTTCTGCGCGTTGAGGGAAAGCGCGCTAACCCGTCGGCCATCGCGCCACAAGGCCGCTTGAACCCTTGGATTCGCTCCGCCGTCGCGGATGCGC
Source organism: uncultured Spartobacteria bacterium (assembly GCA_903916085.1). GTDB lineage: Bacteria > Verrucomicrobiota > Verrucomicrobiia > Chthoniobacterales > Chthoniobacteraceae > Chth-196. The sequence goes on from CAIWVL010000337.1 coordinate 9,048, forward strand.
ACACGGAACTCCGCAGACGCCCCGGCGTTGTAGTTGAAGGCGTCTGTATCTAGCGCGATGCGTTCGCTTTCTGCAGCAAAGGGTGGTTCGGCGATGGCATTGATTAACTGGCTCCAAAAGCGCTCCTGATACTTTCCGCCAACCCCATTGCGCCAACGCCATGTCTCATCCATGGCGGCGTAAAGGACGCGTCCGGCACCAAAGGAGCGCCAAACCAAGGCGGGCATCCGCTGGGCACCGCGCACGGCCTCCAGAAGCGTCTCGCTTCCAGGTAGTACAGTGGATTGGGCAAGCCAGCGAGGCGGCGCGAGGTTGCTCCAAACAGGAGCTTCGCTGTCCTCGGCGTTTTGAAGGCTGAGCGCCACCATAGCGCGTCCCGGTTCGGTGGGTTGGAGGCTGTCGGGCTGTCCAAAATTCGCAACCTCAGTGGAGCTCGTAAAGCGGACGGGCAGAGATGTTCCCAGAGGGCTGGACTCGTATTCGGCGAGCGCCCGGCGTTGCCCGTCGAGGAGCAAGAGGCCGCCTCCGCGTTTGGACACAAAGTTGGAGATCCACTGCAATTCCTGGTCGCCCAATTTTGCTCGGGGAAGATCGCCCAAAAGTACCAGGTCGTATTCAAAAAGGGCCTCTTCAGTGGCGGGAAAGGTTCCATTTCCAACGCCACGTTCCAAGGGCGCGCTATCCGTCCCTGACGAGGCGATGAGTGCGTTTACGTGCCACTGCGGATCGCGCTCAAACAGGTTGCGGATGTAGCGCGTCTCCCAGCGTGGACGCCCGTCCAAGAGCAGCAACTTGCGTTTGGCCGTCGTTGCGCGCACCGCAAAGCGGGCTGTGTTGTTGCGGGTCTCGCGTTCCTGCGCAACGGGAGTGATGAAGGCCTCAAACTCCAGAGGCAGCGTTTGTTTTTGTGCCGCTCCAGGCAACGCAGGGAATTGCGCTTCAACGAGTTCCTTAACGGAAAAATCGAATGGAACATTAACGAGATGCCGTCCTGTGGTGAGCATGGTTTTTTCCCAAACCACTCTATCCCCAGAACGCACGCCCATTTGAAAGGTGGTTCCGGGAGCCATGTCGTCCGTGATTTTGAGGCTCCCTCGGACGCGATCCTCGAGAAAGATGGTTTCAGGGGCTTCGATTCCGAGCAAAGCCAGATCCTGCGGCGGGAGAGTGTTGCCAAAGCCAATGCAAAAAATAGGGATTCCTCTGTCCCCGAACTGTTTAGCGAGAGTCTGTGGAGACCCCGGACCATTGTGCTGTCCATCACTCAAGAGCAGTATGGCGGTGTGTTGCTCCACTCCGCCGGATTGCGCCAGGAGGGAGGTCGCTAGATCGGTGCTGGAACCGTTCGGTTGTGGGAGCAGGCTTGGGAAACGCTCGGTGCCGTCGTTAGTATTCCAAATAAGCTGATCCTGAGAGTCTTGCAGTGCAAAAAGGCGCACCTCAAATCTGTGCGAAAGTTGCGCGAGGAGGCCTTCTTGTCCACCTTCGAGAAGGAGCGCGCGCATGCGTTCGTGACGGGTGGTGGAATCCAGTCGATCGAGGGCGGCGGCGACTTTGCGTTCGCTTGCGGGCGTTCCCTCTGGAGGCAACCATCGCAGTGCACGGGCGGCGGCGAGTTTGCGCGCAGGATCTAACTCGGGATCGCTCACTGCCATGCTCTGTGAACAGTCGGTGAAGACGAGGAGCTTTGTGCGTGTGCCAACGGACTTTGTGTGGCGTAGAACAGGCCCGGACAGCATCAATACCAGCAGCAGAATGGCTCCGGCTCGGAGCCATGGAAGCCATTGTGCCCTAGGATTTTGAATGCTACGTATTTCGCGTCGGTAGAAGAAAAACGCGCCCAGTGCGAGGAGCAGCGCAGCGGCGAACGCAGGAAGTGGCGGCCATTCGCCGCTGAATTTGAGCGCGCTCACGCCCCAGCTCCTTCACGGCGCGAGAAACGCTGTTGTACCCATAACTCCACAAACATCAGCAGCACGGTAGCCCAAAGTAGAGGCACCCAAACCTCGCGACCTGCTCCCGCAGGCTGATCCTCTGAATCGAGTTCCCGTGCGCTCCGCGCGAGTACGCCGCCGGATTGAGCAACAATCGCACCTATCGCGTCCTCCGAAAGTCTCTCCGGATTAGACTCTTCCCGCGTAAGGTTTACCGCAATTCGCCCCAAAAGTGCACTCCCGATTTTGATCTCGTACATGCCGGGGATCCGGGTGTCCGCAAACTCAGCAGAAGCGGCGCGCTCCGCTTTTTGTAAGGCTACTTCGAGCACTTTCCCGTCGGGACGCTTTATGGTGATCCGTTGGGCTCGCTGAGCATCGGAAAGTTGAGTGGTGATGAGATCGCCGGTGCGTAGGTTTACGGGCGGCGCAGCGGTGGCGCTGGAATACAGCACAAGCTGTTGCATGAGAGGAACAAAACTGGGCCGTGTAGGTAAATTGCTCCAACTCGGGCTACACGGAATGGCGGCTTGAGTGACGAGCCCCCGTCCAAACCGACGTTCCACAAAGAGGGGCTCACCGTTGTCGAGCGAGAGCAAGGTGGTGGCGTGTTCCGTCGTGCGGAGTGAAAACCAGGAGCGGATTTGCAGGTCGTTCAGGGGATTTTTTTTGGTCGAAAAAACCTCCAACGCTGGGTGAGACGAGGGTGTGTCGGCGGGCGAAATGGGGCCCGCCGTTTGGAGACCGGCCATAGTGGCGGGAAGAGGACCTTCTCCAGCCCGGTACAATGTTTTGTTGTACCAATCTGCGTCAACATTGGCTCCGGGAAAGACGATCAGTCCGCCGCCCTTCTGCACGAAGGTTTCCAATTCTCGCACTTGTTGTTTGGTGAGCTCATGGACATTGGCCAGCACAACGGTCCCGACTTTGGACAGCGCTCTCTCGCTCAACGCACCGGGCTCGATGACGGTTGGCTGAATGAGACTGGCGGAGTCTCCGTCTTGAGAGGAACGCGGTTTGAGTGCGAGTTCCAAAAAATCAGTCTCCCCCTGTAGCGCCTCCTTGGAGGAGGTCCCGTTCACAAGCAAAATAGGAATTGCCTCGCGGACTTGGAGACTGCCAAAGAACGCGTCGTCGGACGAAATGCCATCTGGTTCGGTTTCAAGCTCAATGGAGTGCGGCCCAAGGTTGCTAAAGGTGTGTTCAAAAAGAAGTTGCACGCTCTCGTGCGCTGCTATGGAAGTGCTTGTTTGCGAGATGATTTCGCCGTCGATTTTCCAGCGCACCGTCCGGTCCGAACAAGGAGCACTTCCATAGTTACGGAGCGCCCCTCGGAATTGCACCGGTTGCCCGACGCCGATTGGTAACTTTGAAAACTCGAGGGACTCAACCGCCACATTCTCGGAGTCACGCGGCCCGGTATCGTAAAATACGATCTGGGGCGGATGCGGCATTGCGCGGAGGCGCTCGATGGCGGCATTGCGCGCTGCCGCCTCGGATTGAGACCAGTTTGATTTTTGGAAATCGCTCAAGAGCACGAGCTTTCGCCGGGCGTGATGCGTCGATGCGAATTGTGCGGCTGCTGTCTCAAGTCCCATGGCTAGAGCTGCTTGAGCGGGTTGAATCCGACGTTGCCCGAGTTGGGAGGTCGCGCCTTCGATGTTAACGGTGAGTTCGGCGATGGGCGCTTCGGGATCGGTGAGTGGAATAAGGGCGACCTCCGAGCCTCGGGGCAGTCCTTGTAATAGCCGTTTCAAAGCGGTCTTGGCTTCGTCAAAAGCGGTGTGCCCCCCCGTGGTCGCTCCCATGGAGGCGCTGTCGTCCAGCAACATCACCAAGGACACTGGTGCTCGGTTTGATCCTGCCTTGAGCCATGAAAGAACAGGGCGGGCCATGCACAATGCCAAGAGAACTGGGATCGCGATGCGCACCGCCAGAAGTAGGAGTTGTTCAAAACGCAGCCTGCGCCGGGAGTGCAAGGTTGTTCCCGTGAGCAGTTGCATAGCAGACCAGCGCAGTGGCTTGCGTTGGTTGCGCCGGAGCATGTGTAGAGCCAACGGGATCGTGCCAGCCGCCGCGCCGCCAAGCAAAATGACGTTAAGAAAACTCATGAATCCGTGTGGGTTCTTTCGTCGTTCTTAGCGCCTCAATAAACGGCGACTCAAATGCGCGGATAGCGCACTTTCGCATGGTTCGTCGGTTATCACGGGACACAACTGCACCTGATGGCGGCTACAGCCTTGGCTGAGTTCAGCGCGAAATCTGGCGAGGTTTTCTAGGTACGTTTTTCGAATCGCGGCAGGATCAGCGTCGAGGTGAATACCCTCAGCTTCAAGGGATTCAAATCGAGTCCATCCCTGAAAAGGGAACGTGAGCTCATCACGGTCAAAAACCTGAAACACAATGATTTCGTGCTGCTGATGGCGCAGTTGCGCCAGCGCCTTGAGCAGACTGGACGGCTCGTCGAGGCAGTCGGAAATCAGAATCAAAAGTCGTCTCCGACCAAGGCGCGGGGCGAGTTCGCGTAGCACCTGCGCAATGCTGGTTTCTCCACTGGGGATTTCCTGCGCGAGCGCTGCCTGTAACACGGGGAGATGGCTCGGGCGCGAACGGGCTGGTACGAGGCTGCGGATTTTTTGGTCAAACGTGACAAGCCCAACGGCGTCTTGTTGTTGAATGAGTGTGGTAGCGAGCAGTCCAGCCAAGTCTCTAGCGTACTCAAGTTTGGAGCAGGAGGAGTTAGCGCCACAATAGGCCATTGAGCCGCTCAGATCCACGAGGAGCGACGCGGTTAAGTTCGTTTCCTGTTCGTACTCGCGCACATAGAAACGGTCGGTCCGGGCAAACACACGCCAGTCTAGTCGCCGGATTTCGTCCCCCGGGACATAGGGCCGGTGCTGTTTGAAAGTGACGCTAGCTCCCTTGTGCGGGGAGCGGTGGAGTCCCGTGGCCAGTCCCTCTACCAATTGCCGTGCAAGAAGTTGCAGTTTCGAGAGCGTACGCCGTAGGCCGCTCCTTGGTGGCGGGTTCATGGAAAGGGGGGAGAACTGGAGGCGGGTCCCTTAGAACGGTTTCTTCGAACCGGTCCTGGGGACGGCGGCGAGTAGCTTTATGATGATCTGATCTGCGTGCATTCCTTCGGATTCCGCGTTGAAAGTGGGCACGATCCTGTGCCTGAGTACGGGCAACGCGAGCGCCTCAATATCCTCAACCCCAACATGAACGCGTCCTTGGAGGAGAGCTCGCACTTTTCCGGCGGTGACCAGGCACTGACACGCTCTCGGCCCCGCGCCCCAAGCGATGAGCTCGCGCACAAAGGCGGGCGCGTCTGGCGCATCCGGACGCGTGCTTCGAACGAGATCGAGCACGAAGTCGAGCACGTGGGCGGGAACCGGAACGCGGCGGGCAGTCTGTTGGCATGCGAGGATTTCCTCGCCGCTGATCACTGGCTGAATCTCAGCGGAGTAGCTGCCCGTGGTGCGTTCAATGATCTCGCGCTCGGCATCGCGCTCGGGATAACCGACGCGGATGTGGAAAAGAAAACGGTCCTTTTGCGCCTCGGGCAGGGGATAGGTACCTTCCTGTTCGATAGGATTTTGCGTGGCGAGAACGAAGAACGGTTGCTGGAGTCGCAGTGTGTGCCCGCCGGCTGTGACGGAGTGTTCCTGCATGGCTTCGAGTAGGGCGGCCTGAGTTTTTGCCGGGGTCCGATTGATTTCGTCGGCTAACAGCATCTGGGTGAAGAGTGGACCTTTTTGAAAAATAAAGGTGCGTTTCCCCGTCGTGGGATCTTCCTGGAGAATGTCGGTGCCGGTGATGTCAGCCGGCATGAGGTCGGGCGTGAACTGGATCCGTCGGAAGGCCAGCTGCATGGTGCTGGCGAGAGAACGGACGAGGGCCGTTTTCGCTAGGCCGGGGACGCCTTCAAGCAGGCAATGTCCGCCCGCTAGAACAGCGATGAGCAGTTGGTCGATGACCTCTTCCTGACCGACGATGAGCTTCCCGATTTCCGCGCGAATCTTGCGGTGCGTTTCGACAAGAAATGCTGCCTTTCCCGCGTCGTCAGTCGGTAATGGCGTATGAGGCGTGGAGGAAGTCATGGGGGGGACTTGATTAGACACACTTTGTAGGGATTGCGCTCCACTAATCGCCGCGCCTTCGAGGGAGGGCCGTTCCCGCCTCCTCGGCAGAGGCTTCTGCAACGCGTTCCAGCAGTGCGAGAAACACGGTTGTTTCCTGTGCGTTCAAGCATCCCAGTACGTTTTCCTGCAACTCCAGCGCAAGGGAGTGTGCGTTTTCAAAAGCATCGCGTCCAACGGTGCGCACTCGCACTCGTTTGGCTCGGCCATCGGTTTCGTGCGGGGCACGTTCTACGAGTCCGGCGGCCTCCATGCGGCGCACGGTTGCCATGATCGTGTTGGGATCACTGGCCATGCGCTGAGTGATCTCGCTCTGGGTGAGGCCGTTGGGATCACCTTCCACTAGCCAGCGCAGGATCGTGTACTGATCTGGCGTGATCCCCAGCGGGAGAATACGCTGCCGAAACGCCTGGTTCAGTGAAAACCAAGCGCGCCGCAGCAAGGGCGGGAGTCGGCGTGTGCGGACTTCTGCAGCCATCGCTTAGTGCTGCGGGAGAGGGATTTCGTTGTAATGCAACGCCCATTCCCGCATGAACCGAATCCGCGTCGGGCGAATTTTATAGATGATCAAGGAGGGGTTGTCTGACTGGCCTAAATAACGGCGCAGCAATGGATTATTGCGCCAGATGGTTTCCAGAAGGTCGGGGTCCGCAAGGATTTCCGCCACACCCGTAATGCGCACTTGGTCGTGGGAATCGTCTAGGTAACAGAGCTCGACCTTGGGGTTGAGCGCGATTTGGTTCGTCTTGCCGTAAGCCCTCAGGTTGGCCACATACACAATGAATCCCTCGGTGAGCACGGGCGAGACGGGGCGCAAATGGGGTTGCTCGCCGTCCACGGTCGCCAACATCGGGAACTTTGCCTTGCGCATCACCTCCAACGCCAGGCGGTGCGCGTCTTCGGCAGAAATCGTCTCGGGTGCTGGAGGATGATTGCGTGTTGGCATGAGGTGGCGAGGTTAGTTTGTTTTCAAAACTTCAATGAAGGCTTCCTGCGGAATGTTCACGCGGCCAATGGCTTTCATGCGCTTCTTTCCTTCCTTCTGCTTTTCTAAAAGCTTGCGCTTACGGCTGATGTCCCCGCCGTAGCACTTAGCCGTCACGTTCTTACGCTGGGCAGTTACGGTTTCGCGAGCAATGATTTTGCCACCAATCGCTGCCTGAATGGGCACGGTAAACATCTGAGAAGGAATGACTTCCTTCAGTTTTGTAGCAAGAGCCCGGCCGCGACTTTCAGCTTTGTCGCGGTGCACGATGCTGGAGAACGCATCCACGGGCTCGCCATTGACGAGGATGTCCAACTTCACGAGCTTGGAAGGGCGATGATCCGCATGCTCGTAGTCCATGGAGCCGTAGCCTCGGGTGATGGACTTGATCTTGTCTACGAAGTCCACAAGGATCTCGTTCAGAGGAATTTCGATGGTGAGCATGACTCGCCGGGTGTCGAGCGACTCGGTGTGCTTTACGACACCACGCTTTTCCATGATGAGCTGCATGATGGGCGAGATGTTCTCGTTGGGCAGCATCAGGAAACAGCGCACCATCGGCTCACGGATTTCTTCGACGACACTCATGTCCGGTAAATGCTCAGGATTATCCACAAGCAGCATTTCGCCATTCGTCTTGTAGACCTCGTAAATCACCGAGGGATAGGTGGCGATAATGTCCATGTCGAACTCGCGCCGGAGTCGTTCCTGGATGATTTCCATGTGGAGTAAGCCGAGGAAACCGCACCGGAAACCAAAGCCAAGGGCGACGGAGCTTTCGGCCTGGAAAACGAACGCGGCGTCGTTGAGTTGGAGTTTGCCCATGGCCATTTTGAGGCCTTCAAAGTCAGCGGTGTTGATAGGATAAATCCCACTAAACACCATGGGTTGAACTTCCTGAAACCCTGGGAGCGGCTCGCTTGCAGGTAAACGGGAGCTCGTAAGCGTGTCTCCCACTTTGACTTCCGTGCTCGCCTTTATGTTGGCGATGACGTAACCAACGCTTCCTGCGCCCAACTCTGGTTGCGCTACGAACTTGGGGGCTGTGGCCCGGAAAAAGCCCACTTCCTTCACCTCGTACGGACGATTGGTGGCCATCATCTTCACCACGTCGCCGGGTTTGATGGAGCCATCCACAACGCGCACGTAGATTACGACGCCGCGGTATGTGTCGAAGGTGGAGTCGAATACGAGTGCGCGCATACGATCGTCCGCCTTGCCTTGAGGAGGCGGGATGCGTTTGACGACTGCTTCCAGAATGTCCGTGATGCCAATGCCAGCCTTCGCACTCGCTAGAACGGCTTCCTCCGCGGGACTGGCCAAAATTTCCTCAAGCTGACGACGCACTGCCGGCAGGTCGGAGTTGGGGAGATCGATTTTGTTGATGACGGGGACGAGGGTGAGTCCCTGTTTGATGGCTAGATTTACGTTGGCGACCGTCTGCGCTTCCACTCCCTGAGCGGCGTCGACTACCAGGATGGCGCCCTCGCAGGCAGCGAGCGAACGGGAAACTTCGTAGGCAAAGTCTACGTGGCCAGGCGTATCCATCAGGTTGAGTTTGTACTCGAGGCCGTCTTGGGCCTTGTACGTCATCGCAACTGGATGCGCTTTGATGGTGATGCCGCGCTCCCGCTCAAGGTCCATCGCGTCCAAAAGCTGCTCCTGAGATTCCCGTTTTTCCACTGTCCCAGTGAATTCTAGCAACCGATCCGAAAGCGTGGTCTTCCCGTGGTCGATGTGGGCGATGATGCAAAAGTTGCGGATACGGTCGTTAGACATATGAAAAATCTGGTGCGGCGCCGCAAGGTCGAGGCGCGGGATCTGTAACTATGAAGGCGCACCTTCGCAGGGTCAACCGGTGAGCGAATGCGGTAGCCTAAATGAATAGGGAATCGTGAGTTCGGAGCCGGCCTAACGGATTCATTTTTGCCTCAGACTACCTAAATCAACTCGCAAAAGAGGTGTCACGCGGAGGCGCGGAGAGCGCGGAGGTTTTAAAAAATCTCATCTTGAGTTTGATTTAGTAATTTCTCCGCGATTTCCGCGCCTCCGCGTGATGTTACTTCTCCTAGGCGCTCTGAGCCGTCCACTTCGCGAGATCGCGGGCGGCGTAGGTGATGACGCAGTCGGCACCGGCCCGGCGGAAGGCTAGCATTGTTTCGAGAAGACAGGCTTTTTCGTCGAGCCAACCGTTCCGCGCCGCTGCCTTGAGCATGGCGTACTCGCCACTCACGTGGTACGCAAACGTCGGGACTGCAAAGCGTTCCTTCACTCGCCGCACAATGTCCAGATAGGGCAATCCTGGTTTCACCATCACCATGTCTGCACCCTCTTCTAAATCCAGTGCGACTTCGCGCAGCGCTTCGTTGCCGTTGGCCGCATCCATCTGGTAGCCGCGTCGGTCCCCGGCACTGGGGGCGCTTTCGGCTACGTCACGAAAGGGACCGTAGAAGGCGGAGGCGAACTTGGCTGCGTAGCTCAGGATCGGCGTGTTTTGAAAGCCCGCCGCATCCAGGGCTTTGCGCATGGCACCAATGCGACCGTCCATCATGTCTGAGGGGGCAACAATGTCCGCGCCTGCGCGGGCGTGGGAAACGGCCGTGCGTGCGAGGAGTTCGACGGAGGGGTCGTTGAGTACGTGAGCGTGTTCGCCCTCGAAACGGGTGATGCCACAGTGGCCGTGGCTCGTGAATTCACACAGGCAGACGTCGGTGATGACAAGAAGCGAGGGCACGGCCGCTTTGATCGCTCGGACGGCCCGCTGGACGACGCCGTTGTCGTCGTAGGCGCTGGAAGCGATCTCATCTTTGGCGGCGGGAATGCCGAATAGGAGAATTGCGTTGACGCCATCTTTGTGCGCGGCAACTGCTTCGGCCACAAGAGCGGCCTCTGGAAGTTGAAACACGCCCGGCATGCTCCCCACCGCAACGGGTTCCTGCACCTTTTCGCTTACAAAAAAGGGGAGAATAAAATCGCCGGGATGCAGTTCCGTTTCGCGCACGAGGGCGCGCATCGCCGGCGAGGAACGGAGTCGGCGTGGGCGGTGGGTGAGGGGAATTTGGCTCATGAGAGTGGGGTTGAGGCTCCGGCTTAAAGGAGGGTTTAGAAACCGGCGGGGCGGTCTGACAGTTTGGAACGCTCAGGCGGGGTGCGTGCTGCCATTTCGCTTTCGTTGACCCGGATACCGCCCGAGATGACGAGACGGCCTTCAGGTTCGCGCCTCAGGCTGGGGCGACCGCCCTTCGGGGTGCGAGAGCGGTACACAGCCTGGCCGGAGCGACCGGTAGCGACGTCCACCTGAGTGAGCATGTAGGATTCGTCGTCTACGGCGTGGAAAACGTACAAGTTATTGTCTCGATCGATCTGCGCTTGGGGCGGCATGGCAGACAGCATTCG
>CAIWVL010000338.1 GCA_903916085.1 uncultured Spartobacteria bacterium
ACCAGTGGGAGCGCTGCGAGAGCCAAATCCAAGCAGCTAACATGGTTTGGGATCGGCGCACGCAGGAAACGCTGCGCCATCTAGCCGCTATCCAGCGGGAAATGGTTTACTTGCAACGCTGGCGGGCGCAACTGCGCGAGATGCGGCTACGACTAGACACGGCCTTCGAGAATTAACTCACGGGCGCACATTTTCACACCATGCACTACATTCAAGAAGCTTCCATCGACTGTCCTTGGTGCGGAGAAGTTTTCGACACAACGCTCGACACCTCGCAAGGGCCTCACGAACACATCGAGGATTGCGCCGTGTGTTGCCGCCCGATCAGTGTGAGCGTGGAGTGCGAACCGGGCGAAATTTACTCGGTACAGTCCGGCCGTCCGTGAAGTCTGCTGAGAGCGCCTAAAAAAAGGCAACATCACGCGGAGATGCGGAGAACGCGGAGCTTTTATAAAAACTTATTTCGAAGGTTATTCCGTAATTTCTCCGCGCTCTCTGCGCCTCCGCGTGACTCTTCTTTTTTGAGTTAATTTAGGCGCTCTAAGTATTAGATCCTCCCACTCCACCTCTTTTTTCATGCGCGTCGAACTCATCAACACGGGCTCCGAACTTCTGCTAGGGCAGGTTCTTAACACCCACCTCACCTTTCTAGCCCAGGCCCTCTGGCCCATTGGTCTTTCCATCGAGCGCCAAGTTACCGTTCCCGATGGCGACGCCATCAGGGTCGCACTACGGGAAACATTCGGGCGCGCGGACATCGTCCTCGTCACCGGCGGCCTAGGACCGACCACGGACGACATCACCCGGGACATCGCCGCTGATCTGCTCGGTCTTGCGCTGGAAAACGATCCCGAAATCGCCCGCCTCATCGAGGAGCGCCTCAGCACCCGTGGCATTCCCATGACGGCCCGGATTCTGCGCCAAGCCCAGCGCCCCAGCACCGCTGAGATCCTACATAACCGGCACGGGACCGCCCCAGGACTCTATTTAGCGCCTCAGAGCCTGCCTGGGGGAGGACTTTCGCCCCATCTATTCCTGCTACCTGGGCCACCGCGAGAGCTCATGCCGATGGTGGAAAACGAGGTTCTCCCCCGGCTCAAAAGCCTGTTACCGGAAGGTTCCAAGCGCGAAATGCAGACGTGGCGCGTAGTGGGTGTGCCGGAATCCATTGTAGAAGAAGCTGTAGGCGAGGCCCTGATCGCCTTGGGTATTGAGCCTGGCTACTGCGCGCGGCCGGGGGAAGTGGATGTGCGAATCATCGGCTCCAAGCAGCAAATCACTTCGGCAGAGGTACTCCTATTAGATAAATTCGGCTCGGCCGTTCTTCCCAAAGACACGCGTAGTCTCGAACAATGGCTCATTGAAGAACTCACCCGCAGACATCTCTCGATTGCCACTGCCGAGAGTTGCACGGGCGGTGGTCTCGCAGACAGCCTCACCAACGTTCCTGGGAGCTCAGCCGTGTTTGGATACGGGTTTGTGACCTACGCGAACTCAGCCAAAGAACGCCTTGGAGTTCCAGCCGAGCTACTCGCCGCCCACGGCGCAGTGAGTGAGCCCGTGGCGCGCGCCCTCGCTGCAGCTACGCTTGCGGCATCTGGGGCCGACTACGCACTCGCGACCACTGGAATTGCGGGCCCGGGCGGCGGTTCTGAAGAAAAACCCACTGGCACTGTGTTCATCGCTCTGGCGGCCAAAACCGGCGAGGTAGTCGTAGAAAAACATCTGCTAAAAACCGAGCGCGTGACGTTCAAGAATTTAGTCGCACAAAGGGCATTCAACCTACTGCGCAAGAAACTTTTAAGCGCAGGCGACTAATAAATAATTTCACGCAGAGCCGTGGAGACTCGGAGTTTTTATAAACCAAAAAGCCGTGGCTAATGTTGGCTCCGACGAGTCTGCGCAAAAGGCGGCGAGTGGGGTTTCTCCCGAGACTGCCCTAGTGCAGGCTCCCGTACTTAAACCCACAAAACCTTGGTGTCTGTATGTGCTGCGCTGCCGGGATGGCTCCCTCTATTGCGGGATCACCAACAACCTGGAGCGCCGAATTGAACAGCACAACGCGGGCACAGGGGCGAGGTACACTCGCGGGCGGGGACCGGTGGAGTTGGAGCGAGCGTGGCCTCAAGGCGACCGCTCCAGCGCCTCCAAGGCCGAGGCCGCCTTTAAGCGACTTTCGAGGGAGGCAAAGTGTGCGTTGTTGAACAGGCCGGATAGCACACTTGAGGAAATTGAAGTGCCTAGCCAAAAAGAAACTCATTGCAGCTCAGCCCACTCAAGCGGATGTTAGTGAGCGGGAGACTGTTTTGCTAATGAAGCCGTTCCCCCTTTACCTCCGGAGCGTTACAACCCAAACACGTTCAGCAGTCTCCGCCATCTAGTTCTCATGCCTTTCAAAGCTCTCGGCCTTCATCCCCTCATTCTCCAAGCTATCCAAGAAACAGGATATACGGAGCCGACACCCATTCAGGCAGCGGCCATCCCTGAAATTATCTCCGGAAACGATCTCATTGGGATCGCCCAAACTGGGACCGGCAAAACGGCCGCTTTCACGCTTCCGCTGCTCCACCGCCTGCACGCAGCATCGCCCGCACGCAAACAGGCCACCCGCACTCTCGTGCTCGCGCCGACACGCGAATTGGTCGTCCAGATTGAGGAAAACGTCAAAGCTTACGCCAAGCACGTTCCCATCCAAATTACGAAAGTGTATGGCGGCGTCTCTGAACGCCCTCAGATCCAGGCCCTGCGCGGTGGCGCAGAAATGGTCATCGCAACCCCAGGCCGCCTTCTGGACCTCATGGGCCAACGCTGCGTGGATTTCTCCGCCTTGGAACACCTCGTCCTCGATGAGGCCGACCGCATGCTTGACATGGGTTTTCTCCCTGCCATCCGGCGCGTCGTCAACTCCCTGCCCAAAAAGCGCCAGACGCTCCTCTTTTCAGCCACGCTTTCCAAGGAAATCGAGTCCCTCACCCACGAGTTCCAGCACCACCCCAAGACCGTCCAAATCGGGCGTCGCTCCAATCCAGCGGAGACGGTGACACAGCTCGTGTACGAGGTGCCCCGGCATCTGAAGACCTCTTTGCTCTGCCATCTTCTGAGCGACCCCGCGATGAACATGGTGCTGGTGTTCACCCGCACCAAGCATGGCGCAGATCGCGTGGCACGCCGATTAGAGTCCATTGGTGTTAAAACCGGCACCCTTCACGCCAACCGTTCCCAAAACCAGCGTCTGCGCGCTTTGGGCGATTTCCGCTCCGGCGCGATCCGTGTGCTCATAGCCACCGACATCGCGTCCCGAGGGATTGACGTGGACGGGATCTCGCATGTGGTCAATCTCGACTTCCCGCCCCAAGTGGAGGACTACGTGCACCGCATCGGCCGCACGGGTCGAGCCAACGCCATCGGCGACGCCATCAGTTTCATTTGCCAAGACGACCACGGTTCACTGCGCGCTCTCGAGCGCTTCATCGGTCGGGGCATTGTACGCAAGAAAGCTGAGGGTTTTGATTACTCAGCGCCTGAACCGCCCATGTCTATTGAAGAACAACGCCGAGGCCGGGGAGACTCCCAAGGTGGACGTCGTTCTCAAGGTGGCGGTGGGGGTGGCCGCAGAGACGGCGGTGGAGGTCGTGGCCAAAGCAGTAGAGGCCCACGCATGGCTGGCGCAAGAAGCCGCTAGTCTGCAAAAGAACTCCGTTTGGAAGTATTGAAGGGCGCGGCCATAAAAAAGCCGCGCCCGCTTCGTTTCCAGAGCTTGGAAACGAAGCGACGCGGCGGCTTTCTCAAAGCGAAAACGCCTACAATTTGCGGCGCAATGTGTAGGCAGCGCGCTGATTCAACGGTTGTTCTCCGCCTGCGGAGCGGACTTTATCGAAGTAGAAGTCGTACACGAAGTTCTCGTGTAACTCAGCTAGGGTAAGCTCGGCGCTCAACCCGTCTTCGCTCAGTTTGACTGTAGTGGGTTGCACCCACTCGGGCTCCAACTCAGGCGAGCCGTAATCGGAATGGTAGGCGTAAGTATAGCGGCGAATGTTCCACTGGGAGGGATCCACGCTAGCCGCTGCTAGAGGCTTGGTGAAGCGGACGTTGAATCCGGACTTGGTGAGCTTGATTTCCAAGGCGTCCAACGGCGCGGGGCCTACGGGTTCTACAAATCCAAGGTGCTCGCCACCCGCCCAGCTCAAATGGGTGCGCCCGACCCAGAGTTTGTCTCCCTGAAAAGCTAACCGATGCAACCCAGCCTTCAGATCCGTCATCTCAATAAAGGGATAGCAAGCCCCCTGCCACATGCCCTTCACCTGCTCGGTGGTCACTCGCAGCAACTTAGGCACATTCATTTCACCGATCACCATCTGCCCTCCATACGGCCCCCAAACGGGTGACTGTGGAATACGCACCATGTGCGTCGGGGAGTTGGCATAGGACATGTGCGGAAACCACACGGCTGCCGGTGTACGCAACTCGTCGAGTTTAGCAATGGGCACCTCAAGCGGTGGCTTCTTTCCCCAATCCGCACGCCAAGGCAATGAGGCTGGGTGGCCATAAAAACCGCCCTTCTCGACCACGTGCAACTCGCTGGACCCGCGCCAGTCGCCTTGATTGTCAGAAACCACGAGGTTCCCCTGCCCGTCAAATCCAATGCCGTCCGGCGAGCGGAACCCGCTGGCAAACGGGGTAGCCTTGCCCGTTGCTGGATCAATTTCCATCACCCAACCGCGCCAGGGCACGCGCGAATACATGCGACCGGCGAGCTTTGAATTCTTTTTCCAGTCGCCGTAAAACTCCTTCCGATCCAACCCCACGGGCAACCACTTGCCACGAACCTCAGGTTTTACAGTGTCGCCTGATGACGCGAGGTTCAGAGCCACAT
Organism: uncultured Spartobacteria bacterium; assembly: GCA_903916085.1. GTDB lineage: Bacteria > Verrucomicrobiota > Verrucomicrobiia > Chthoniobacterales > Chthoniobacteraceae > Chth-196. The sequence goes on from CAIWVL010000338.1 coordinate 4,874, forward strand.
AAAGCTTGCCGTCCGCATTGCGCGCCGGGCCGAAGGCGAATTCGTGGTAATTACCTGTCATCCCAAAGCCGTCCCAGACGGTTTCATAGCGGTCGGCCTTACCACTACCGGTCGTGTCCCGAAGCCGGGTGAGTTCGGGGCGCTGCATGACTAGCAGACTGCCGTCGGCTTCTGGCAAAATCCCGAGCGGCTCATGGAGACCTTCGGCAAAAATGGACCACTGCTCTTTGCTCGAATCGTAAATACCCACTTCGCCGTGATGAAACGCCACTGCCATCCGACCGTCTGGCATCGCGCACATCGCGCCGATCTGCGGGTCCACGCCTTGAGGTGCCTTGACCTCGGTGATCTTGTAAAAACGCTGCATCGCATCGTCACGCAGCTCGGCGGCGCGAGAACGCAAAGGAGCAGCGGGCTTTGACGTGACTGGAGCCGACGCATCGGCTGCAGCGGGGGTTGTTTGTGGGGCCGCATCTGCCGCGAAACCAACGGACGAGACGGCTGTCAGCGCTGCCAGGCTGAGGAAGGAAACTCGGGTGTGCATGTTCAGGGGTTGTGAGGGTGGGAGAGGAGGGAGACCGGCGCAGCCGCTGGTTTGGTAGTCGGCGGCGGATCTTTCTGCTCAAGGAAAACGCTGAACTCCGGGGTTTTCCCCAAAGTTACTTCAAACCCGTCCTTCCGCTGAACGCCCTCTGGGCATTTCCAGAGAGCGGTAGAGTCCGTAAGGAACGTGACTTTACCCTTGGCGCCCTCGACGCGAAAATGCAGTTCAAGACCTGCGCCAGAGGATTTTACACTTTGAAAGACCTCATGCTTACCAATCCTGTACTGGAACTCGGGAACACCATCATGGAGCGCGTATCCCAGGAACTTGGGCTCTTTCTCAGCGCCTTTATCCCCAAAGCTCAGGGGAAACTTCGTGGAGGTCCACCACGGAACGTCACCGAGTTCGCCGTTTTCCTTACCATTGCCGCGCCAGTAACGGGAACCGTCCAAAAACGGTCCGCTCCAGACGTAGCGGAGGCGACAGTTTCCAGCGTCGAAGCAATAATTCTGAGTCCCAGGGAGAGCCACAGCGATGGAAGCGGGCCCAGAGTCAGGAAGGAAGAAACGCTGTACAAAGGGGCGGCGACCTCCCCCGGCTAAGCCTTTTTCGAGTGTAAGCTGGGGAATGTTCGTATCCTTAGCCAGCGGAGGCATGGGTGTTCCAACGTACAAAGCGCCATACATCACCACCCCGTGGCCTGGAACCGTGCATACGTAGCCGTACACGCCGGGCTCCTTGGGAACCGTGAAAAGCACCCGCACCTTGCCTTCTGGGTCGACGACTTTCTTGCTGGAAGCAAGCACCGAGGCGTGCTCAGGAATGAACCCTTTGTTTGGGCCAGTATCGCCCATGTCCATGGAAACTTTCACGATTTCCTGCACCTGTCCCGGAGCCACAATCACAAGATTGTGAGGTTGATGCGAGGGATCCACGTTCTCGAGTTCAAACTGCAACACATCCCCCGGCAGCGCCTCCATGCGAGGCGGATCGAAGCGTAACCCCTCCTCCATTCTGAGCGAAACGATCTTAGGCTTTTTGACAGCCGCAGGCTTGGCAGCCGCCGGTGCGGATTTCTGGGCGGCCTCTGCGGGCGAAGAAGGCACAGCTGGAGTTTGCGCCTCAGATGAGCTCAGCGATGAGACTAAGCAGACGCCGAGAACTGAAAGGAGCGCTCCCCGAGATTTGGGGAGGCTAAAATGGCAGGGGGTTGGCATACCATAGGAACTACCAAGTTTCTGAGGCAGGCAAAGGCTAATTCTAAGCGAGAAGGAAGGTTTATTGGACCCCGCAGATGCACCGACCAGCCTGAGCCATCCAGCGCATTGAAGAATACACACCGGAGTCGACTGGACTTACACCTGTAACGTCGTATGTTCCTCCATACGTGAAAACAACTCTTGAGCTGGACGATACGTTGCTCAGGCAGGCAGCCATTGTTGCCGCAAAGCGCGGCACTACTCTGAACGCCATAATGGAACACGCCCTGAGGCGCGAGTTGGCCCCGGCATCCGAGGATGACAACCCGAACCCGGAAAAGTTTGAGATTGGGCCATTGGGCTTTTTTGTACTCAAGCGAAATCCAGGGGAGTCCATTACCGCGGAGGAAGTAAGGACACTCCAAAGGGATCTCGATGCAAATGACCTTCACCGAGCGGTTCATCTGCGGCTGGCATGACTCATCTTCTTGATGTCAATGTCCTCATTGCCCTTTGCGATCCGGCCCATCCGCATGCAGGGGCCGCCTGCATGTTCTTTAGTCGCGTTCTCTCCATCAATGGATGGGCGACCTGTCCTCTGGTTCAGAATGGTTTTTTGCGTATTTTGGGGAGCCGCAAATACCCCGGAGGCCCCGGTTCTCCTCAGGCCGCCCGGTTTCTTCTGACGGGGCTTTTGAGAATGCCAGGCCACCAGTTCTGGCAGGACGACATTTCCCTGACTGAAGAGAACGTCTTTCCGACTCTCCCTGCCTCCGATGACCTCAGTGATCTCTATCTCCTCGGACTTGCGGTAAAGCACCGAGGACGCCTCGCCACATTCGACCAGAGAATTGACGCCTCGCTCATTTCCGGCGGTGTGGCCTCCTATTACCGCATCCCCATTGTATAAAACACGACCGTGTGATTTCAGTTTTCCCGACACTCCACACGAGCGCCCTGCCCCGTAAATTTCGTCGATTAACGCGCAGTAAATCTAATGTTGCGACCACTGCGGCTGCGCATTTTCCCACTGCCTCGGGGGGAGCGTGGTGCGGAATTTGTCCACTCTAAGACCGATCTCTGAAAATGGGATTGGCTGAAAGTTAGGCGATTCCTTAAATACGGGAGATTCTCGGCGCAGGCTTAAATCTCCGGAGGATTCTTTCGTAAATAGCGGATCACGTTCCCCAAGATCAAGATTATCCGCTACGAGAGAATCCTTAACCTCCTCAGGTTTAGCAGCGATACGCGTAGGCTTTTCGCAAAGCGCTGTGACGTTGGAGCGTACGATGTTTCCCATGGGCAGCCGCGTATCGGATTCGGGGAGACTTTGCAAAAAAGGATAGGCTTCCTTCCAGGGCGATTCCATGAAAGGAACCGCTTTTAGCTTCTTAAATAACACGGACTCCTTGTCATACTTCCTCGCGACACCACGGGCATCCATGAACAAACCCCGTTTACATCGTATAATCAGATTGTTCACCACCGTGTTGTAATGGCCACCACAAACAGATGGACCAGACTGCATTTCGTACGCGACATTGCCGAAAATAGTATCACCGCCATCGCCGTCATCTAAATAAAAAGCAACCGCGTTTGGACTGTGATGTACAAAGTTGTAACGCAACACGTTCCCGCAACTAGTCCAATCATTTGTAGTGTAAAAAGCCCCCATGTCATCCGAAGTCAGGACGGCATGGGAAATTTCGTTATATTCAAAAACGTGATTATTGCCTCCATACTGAACGCCTCCATGAGGCACATCATGGATGAAGTTGTGTGAAACCGTACAACCCACGGCGTCTCCTGCTCCAAAAATACCCACAAGAATCCCCGGCGCGTAAGTCTTTTTCAAGATGCCCACCTTTTGAATATGATTGTTTTCAGCAACATGCCCGCACGATCGAAGCGTCGCCCGGTCTCCGCCACCGAGAACAATTCCGCTCTGCCCCACGTCCTGAATGTTACAACTGCGCACCGTCACATTATCTCCCTTTTGCACCACAACCCCAGAGCCGCCGAAGTTCTTGATGTCGCATCCCGCCACCTCAACATTTTGCGAATCCACAACCTCCACGCCATTAGAGAGCCCGTTTTTTAGGAGCAATCCCTGTATCTTCACAAACGCCGTCTTTTCCATGCGCACAGCCGGTGCAGAAAGGTCACTAAACACCATTTCGCCCGACTGCCACTCCTGAAGCGGCCACCAGAACAAGCGCCCCGTGGTGAAGTCTATCGCCCATTCGCCCGGTTGATCAATTTCCTCCACCACATTCACCGCCCACCAAGGCTCGTTGCCACTCCCCTCCGGTCCAGCGTACTTTGACCCAATCCCACCTCCCACGGGCGCTCCCAAAGTGATCTCGCGTGTCGCCGGATCAATCCCCGCGACACGCACGGTCCGCGCGTCCCAAGGCACTCTCCAGTAGCCCTCCAACCAAACCCCACGTTCTACCGGCCAGCCTGACACCCGATCTTCTCGCGCAATAAACTTTCCCACACGTTTAGGCGTACCCGGAGCAGACTCGCCCCTGTCGACAATGCGCTCAATACGCGCCGGACCATTGTTAGGCCATCGCGAAATGGGCTGCCGTTCTCCATTGAAGAAAAACTCACTGACGCTCCCGCCCGTATCAAAATTGAGCGGATACGGCCCGAGGTGACTGACGCCGGCTGCCTTCAAATCGACAACGTAGACGTGTCCTTGCGCTTCCTTTGCAAGGCGTTGAGATTCAGCACCCTCAACGATATGAAATGCGGAACTTGGAATGTGCACGCCCACATCAATCTGACTCATGCCTGGCACACGCGCCCTCCAAACAATGGGCATCGCTTCAGTGCCGGAGTCCTCACTGGAAAGAAGCAGCGCAGAGGAGCGCCGATAGCTCCCAGATTCCAGCTCGACGATGATTTCCCTAGGTGGCTTTTGTAGGGCTGATTTTTTGAGTTCGCGAACGGCTTCCCGCGCCCTCTCTAAACTCGCAAACGGTTGCTTTTCAGAGCCATCTCCCGAATCACTTCCCGTGGGTGAAACAAAAAATGACGCCTTGTTTTGGGCCTGCAAATTTCCAGTAACGCAGGCGAAAAGCACTCCCCAAAGAACCAAAACGAGCAGATTGGGAACGCGAAAGTGATTGCATCCAAGCATCCGCCCAGAATGCCGGGCCTCCGCAGCTTCTTCACGTAAAAATCAGTGTTCGCCTCGCAATTCAACGAGAGTCTGGCTTCAGACCCTCACTCCAACGCCAGTAAAGCCACCATTCTTCCAGTCATGCCCTGCTCCATACGGTAAGAATAATACCGATCCAAGTGACTCCCCGTACACGCCCCTGGATCTACGATCTTCCCCACGCCGAGGTCAATACATTGCCGACGTATCTCCGCCGCAAAATCCACCTCGTACAGCGGCGGACGGATACACGGACTGAACACCGCGCACACGTCTTCCGGCCGACTTCCGAAAGTTTCCCGCATTCTTTTCAGAGTCGAGGCTGCGATCCCCAACCGCGTTCCCTTCGCTCCAGAGTGCGCCAAACCGATCGCCCTCCGAAAGGGATCCACGAAATAAACCGCGCAGCAATCCGCTACATAAATGCCCAGACAAACCTCCGAATCCTGAGTCACAAGGGCATCGACTCCGGGAAAATAGTGGGAGCCGCGAGCGGTCGCGACTGCCACGTCTGCGCCGTGCACCTGCTCGGCCGTACACCAGACGCGACCGCCCAATCCGAGCTCCCGGCGCAGCGAATTGTGGGCTGAGCTTAATCTCGCGAGCGCCTCCTCGCGCGCCACGGCTGTCTCGACGCCAGGTTGGCGGATGGCGAAGCCCGACACCACACCCAGCCCGGACAGCGCCTCGCAACTCTCAGAGCGCACCTGCGTGGCAGCGAGCGTCCAGCCGGGAGAAGGCGTTTGGAAAGGCACGGTCACGGCTTGAAAAGGTCGGCGGGCTTGTAGCGCAACACCTTCTTCTCCAGCTGCGAGAGCGGATCCTGAAACGATTCGGAGTACACAGTGTCCGTGGCGGTGGCGCGGTCGAACTCCGCCAGAGAGCGGACATAGTCGGCGCGAGCCTGGAGTTCGGTGGTGCGTGCACGCGTGAGGGCGACGCGTGCATCGAGCACCTCTAGCTGGGTACCTGCCCCAGCAGAAAGGCGCTCCTGAGAAAGACGGAGCGCTTCGACCGCCTGTTTTACGTTTTGCTGCTGACTTTCGATCGTCTCACGGAACTGCTGCAAATCAGCATAGGCGCGTTGGACTTCGAGCTCCACGGTCTGCACGGCGTCTTCGTAGGAGAGCATGGCCTGCTGCATCTGCGCCTTGGCTTGGGCCACCTGACCGTTGGTTTCAAGGCTATCAAACACCTTCCAGCTTCCCGTGATACCCAGAAAATAGCCGTTCACCGTATCGTCAAGCTTTGTGGAAGTGCTCTTATTGAGCAGCTCGTATCCGGCTTGAGCGTCGATTCTGGGCTTGTATCCGGAGCGGGCCACGGTGATGGCTTCTTTTTGAACCAAGATTTCCTGCCGCTTTTGCTTCAGCAAAGGGCGCCGAGCGCGGCCAAGACTGAGCGAATCCGCCAGTCCCATAGGCCGTCCACTAACCTGCAACTCGCCGATACACTGGAAGGTCGGCTTACCTGAAGGCACCGCATCCAGTCCAAGCGTCTTTGCAAGCTGGAGTTGTGCAATCAAATAGTCGTTTTTCGCGCGAATCAGCGCCGGCTTCACACTAGCCACTTCCACCTCAGCCCGAAGCACATTGAAGCGCGGCACCGTTCCAGCCTGAAACCGGTTATTGGCATCTTTGAGCTGCTGGTTCGCAAGTTCCACGGATTCCTCTGCAACCTCGATCAGCGCCCTAGTCGCAAGCACTTGCGAAAACTGCTGACGCACCTGGCTCACCACTTTGTCCAATGTGTCCCGCAAGGCGTAGTAGGCGGCGTCCTGAGAAAACTTAGCGGAGCGAACGTTAGCGGCGACCTCTCCGCCGGAGTAAATCACTTGGCTCACTTTTAAGGCAATCTGCCAGGACTTGTTTTGAGTCTCGACACCTTTTGCCAGCTGACTCGAAAGTCGGGAATCCTGCTCATTCAGACTAGCGTTCAGGGAGACATGAGGGAGACCTTGAGCCCGAACTTCGACGACTCGACCGTGTTTACGTTCAATTTCTCGAAGGGCGACAAGCACATCCGCATTCTGATGCAGAGCGAGGTTGACGGCATCGGAGAGTGTGACCTTCCCTTCTAGCTGACGGCGACGTAAACCCTCTGAGGCAAGTTCTTTAGACTGAGCTGGAAGAACCACTGGGGAGGCCTCCGCAACGCCAGAGGGCGCAGCAATGCCGGGGCTCGCGAGAAGACACAACAGCAGAGTGTTGGACACCAGAGGGTGGGGTTTCATGAAGATGTTGAGTTTGCCCCAGCCCCCCCAGCGGATGCAACCGCCAAGCGCGACTAGGTCGGCGCACTAGCCTTGAGAAGTCTTCGCCTCGCGGCGTCTTGCGCGCCCGCCCGAAAGAGCATTAGGCACACGGCCTCCTGCAGATGGGCGAAAGGGCAGCACGAAGGCCTCGTGAAAGGTGTAAAGCCCCTTGAAGTCGTCTATCGAGTCCTGCTCAGACTTTCCAAAAAGGCCAACCCGAATCAGCTCGTACACAATCTCACCAAAATCCTCACAGCGAGTGATTCCCCAGTACTCAAACACGGTTACCACCATGGGGCCGAACTGGTTTAGAGCGTAAACCCGCACGCCCTCAAGGAGCTGCTGGCCAGTCACATGGCCCCCGCGACGCTCCCTGTTTTTCTTCGCCTGCCCCACCGTGAATTCAAGCACATCCTTGAGAAAGAAGTATCCCTCCCGATCAAACTTGGGGTTGTCCTGAAGGATTAAGTCCACGGCGGCGGCGAAGTCTAGTTTCTGCATGAATGAACTTTTGCGTTTTGGGGAAACGTGTTGCGTTTTGCGTTTTGGGGAAACGAACGGCTTGCTGCTGATTCTGGGGAAGTAGTTACACTAGCACTTGAAAGCAGGGCGTCAACCGGCGGAGGAAGGTGAGTGTTGACTTCACGTCCCACGCCTAGGTAGGCTCCACCTCCCACGAAGTGTCGTGTCGAATCGTCGAGAGAAAGGAGGGAGAAATTACATGCCAGAAGTATCTGTACGCAAAGGTGAACCTATTGACCGTGCCCTGAAGCGCTTGAAGTCCAAGATGGAAAGCGAAGGGATCATGGAAGAAGTGCGCCGCCTCCGGGCCTTTGAAACGCCCACTCAGAAGACGAAGCGTAAAGCCAAGTCCAATGCCAAGCGCGCCAAGGCCAAGCAGCGTTTTAATCTGCAGTAGCCGAGGCCTCAGCCTTGAGATGAAAGCTTACTAAAAGTTTTCGCTTAGAACAGTATGTCAAACCCGCCGCCCTTTCACTGAGGGCTGCGGGTTTTGTTTTGCAGGACAGCGATCGCAGTTCGCACAGAGACGTTATCCGGGGCGCTCATCAGATGTCTCAAATACCCGACCTCTCCGCTACCTCCTTCAAGGTCATTCCAAAGTTCCCTCGATGACGAGAATGCTGCTTTTTCAACAAGTGAAAGCAGAGTGAGTAAAGAACTAGGGAATTTTGAGACTCTCGTCCTCAGGGAAGCCATTTACAGCCGAGGCGTGACTCGCCAAATAAGCGGTATTCAGCCAGTCTCGTTCCATGAAACTCGCCGCATTCATCGATTCAGCTGCCGTAGATACGGAGCCTCCTGCCGGACTAACTGCCGCCCTAGCAGCCCTGTGGCACGCCGAAAAGGGCGATTGGCATGCGGCCCACAACATCGCTCAGGAAATCCACACCAAAGAAGGCAGTTGGATCCACGCCCACCTGCACCGCGAAGAAGGGGACCTCTGGAACGCGCGCTATTGGTACGAAAAAGCAGGCCGCCCAGAATCTAAAAAAGCGTTTCCCCAAGAAAGACACGAGATCATCGCAGCGCTGCTTTCTGCCTGATCAGAATGGACGCCCTTTCGGGAGCCGTAAAATGCCCAAACTCTCCAATTTTGGAAGCCGACCTGATCTTAACCGACGCCTTGCTGTCCGGAACGTGCCTACAGCAGGGCATGTCATGTATCAGCGATGGAGTGATCTCCTCTTTTTGCACTGGGACTTTCCCGCTGAGCAAATCCAGCAAACACTTCCACCCGGGTTATTTACGGATACCTTTAAAGGAAAGGCCTACTTGGGCATTGTGCCTTTTTTCATGGAAAACGTCCGCCCCCGCTTCTGCCCAGCGCTGCCTGGGTTGTCCTCATTTTTGGAACTGAACCTCCGCACATACGTGCATGATCACGATGGGGTTCCTGGGGTTTGGTTTTATTCACTAGATGCCAATCAGCGGATGGCAGTCGAAATCGCGAAGCGACTTTTTCATTTGCCCTACCACTATGCCTCCATGTCAGCCAAACGTGGCCCCCAAGGAAGCGTTGCATTCCGTTCGGAGCGTCAATCTCAAACGGACGGTCCCGTCATTTGCAATTTCAAGTATGCTCCGGGTCCTCCGTTGGCGGCAGCAGCGCCCGACACCCTCGAGTTTTTTCTAGTGGAAAGATATCTACTTTACACCAGCACTCCAAGGGGACTGATGCGGGGACAAGTTTGGCACAATCCTTACACCATCAATCTGCCTCACCTTTCAAAGTGGGATGCAAACTTGATGCAGCTTAACGGATTTACGTCTCCAGGACGGCCACCTGATCACGCGCTGATGTCGCCAGGTGTGGACGTGAAAGTATTTCCTTTGAATAAAGTCTAAAGTCAGCAAGGCCTTTCCCAGCGCGACAGCGCACAGAGCCTAGTACCTCAAATCAGAGTTTTTTTCGGGTTGCTCCTTGGGCAACAGTCCCCATTGATCCGTTGATGCCTGCGCTTGCACCCCTGCTGGGGTGGCAACCACGGATCAAGGCGAACATACGCAACTCCAGGAACAGAGTGCACTGCGCTCCACTTCGGAGTTTCACTTGCCATGCGGTTGGAATGGGGCAGCGATAATCTCTTAAATCATACCGAACGTTTTCCTGATTTGAGGTACTAGCCTGCGGACAAAAAACCCGCTGCACAGGACATGCAGCGGGCTTTTGAAAACCAATTTCTCGCGTCTTAGCGCTTGGAGAACTGGAAGCGTTTGCGAGCGCCGGGTTGACCGGGCTTTTTACGTTCCTTCATGCGAGGATCGCGACGTAGAAATCCTTCGGCCTTCAACACAGCACGGAGCTCGGGGTTGGCCTCAATGAGAGCACGGGAAACGGCGAGACGCACTGCGCCAGCCTGACCATGCATTCCACCGCCATCAGCATTGATCTTCAGATCAAACTGGTTGAGCTGCTTCACCACTTCAAAGGGGCTGAGCACGGTGTTTTGAAGAGCCTGGGTCTTGAAGTACTCTTCAAAAGAACGGCCATTGATCACAATCTTGCCTGTACCGGCTGTCAGCCGGAGGCGGGCTACCGCAGTTTTGCGGCGGCCAATGGTTACGAATTCGGGAGCCTGAGTCGACATAATCAGTGATTACTTAATTTCGGTAACGGCCACAGGATTCTGGGCGGCGTGAGGATGCTCTGCACCCTTGTAAACTTTGAGTTTGGTGATGACCTGACGGCCCAAACGGTTGTGCGGGATCATTCCCTTCACAGCGCCTTGGATCAGGAGTTCTGGATGGCGCGCACGACGCTGGCGGAAGGACTCGCTCTTGTGGCCGCCCACATAGCCGGAGAAAGACATGTAAGTCTTTGCCGTTTCCTTCTTACCGGTCACGCGCACCTTGTCAGCGTTGATCACAACGACGAAGTCGCCGGTGTCCACGTGAGATGTGAAAATCGCTTTTTCCTTGCCGCGGAGCAGGTTGGCGGCTTTCACCGCTACCCGGCCCAACACTTGGTCGGCTGCGTCAATCACCCACCACCGACGCTGCACTTCGTTATCTTTCGCTGAATACGTTGACATGAGACTTTCTCCAAAAAAGGGTCGCAAGATTAGGCCTCCTTTTCAGGAGAGTCAACAGAAGAGTCGCCCTTTTCTTTAAACTCTCCATCAACACTGGAAAACCTCAGCCGCCACCGGGTAAAGCACTCGTCCCCAACACGCTCCAGCCCCCGCAGAGAGGCCTTCACCGAGGCCGGTAGATAACATAGCCCAGTTCCTGTCAGCGTCACCCCTTCTTTTCCCCCAAAAACCAGAGGACACAACGTTAGGCATAGTTCATCCACGCACCCTGCCTTCAAAAAATCCCAAAACAACGTCCCCCCGCCCTCAAATGCCACACGCTTCACCCCAAACTCCTCCCCTAAAGAACGCAACACAAACTCAGGCAACACCCTGCTCCCCTCCCCAAGACGCACCTCGGCCCGTCCACGCAACCCACTCCTTACCGCCTCCGGCATACGCTCCGTCGAATACACCACCACCTGCGAAAAATTTTCCCCAAACAATCTCAGCCCCGCATCCACCAAACCACTCCCGCTCAAAATCACCCGCAGCGGATACTCCCCCTGCCCACGCGCTACCCGTGCCGCTCGCAACCCTGCATCCGGCATTCCCATGGTCATCGTGTCCGCCGCGACCGTCGCAAAGCTTACCAAAACGGCATCGCTCTCCGCCCGAATCTCCAAAAACCGCCTCTTATCCTCCGGAGACGAAAAATCCGAAGGCGTCCGGTTCCGAGTAGAAATCCGGCCATCCCACGTCGTCGCAAAATTCGCAACGACCCAAGGTCGGCCCCGACCTGCCTTCGCCCTGCGCGTTTTCTGAGATGTCCGGGCCACAAACCTCAGCGGATCAACTCTTCGAGACGGGAGTCCGCCGCAGCGCCAAGCGCCGTGGCTTTCTGGTAAGCCGCGCGCGCAGCATCCTTGTCCGCAGGTTTTTGTGAGGCGCACACCACTGCGAGATTAAAGTAAGCGTCGGCGTAGGTGGGATCCAGTTCGGCGGCGGTTTCCAGCTCCTTGCGAGCGTTCTCCTGCCAACCTTTGCGACTAGCGGCGATCCCAAGGTAGTTGTGAGCCACAGCGTTACTGGGGTTGATCGCCACAGACTGGGTAAGTTCGTCCACGGCTTTGTCGAGTTTACCCTGCGTGTAGTACACGATCCCCAAAGTTGAACGCGAAAAGGCGTCTTCAGGAGCAAGCTCAAGGGCCTTGCGCAAACTGTCTTCAGCTTCCGTATAACGCTTTGCCCGGAACTGCGTTACACCCAAATTGGAAAGCACAAACGCATTACCCGGAGCTGTATCCAGCACTTCCTTGTACAACTTTTCAGCGAGAGAAAAATCCCCCTTGTCGAACCGATCCTTCGCCTCAGAAATCTTCAATCGCACATCCTCCGACATCGGGCCGCTGCGCGAACCTCCCTTGGCCCCTGCCGTGGACTCGCTCTTAGTCGGTGCTTCTCCCCTTGGCGCGTCCGCTGTGGGCTGCGCTCCCTTCGCTGGCGCCTTGGCACCTCCCTCAGGCGCACCGCTTTCAGCCGGTTTCCCCCCGGCCTGAGATGCTTGTGCCGTCTTCGAGGGCGTCTTCATCGCCGAAATGGAAATTCCCTCCTCGCTGATCTCCACCATCGGCTGCTTGAAAAGCGCCTGCTCCTTTTCGTTCAACTGAAGCACCGGCTCACCCAAAAGCCCAATCTGCTTCATCAACGCGTCCGAACTCACCTTCAAACGCGACACCTCAGCCACCAAATCCTTGCGCGCCTTCTCCCGTCGGTTCTGTTCCTGTAGCGATCGGTTCAAAATGCCCTGCAAAAGCTCGCGCTCTTCGTGCTCTTTATCCTTTTCGCTCACGGCCTGAGACGCTTCCGTCTTGGCCGAGCTCACCTGCTGCATCGCAGCCGCCAACTTTCCCTCGAGCTCGGTCACCGATTTCTCTGCACCCTCAGCCTTTTTCTGAGCCTCAACCAGCTTGGAGCGCACACCTTCAACCTCGTCACGCATCGCCTTCGTTGCCTGCGCGGACTGCGTCCCCTCCTGCCGCTGCTGTTCCAACTGAGCCTGCACTTTAGCCAGCTTCGAAGCAGAATCCTTGTTCTCAAGCTCCAGCTTTTCCATCTGAGCGCGCGCATCCTTGAGCCGAGCCGATACAGCCAACGCGTCGTCCCGTTCCTGAGTGACTTTACTCAGTGCCACCTTTGCCGCGTCCCGCTCTTTCGCAAGCTTCGCGAGCTCCTTCTCCGCAGCCTCACGTTCCTTACTCAGCTTCTCCGCCTCTGAACGCACTTCATCCCGTTCCTTGAGCGCCGTAGAGGTGGCATTTTTTGCCTCATCTCGCTCACCCACCGTTTTTTCCAACTGCTGAACTAAGGAAGCCTGAGTCTTCGCGGCTCGCGCTGCCTCAGCCTGCGCCTGCTCCGTCTGCTTACGCGCTGCGGCGAGCTGCTGCCCCGCAGAATCGCGTTCGCCTAGAGCTGAATTCTCGCGGTTCTGAGTCTGAGCCAAGCGCGCTTCCTGGCGACGACGAATTTCCTCGGAGGCCTCCACTTCCGCCTGCAATTCACGCTTCTGCTGGCGCAACGAGTCGCGCTCCTTTTCCAACGCGACGACGTCCACTGCCGTCTTCGTCTTGTCCTCTCGGGCGGTCAATAAGGCACGTTCCGCCACATCTGCGCGCTGCTCCAGAATGCGGGCCATGTCTTCGGCTTTCGCACGCGCCTTGATGTTCTCGTCCAGGGCTTTGGAAGCAGAATTCGCTGTTTCTTCAAGGTTCTTTAAAAGATCCGCCTTTTCCTTACGCAAACGCTGGGCTTCTTCGAGAGCAAACTGCAAATCGTTCTGAAGCTGACTAAGCTTCCCCTGAATCTCCGCAAACGGATCCGTCGGCGCCACAGGAACGCCATCTCGCTGAGGGAGTTGAGGAATCAGCGGACTGGCCTCAAGCGACGTTGCCCGAGGTTTTTGCGCCGTCTGCCCCGTTTGTCCCGCAGCCTTTGCGCTCTGAATGCGCTGAATCGCCTGCGCCGTCAACTGGGTGCGGTACTTCACCACCTGCGGACTCCACGACGGGAACTGCGTTGAAAGCTGGGAAAGCGCCTTAGCCACCTCTTGGTACAGCGACAAGGAGGCACTAAAATCGCCCCGCTTTTCCAGAGACTCCGCTTTTTGAAAGCTGCTGTAAGCATTGAGAAACATCTCCGATCCATCGCCGGACTGCGCGTAGAGCGGGGCAGCCGCCATGACAAAGCAACTGGAAAGGAGGACGGAATAGTTGGGCCGCATAAGGGTGATAGAACTGATAGATGTCTAAAGTATTTGCGGCGCTGCTGCAACCGGTCTTCGAGGGAGGAGATTAACCTGTGGAAATGGAGCTCCCTTTTTGTCTGCTGGCAAGGGGAACATGCCAAGTGGCAAACAGAACCACGCCCGCCGTGGCAAGCCGCCCTGGCTGTGCGGTCTCCTGCCCCAAACGAACGCGCCGGACATTGACGCAACCCCCGCTCCCTGACTCTGTGGAGAAGTGCAGGAAAGGGTCTTCTTGAAAAAAAGGGTGTAATTTTGGGGGAACTTAATGCGTAGTGTTGATGGCGAGCGCCTTTCTTTTAAAGAGGTGAGCGTGAGCAAGAGGAAGGCCCATGGGCCGGTGTGGCGAAATGGCAGACGCAACGGACTTAAAATCCGTTGGGGAGCAATCCCCGTGCGGGTTCGAGTCCCGCCACCGGCACCAAGGCTTAGCTCACAGAGGGTTACGCTAAATGTGAGCTCTAAAAAGAGCCAAGCTAGAACCCAAGCTAGAACGAGTCCCACGAAGTCAGAGTGGTTTCCTGATGTTTCGGGAAGCCTGCACTAGACTCCAAACCCCAAGCTGTGCGGGTGGCCAAACACTCAGATGCCACGCCGAAGTCCACCGGAACCTCAGGTAAGTTGAACGCCATTGCAATAGACTGCCCACTGGGGAGACGTAGTGGTTGGGCCGCGATCACACGCCCAAGAGGACTGCGTGATACTCCATGGGGGGGCAACTTTAAGAAAAGAAATGCGGGCACTCGGGAGTCTTCCTAGAGTCGCTAGTCATGGCAGGCAAAACATCCAAGCAGAGCCGTTCATCTAAGCGTTCAG
>CAIWVL010000339.1 GCA_903916085.1 uncultured Spartobacteria bacterium
GTTTCGTCGGGTCCAGCTTTAAGCGCAAGGCATGGAAACCCTTGCTGCCAAACAGGAGATCCTGCGACGAATGCTCAGGGAGCACGCGCCGCTTCTTATTGCCTACTCCGGCGGGGTTGACAGCGCGTATCTGTTGGCCGAGGCACGGCAGACCCTTGGTCGGTCTGCTATCTTAGGGGTCATCGCTGATAGCGCTAGTTTGCCTCGGAAGGCGTTGGCGGCTGCCTTGGAGCTCGCAGAATCTTTGGACGCTCCTGTGGAAGTTGTGTCTACGGGGGAGTTGGAAAATCCTGATTACGCTCAGAATCCACTGAACCGGTGTTATTTTTGTAAGGCAGAGCTGTTTTCAAAGTTGGAACAGTTGGCGGGGAGTCGGGCGTATCGGGGGTTAGCTTACGGGGAGAATGCGGACGACATGCGGCAGGTGCGTCCGGGGCGGCAGGCCGCCTTGGAGTTCAGCGTGCTTGCCCCATTACGGGATGCGGGCCTGACCAAGCATGAAATTCGTGAGGCCTCACGCGCTCTGGGACTGCCCACGGCGGAGGCGCCGGCCCAGCCCTGTTTATCGTCCCGAATCCCTCATGGCACGCCTGTGACTCGTGATGCTCTAGCTCTGGTGGAAGCCGGTGAAGAGTGGGTCCGTAGCCTCGGTTTTTCTGTGTTTCGGGTCCGGCATCTTGTGCGCGACGGGCACCCGGCTCCGACTGCGAAGGTGCAGATCGCGCCTGCGGAGCTAGGGCGTTTACCGGAAGTGCGCGCGCAGTTGGAAGGCGGTTTATTAGCAGTGGGTTATGGCGCGGTGGAGATTGATCCGGCTGGGTATGTGTGATTTGTGGACAGCGAAGCCATGGGCTAACAGGCAGTACGGACAAGGAAGTCGGATCGGTTCGTTTCCGAAGCCCCAATGGGGCGAGTCCTTGCAGCCTAGGGCAACGCGCTGGGTTTTAGATGAAAAAGTCCACAGCCCTATAGGGGCATGTGAAATCGAACGATGTTTCGGGACGCCCTACACGGGCTGATGTCACATGACCGGTAATCCTAGGGCGTTGCCCTAGGCTGTCATAACTCGCCCCTTTGGGGCTTAGGAGGTGCACGAGAAACCCCTCACATGGAACTCGATCCGCGTGAGTTGCGGATGTTTCTCGCACTCCTGCCGGAGCGCAATCCGTCTGCTACGGTATTCCAAAGCCTCCGGCTCGGTTGCCGACTTGGACCTGCTAGCAATCCGAACAATTTCACCGGACTACCTACGACGATCGGGTGCCCTTTGACGGGGCTCTTGAAGAGGTGCCAGCCTCTTCTATGGATGCGACGAATGAGCGGATTTGGAGCACTGGTCTGGATTTGGGGAAGAAGGCTGTCTAGCTTTGAGTTCTCACATTAGACCTCCCAATTCACCATGCGCTCTACCCTTGTTGTTTCTCTCCTTCTGACCTCGGCAGCTTTCGCCGCCGATTTGCCCGTCATTCCCTCAGAAGCTATTGCCAAGAAAAAGGAACTCCTTTTTTCCGAGGATTTTGAGCGCGCCGAACTAGCTAAGCCATGGGGGCCGGTCGTGCCGACTTTTGTGGTCGAAAACGGGGTCTTGAAAGGCACCCAAACGCGGATCACGACTCCAGCCGAGGATGGAAAGCCCGCCATCGTCGGACACGCCGCAGTCATCGGCAATGACACGCCGACCAAGGATAGCATCATCGAATTTAAATTCCGCTTCGACGGCGCTACGGCGCTCTCCGCCGAACTCGATGACCGCCAATACAAAGGGTCCCACTACGGCCACATTTGCCGTGTGGTCCTTACTCCCAAGGACGTCACCTTGCGTGATGAACGCGATGGCTCCATGCGGAATGACATCTACGAAATGAGCAAAGACCCCACCAAAAAAGAGGAGCGGAATCAACTTCTGGTGGGACGTAGCGCGACCTTCCCCGCAGCGTTTGAAGTGGGTAAATGGTACACCCTCGTTCTTGAAACTGTTCAGGACACCATGCGCGCCAGTGTGGATGGCAAGCCCGTCGCCTTCCTCAAATCTTCTGGAATTGCCCACGAAACCAAGTCCAAGGTGGAGTTTGGTTGCGCGGGCAAGGATGGCTATTTTGATGACGTCAAGATCTGGAACGCCGAAGCCACTAAGTAGTTAGGCTTCGCGCAGGGAATCTTCTTCAAGCGCGATTTTTCGGGCAGCCACGTTTTCTTCCAGATGCGCCACTGAGGTGGTCCCGGGGATGACGATGATGTTCGGGGCGCGCTGTAGAAGCCACGCCAGCGCCACTTGAGAAGGGGTTGCTTGGTGGGTGCGAGCGAGTTCCGCGAGGCGCAAGTCGTGGGAGAGAGGCGCGTCTGGGGCAAAGGGTTGGGCGGCCAGAGGGCCCCAGGGCAGATAAGCAATGTTTTGTTGCAGACAGAACTCGACCATAGAGTCGTCCTTGCGCTCGTTCCAATTGTAGCGGTTTTGGATCGAAGCTACGGGCACCACGGCGAGGGCAGCTTGCAACTGCTCAAGGGTGACGTTGGAAAGGCCAATGTGCCGAATTTTACCCTCGCGGCGAAGCTGTGCGAGTGCCTCCACGCTTTCGAGGAAGGGCACGGCTGGATCCGGGCGATGGAGTTGGTACAGATCAATGCGCGGCACCCCAAGCCGGTGGAGGCTCTCTTCGCAACGTAACCGCAACTGCTCGGGGCGTCCGTCTGGAAAAACGCGGTCGTGAGCGGTTTTCTCAACGCCGCCTTTGGTGGCGACATAGATTGTTTGCTGAGTGCCAACCAGGGCTTCGCCAATCAGGAGTTCGTTCCACCCCGGTCCGTAGGCGTGAGCGGTGTCGATAAAATTGATACCGAGCTCAAACGCGCGTCTGAGTAGGTGTTTTCCAGCTTCCCAGTCGGGGAAGGGACCAAAGTTGCCGGGCTGGCCGCACAGACGCATCGCGCCGAAGCCCAACCTGTTGACTGGCAAATCACCACCGAGAAAGAAGTGGGAGGAACTCATGCGTTTAAAAGTTGGTTCATGCGCTCAGAGAGAAACTGGAGCCGCGGGGCGTCGCCGCCTGGTACCTCGGCAATGGCGTATCCAGAGTAACCTGTGGCACGGACAGCCGCCATGACGGCGGGCCAGTTGACGTCGCCCTCGCCCAGTTCCACTCCGAAGCCTTTGCGGAGGCCCTCGTCGTTGGCCTTTTTGCGGCTGAAATCTTTGATGTGCAGGTTTAAAAGCCGTGAACCGAGGATTTGCGGCCAATGTTCAGGCCAGCCGTACGTGACGCAGTTGCCGATGTCAAAGTGCCATCCCACCCATGGGCTTTGCACGGCGTCCACAAAACGCGCCGCCTCTACAGGGTTCATGATGAACTGGTTCCACACGTTTTCCACGGCAATGTGGCAGCGCGCTTTTTCTGCAGACTCTACGCAGCGCTTGATGCCTTCCACAGCGCGTTCCCAGCAGGTGGCGTAGTTGACCTGAGCATTCACGACGCCGGGGACCAGGAGCACGCGTTTGCAGCCGAGCTCCCCGCCCTGTTGGAGGGCCAGTTGCAGTCCCTGAACGGTACGCTCGCGTTTGGTGGGGTCAGGATCGGAAAGGGGGAAACTCCAGTGCGGGGTGCAGATGATTCCCGCGATTTCGAGGCCGCTCTGTGATTTGGCGTCCAGCAGCATTTCGACATTCCAGTGTGCGTCGGGGAGATTGAGCTCGATTCCCTCAAAACCCGCATCGCGAGCCATCTTAAACCGGTCGGCGAGAGTGGCGTTCGCCGGGCCTTTGATCATGCCCAAGTTAACTGCCTTTTTAAGCGGCGTAACGGGTGTTTGAGCGCGTGCTGGGCGGAGGGCTGCACCAGCGAGCGCGGCTGCGCCTGTGAGGAGGAAGTTTCGGCGGTTCATCGGTATGCGGGGGGAGTGCGGGGTTGAGAATGGCGTAGAAAGAGGGCGTGTCAATGAAGCTAGGCACCGTCTTCGAGGCATGAGAAATTAACAGAGAAGGTTATTGGGCGGGATTTCTCTTTCCGTGGTGGGTGCCGGGCTCAAAGGTGACCTCGAGGAGGGCTTTTCGCTCTTCAGCGTGGAGTTTATGGGCGAGAGCGCTGCTTGTGGTGGGCCCTTGCCGCGGTTTGTTTGCGAGCATCGCGCTTTAAAAAAGGTGCTCCTGATTGAACGGGCAGGCCAACGCGTCATGGCGGCGAGTGCATTTGACAACCCCGCTCAAAAAGAGGTGTCTAAAATGGTGCCTTTGGCAGCCAAGCGGACGACGCGTTGAGAAAGCGCGCACGCTCAGGTTCGTTACCGGCCACACTCCGATGCGCGACGCATTCCGTGCCTGCTTGAAGACCCGGGCGGGGGGTGATGAAAGTGAGTCTATCTTCGCGTGTCTGCGAGGAGTGAGGGCCGACTAGATAAAAGGCAACTTGACGCCATCAAGCGCAGAGCTTGAAGTGGATTCCCATTTTTTTCTGATAAAGCTTTGTCAGAAGGCCCGCATGTTTGTCTTTATGAATCCCCGTATCGTTCCCTCCGTCCTGTGCATGGCAGCAGTGGCTCCGCTTCTTTCGGGGGCTGCACTGGCGCAACAGGCGCCAGTCAAGGCACCGAATGTCGTTGAAATTGAGGTCCAATACGCCGGGCCCGCCACAGTCGCCAAAGAAAGGCTTCTCGCGAACATGCGCACTCGCGTCGGGCAGCCGTACTCGGAACAGGTTGTAGAAGAGGACATTCGTAACCTATACGCCACCGGCAACGTAGTGAATGTGCGTATTTTTGGTGAAGCCAAAGGTGACGGGGTGAAGGTGATTGTGGTGCTTCAGGCGAAGGCCCGCGTTACTGCGGTGGACATTCAGGGCATCCAGCAGTTCAAGCTGAGTCGGATTCGCGAAAAGATTTCGGTCAAGCCCGGCGATTCAGCCAGTGAAGCTGCCATGGAGGCGGATCGGCAGAAAATCTTGGAATATTACGCTTCCAAGGGTTTTACAGACGTCAACGTGACCTACAAGCTGGATTCCAACGACACGTTAGGCACGGCCCGCGTGGTCTATGAAATTCAGGAAGGCACGAAGACTGCGATCAAGTTGGTGCGTTTCGAGGGCAATTCGCGCATCAGTTCCAAGGAACTTTCCAAGGTCATCAAGACGAGCAAGTACCGCATGATTTTAAGCCCGATCATGAAGACGGGTCGGGTTAATCAAGAACAACTTAGCGACGACGCAATCGCCATCCGCGAGTATTATCAGAACCGTGGCTTCTCCGACGTGCAAGTGGCCCCGCCTCGGGTCAATCGTCTTAATGGCAAGGTCGAAGTGGTATTTAGTATCGCCGAAGGTAATCCCTACAGGGTCGGAAATATCAGCTTCCGTGGTGGCAAACTCTTTGGTCCAGACCAGTTTGTCCGAGTCACCAAGCTGCGCTCCGGCGCTGTCTTCTCCCCGGCAGCCGTCCAAGCGGACATCAAAGCGCTCCAGGAGCTTTACGGAGCCAAGGGCTACGTGGATTTCCAGGCCGGCGCGCGCACGGGTCCCGGAGGGGATCATGTCACGGACATCACCTATTCCATGGAGGAGGGTGGAGTGGCCTACGTTGGCCGGATTCACATTACGGGCAATACCCGCACCAAAGATAAGGTGGTGCGGCGCGAACTCGCACTGGAGCCGGGCGAACTTTTTAACACAGTCCGCATGGACGCGAGTAAGCAGAGGTTGAACAATCTCAACTACTTCTCCAAAGTTGACCTGTATCCTGCTGAATCTGGTAACCCAGCGGAGCGCGATCTGAATGTCGTTCTGGAAGAAAAACGGACGGGCTCACTGAACTTCGGCGCGGGTTTTTCCTCTGTAGACAGCCTTCTGGGGTTTGTGGAAATTACCCAGAGCAACTTTGACGCGACTCATTGGCCTAATTTTACGGGTGGCGGTCAGAAGTTCCGGTCTCGGATCCAGTACGGTGCCAAGCGTAAGGACGCCGTAATTTCGCTCACGGAACCTTACTTCCTAGACCAGAAGCTCTCCCTCGGTGGGGAAGTATTCTACCATGACGCATCGTATGTGTCCGACTACTACTCAGAGCAGCGCATTGGCTTTGAGTTGGTTGCGCGCAAGCCAATCACCGAGTTCTCCTTTGGGCGTCTTGGATACCGGGTGGAGCAGGTCAACGTGCACGACGTTCAGGCCGGCGCGCCTGCGGCGGCCAGACAGTTGAGTAACCTGGGCGATTTGCTCAAGAGCCAAGTCTTCACGGGTATCACCTACGATACGCGTGATTCACTGTTTTTGACGCGGAAAGGCGAGCGGGTGGATGTGTCCACGTTTGTGACGGGTGGTCCGCTTGGAGGAGACATTCAGATTTATGGGTGGAACGCCGAGGCGTCCAAGTATTTCCGTATGAAATGGGATACCATTCTTACCCTGAACGCGCAGGCTGGTGTGGTGGACTTCTGGGGCAACCAGAACAAGGACTTCGCGCAGAGCGGCGGTGTGCCCTTGTATGATCGTCTATTCCTTGGTGGTGCTAATGATTTGCGTGGGTTCAGGTTCCGTCACGTCGGTGGTAAGGGTACTGTGACTGATGGTACCGAACCAATTGGGGGCAAGACAATTGCGCGTGCCACTGCGGAGTACACGATGCCTATTGTCGACAAGGTGCGCGGCGCGGTCTTTTACGATATTGGCTTTGTGAATGCAGACGCCTACGACTTTTCTTCCTCCGCATACAACTCCGATGTGGGGGTCGGG
This sequence comes from uncultured Spartobacteria bacterium, assembly GCA_903916085.1. Lineage (GTDB taxonomy): Bacteria > Verrucomicrobiota > Verrucomicrobiia > Chthoniobacterales > Chthoniobacteraceae > Chth-196. The sequence continues at coordinate 6,711 of CAIWVL010000339.1, forward strand.
TTGCGACTGGATCTGCCGATTGGACCCGTACGCATCGATTATGCGGTGCCTCAGCAGAAAGACTCCAACCTGAGTTCGGGCCGGGGCCGGTTTAACTTCAACGTTGGCTATCAGTTTTGATAAAGTGCTTGCTTGAACTTTACTACGCAGTTTGCTGAACTTCCTCTCTCTTAGACCACAGTTACCCCTTAGACATAACACATGAAACTGAATCGTATTGCTGCCCTCCTCGCAATTTCCGCTGGCGCCATTGTGGCTCCTGCTGCTCAGGCCGAACTCAAAGTCGGTACCATCGACATGAAGTCGGTGTTTGACAGCTACTACAAGACCAAGGACGCCGAGGCCAAAATCAACGAGTCCCGCAATCAAGCGAAGAAGGAATTGGACGAACGTCTCGAAGCCTTCAACAAGGCTCAGGAAATGGCCCGTAAGATTAACGACGAGGCCGGCAAGTCGGAACTTTCTGAAAAGGCCAAGGCCGAAAAGACCAAGGCGCTCAACGAAAAGCTCCAGGAGCTTGGCGTGATGCAGCGTGAAGTGCAGGAATTTCAGCAGACCCGTGAACGTCAGCTCTCTGAACAGTCTGTGCGGTCCCGCAATTCCCTCGTGGAAGAAATCAACAAGGTGGTGACCGACGTTGTTAAGTCTGCAGGCTACGACATCGTTTTCGACAAGTCCGGCCAGAGCATGAACGCTGTGCCCGTGATCGTGCATTCGAAGGAAGCCTTCGACTTCACCTCGGACGTCGTGTCCAAGCTGAATGCTGACAAGGAAAAGAAGAAGTAGTACTGTCTGCGGATGTCCGCAGATCTGACTATCAATTTACAGCAACTGGCCGCCCTTGTGGGCGGTCAGTTTCTTTTTAGTGGGGACGCTCATGAAGCGAGAGTGATTCGGGGCGTGGCAGCCGTGGATGAGGCCACCTCACAGGACGTCACTTTTCTGGGCAATCCTAAGTACCTTCCAGCTCTTCGCAAATCTCAGGCTGCGGCAGTCCTCGTGGGCGACGACTTTGAGGAGCCCGTCGCTCCCATCGCAATTCGCGTGGCAAATCCTTCCCTGGCATTTGCTTCTTTGGTGGCGCACTTCGCGCCGCCCCCCATTTCCATCCCCGCTGGAATTCATCCCTCGGCCATTATCGGAGAAGGTGTTGTGCTCGGGGAAGGGGTTTCAATTCAGCCGTACGCGGTCATTGAGGCTGGGGCCTCCATCGGAGCAGGTAGCATCATTGGTGCGCACTGCTACATCGGACACGGTGCGAAGATTGGTGAACACAGCCGCCTGCATCCTCGCGTTACACTGGGAGAGCGCTGCGTGCTCGGAAACCGGGTTATTTTGCATTCTGGCGTGGTGATTGGTAGTGACGGCTTCGGATTCGAGACTAAGGACGGCAAGCATCACAAAATCCCGCAAGTTGGTATCGTGCAGGTGGATGACGATGTAGAGATTGGTGCCAATACGACCCTTGATCGGGCGCGTTTCGGTCGGACCTGGATCCGGGAAGGGACAAAGATCGACAATCTAGTGCAGATTGCGCACAACGTCGTAGTGGGTAAGGGTAGCCTCATTGTGGCCCAGGTCGGCATCGCGGGTAGCACCCGTCTGGGTGAGTACGTCACGTTAGCGGGGCAGGTGGGTGTGGCTGGGCACTTGGAAATAGGCGCTCAGGCGGTCGTGAGCGCGCAATCGGGCGTGACTAAAAGTCTACGGCCAAGCGCAATGTATATGGGGACCCCGGCCGAGCCAGCTGGCCAGTTCAGGGAACACGTGGCACACGTGAGGCGCTTGCACAAGCTCGTGGAGCGTGTACAGGCTCTGGAAAAACGGCTTGAGGAACGCTAAGAGCGCCCACCTCGCCGAGGGCGCTCTGCGGTGAGAAAATCGCGGTGCCTTATTCCAGTCTGCTCAGAGCTGGGAGACCATAGCTGCGTTGCAACGCAGGACCGACCGCCTCGACGGATTTTGCGTCCAAGAATAGTAAACTGGGCTCTCCACTGAGCTGAATGCGGTGCAGTCCGTCGGTTGCCTTTTCGAGGGATTTGGGTACGTCAGCAAGACTATTGATCGCCTCGCCGTTGATGCTCTTGACGATGATGTGTCGCAAATCCTCGTAACCGACGGTTACGTCTGAAGGTAAGACGCGCGTTAGCATCACGATGCGCTTTACGCCGTCTTCATTGGTCTCGCCTTGGGTGCGGTCGAGGTGAACGAGATCAAGAGGCGCTTTGTGCGACCAATCTGCACCAAACTCCTTAAGGTACTGGCGCGAAAGTTCCTGCAAAACCAGCCCACCCAGCACGTAATACTTTGGTGCACGGTCGATGATGTAGGGCTCGCTTGCGAACTGTTCGGGGCGTCTGTGTGCCACAGGAACTTCTGCGTCTACCATTTTTCCGTCACGCATGAAGCGTACTTTTACATTTTCGCCCTCAAAATGTTTGGTGCAAACGAGATGCCCAAGCGAAATACGCCCGTAGGTTTCGTCCCTGTAGTTGCCATCGGAATCGATCGGCTTTCCAGCGATCTCCATGAGAACGTCGCCTTTGAGCAGGCCTCCCTTTTCCGCGGGACCGCCCTTGAGTGTCTGCGTGATCAGCACTCCGCCGTTGTTGCCGTTGAGGTGCAAGTAACGTCTAAGCTGCGGGTCGCGGGTCACCGCAAAGCTACAGCCCATCCGAGGAAATCCCTCGTATGGAGACTTTACGGCGTCTTTCAGGAAATGCTCGATGACTGCTGCTGGAATGAAGTCGAGGAGACTCGACTGGGGGTCATAACGGAGCATGAGTCCGGCCAGTTTACCCTCTTTAAGTAGGGGAAGAGACTGAGTGGATTCCCGGATTTGGAGCGGGACGCTGAGGCGGCCCACGAGGAAGGAGGAGTCGTCGATGGGATAGCGTACGACCTCTGCGGTGGTCATCTGTCCTTTGGAGAGGAGTGGGTTGCCATTGGCCTCGAGCTGGATTACTGCCAGAGCATCGCCGACTTGAGGAGTGGCAAAGACGAGTCCTGCACGGCTCTTGAAAAAGTCTTCTGACTCAGGTCGGAGTAGGGCCAGATCCGCCTCGTAATCAACGCATTCTACACTTGCTGGCTGCTTCTGTTCGCCATCAGGACTCTCGAGCTCAATGTAAGTGGCGTTCGCGATGGACTCAGCCGTGACGAGCACCCGTTTTCCGTCCAAAACCGTGCCGAGCGCGCGCCGAGATAGGGGAGCGCGCTTAGACCAGGGGCGGGAAAAGTCGTAGGGCTGCGCGGTGATGCTCACGCGGACAATGTTTTGTGCAAAGTCCGGGCGGCTATCGGTGAAAAGAGATGCTGCAACGGGTGGAACTGCGGCGGTGGGAAGGGGCGCAGTGGGAAGGGCCGAGTTGGCGGCGTGGACGGGAGCGACGGCTGTCGCGCACAGGGCCGTCAGCAGCAAAAGGGTGGGGCGCATAGGTGGGAGAATTAGCGGGAGGTGGCGTCGAGGCAGAGCTCACTTTGGACGCCGTAACGGGAGCGGATGCGTTCGCGGGCGGCCTCGACGGTGGAGCGCTCCAAAACGAGTGGGCGACCGTTGCCGATGAATTTGATAACGTAAAATTCTGACTTCTTCTCAAAGCTGTCTGCCAGATCCTTGAGGGTGCGAATGGGGGTGCCGTTCACCTCTTCTACAATACTTTCTTTGAACTCGCCCAGGTAAGTGTTGATAGGATCCGCAAGAATGTTGCTTAGGACGATGACCTCGGGATGCTCGTTGTAGATTTCCTTCGGTACGAACGCTTCAAAGAAATAATTCAGGCGCAGATTTTGAAATTGGACAGAACTAAGGAGGTTGCGCGAGAGGGGCTGGAATAAGAGCCCGCCAAAGAGCACATATGTTGGGTTTACATCAAACTGGTTTGCTTGCATCGGGAACGGCCAAGCTTGAGGGAGCGGCACCGTGACATCTACGATTTGGCGGTCCCGTAAGAGGTGCATTTGGATGGAATCGCCTCGGAATTTGCGCTCTGCGACTTCCGCCATTTGAACGCGTTCCCCTTCCAGTTCCACGGTGCCGTCACTGGCCACTGAAAGAGCGTCTACGGCGAGGATGACATCGCCTGGTTTGACATAGCCGCTGCATACCCCTGCGGAAGCGACACTCGAGACGAGAACGCCTTTGTCATCCTCAGGTAGCCCTAACCCTTTGCGCATCGCCGGGTTAAGCGTATTAAATGTAGCGATGGACAAGTCCATGTACCGGTCGTAGTGCCCGTCGGAAATGTCCGTGAGAAAGCGGCGGATGACTGGTGTGGGGATCATGTAGCCCACGTTCTGGGCGACGTCCCCACTGAAGCCTTGAAAGGCGACTCCCACGACCTGGCCCTTTTGCAGTACGGGACCGCCGCTGTTACCGGGGTTGATCGCGGCATCAATCTGGATGGTGAGATGCGAGTCGATGCCCGAGTGGGCATAGGGACGGAAATCAACTCGTGATACCACGCCGCGCGTGACTGAAAGACGGTCGCCTCCAATGGGATAGCCATAAACAGAGACCTCCGTTTCGATCTCCGGGATACCGCCTAAATCCAGAGGGATCGTGCCCTTAAAGAAGGCCGGGTCCTGCACTTTGAGTACGGCCAGATCGCAGTCGTGAGCGATATGCTCCACTTCGGCGATGTATTTCTTGGGGTCGTTTTCTTTTTCGAGTGTCAGAAAACGGGCGTTGGAGACAACGTGCGCGTTGGTGAGAATACGGTCCTTGGAGACGACCCAACCGGTGCCCGAGCTGCTCATGGTGAGCCCGGGGAGCCACGGCTGACGGTAGTTGGGTTCTTGGGAGGTGTTGCTGATGCGCGCCAGACTCTTGCGAACCAGCGCGGGATCTGCGGCCGGAGCGGACTGGGCGAAGGCCAGAGCAACGAGAAGAAAAAGGGGCTTTAGGGGACGAAGGCCACGGAGTTGCATGCGTGCCTCAAACATGAACCAGCTAATGCCTGCTGTAAAGGGGAGGTACGTGTTGGGGGAAAAGCCGAGTACCGATCAAGAGAGAATAGGAGAGCGTCCGACAGCGAGTGCCTTTTGCTCTTCGGTTCTTCCAGCGCCCCCCATTCCCCATTCCCTATTCCCGATGTCCTCCCCCTCTAATCCCATGGCATCCGCACTTGCCACTACACGTTAAATCTAAACTCCATCACGTCCCCATCTTGCACCACGTACTCTTTACCTTCGATCCGGAGTTTGCCTGCTTCGCGCGCCTTGGCAAAGGAGCCCAAGCTCACGAGATCCGTGTACGCAGTGACTTCTGCCGCGATAAACCCGCGCTCAAAATCAGAGTGAATGACCCCTGCTGCCGCCGGCGCTTTGTCGCCCGTATTGATGGTCCACGCCCGAGTTTCCTGCTCGCCCGTTGTCAAATAGGTACGCAGCCCCAACAAATGGTACACCGCCCGAATGAGTGAACCCACGCCGCTGCTCTGTACGCCAAGTCCGCTGAGGTACTCTTGTGCTTCAGCCTCAGGGAGATCCACGAGCTCGCTCTCAATCTGGGCGCTAATGACCACTGCCCCTGTCGCAAAATGGGATGCCGCGTATTTCTGAACCGCCTGCACGTGAATGGCGGCAGGAAGTGTCAAGGGTTCCGAGCCTGGCCCGTTTTGCACGAACGCGGTCACCTCCGAAAGATCCGCTTCCGAGACATTACAGGCGAAGATCGTGGGCTTGTTGGTGAGCAGAAAGAACTCCCGCGCTACGCGCTTTTCGTCGTCGGAAAGTTCGCAAGTGAGTGCAGGCTTTCCTTCGTTGAGGTGCGGGAGAAGTTTTTCAATCACGGCAGCCTCTGCCTTCGCCACCTTGTCCCCGACGCGGATGGCCTTGTTGAGGCGTTCAAGGCGTTTGGTGAGGGCGCTCAGATCGGCGAGGATAAGTTCCGTATTAATGACCTCAATGTCTCGTACGGGATCTACGGTGCCGCTGACATGATGAATGTCGTCATCCTCAAAGCAGCGCACCACCTGTACAATGGCGTTTACTTCGCGGATGTGGCTTAAAAACTGGTTCCCCAAGCCTTCCCCGGCGCTGGCGCCCTTCACCAAACCTGCGATGTCCACAAACTCAATGGCAGCAGGCACGGTCTTCTTCGTATTCGACATCTTGGAGAGTACTTCCAAGCGAGGATCCGGTACCGTGACGACCCCAACGTTAGGGTCAATCGTGCAGAATGGATAGTTCGCCGCCTGCGCCTTGCGCGTGCGCGTCACTGCATTGAACAGGGTGGATTTTCCGACGTTAGGTAGACCGACGATTCCGGCTGAGAGCATGGGATAATGTGTGTAAAAGGGAAAAAGTAATGTAGCAACGAAAGACACGGACGGGCGGCCCGCTTTTCATGTCGAGCCCTCCCGTCCGTGTGAGTTTCTTCGGGGACCACTCCTGAGGAAGCGGACCCGGCAACTTGGCGACTTAGCTAAACTTTTAGTGCGTCATGCCACCGTAACGGCGGGCTGTCGCCTCTGTAAGCTTGCGTAAGTTGGCCGAGAGATTCGCTAGTTCGCGGGCCACCTGCGCCGTATCGCCTGCGCCCTGCGCAGTCGTCTGTACCGCTGACGTGACACCCTGCACGCCATCGGAAATCTGCATCCCTTCAGATGCTGCTTCCTGGACGTTCTTCGAAATGTCTCGGGTGGTGGCTGCCTGTTCCTCAATGGCGCTCGCAACCGTCGACTGAATGTGGGTGATTTCATCCACAATCGAGGCGATCTCGCTAATTGCCCGCACGGCCGTTTCTGTGTCCTGCTGAACCAGGCTGATCTTCTTGCTGATTTCTTCTGTGGCTTCCGCAGTTTGCTTGGCGAGTTCCTTTACTTCACTCGCCACGACTGCAAAGCCTTTACCAGCTTCCCCGGCTCGTGCCGCCTCAATAGTCGCGTTTAATGCCAGGAGTTTAGTCTGCTCAGCAATCGAAGTGATGACCCCAATCACCTGCCCGATCTCCGTGCTGCTCTCACCGAGCTTCGTCACGGCCACCGTCGTTTCGCCCGCAACGGAGGACGCTCGGGTCGCCACGCGTGAAGCCTGCGCGGCATTGCGAGAAATCTCGTCGATGCTAGCATTCATCTGCTCGGTGGCAGCTGCCACGCTTTGCAGGTTGCGGCTCACGTTCTGAGCGTTACGCGCGAGAGTCTCGGTTTGCACCTGAGCGTTGTCGGCGTTGCTGCTGAGGTTGGCGCTGACCGTACTCAATTCCTCGGAGGCGGCCGCCAAGGACTGCGAGTTGGAGCTTACCGTGGAAATGTTTTCCTGCAAACGACTCACCATTTCCCGCATGGCGGCTACGGTGGTGCCAAGTTCGTCCGAGGAGTGGAAGTTTTCGGAGGTGGCAAGGTTGCCTCCTGCGACGTCTTCCACGAGCTGGAGCGCGTGGGTGATTTGACGCACGATCACAAGCGTAATGGCCACTGCGATCGCGCCCACCACTAACAGGGCGACAAGTACTTTGCCGATACTGTTCGCTACGAGGTCGTTCAACGGCTTGGTGCTGCTCTTTAAGACAAAGGCACCATGGGTTTCCCCAGCTTTCCAGCCTTCCATCTTGTATCCCAGCATGTCCTTGCCGTCCCCAGTGGTGCTCCGAGCCGGATCGCCATGACAGGTCAAACAGTCTTTGCTCAGAACAATCGGCCTCGCGTAGATAATCTCCCCCTTGGCGTCATCGATGTTGAAGTACTCCGAGTTCCGGCGATCGTTTAAGAAGGCAAGCATCGGCTCTTCAGCAGGTGTCGGAAGATTCTTGGAGTTGCGAGCTTCGTGCTTGGTGATGCGGAAGGTGTACCCCTGAGCTTTAGCTGCTGTTTCCAGCCCCTTCCACGCCGCCACGACTGGGATGGTATTGTACATCGGGGTCTTCGAAATGTCTCCCCCAGCTGCTTTTACGGCTAAATAGTCCTTTAGCAGCGCCTCCTTGTTGAAGGCGCCTGATTCAGAGAGGGTTGCAATCGACTCGCGCACGTCTTCTGCCTCCATGATGGCAGATCGCATCGAGGACTTTGTGCTCTCAATTCCCTGATTGCGAATGACGGAGCGTTCCACCAGGACGCCGACGACGCCGGTGGCGACAACGCCCCAGACAGAGGAAAGGATGATCTTGTGCTTGAGTTTCATTGAACGGGGTAAATTCACCAGGCCAGGAAGCATGGATCGTCCCTCAGTTCTTAATGCAGGCTGGCGGGGAAGTTAAATAAAATTATGGGTGCGTGCTAGATTTGATGGCGTCTTCCCAAAGGTAAATCTTTCGGTCCACGCCGCCCAATCGTAAAACACCCCTTTGATGGTTGTGCTCATGGTGCAAAAAGAAAAAATACACGCCTTGTTACAAGCGGGTTGTTGTCTGTGATGCCGGAACGCGCATAGGAATGATGCGCCGTGAGTCGAAATCCTATACACCATTCCGTTTCCCTTTCCGTTAGCGACGCCGAACGCACCATCGAGTTCGAATTTGTGCGCGCGACAGAAAACGCCGCCCTTAATTCCCTTGCCTGGCTCGGGCGTGGTCAAAAAGAACTGGCAGATGCTGCCGCTTGCGATGCCATTTACGGAGTTTTTGACCTAGTCGATTTGTGTGGCGAGGTAGTGATCGGAGAGGGGATTAAGGACAATGCACCAGGGATTTTCCTAGGGGAGCATTTGGGGACGTGGAAGCCTGGGTCGCCAAGCTTTGATATTGCGCTGGATCCGATTGATGGCACCTCAAACATTGCAAATGGCTTGCCCAACTCAATCTCGGTCATGGCGGCGAGCCAGACCCACGCCGGTAATACACGGGCGATGAGGAATTTACCGGCGTTTTACTCCAATAAACTGGCTTATGGTCCAGCGGTGGTTAAGGCCATGGAGCAGGGTATGGAGGCCCTCAGTCTACATGCGCCTCTGGAGCATACGCTGTCCCTGGTCGCCGAAGCGCTTGAAAAGCGAGTGCCTGAACTCGTTGTGATGACCATGAATCGCCCCCGTCACGCCGCCCTCATAGAGCAGGTGCGCCGTTCCGGGGCTGCCTTGCGGCTGATTTCCGATGGGGACATTACCGCCGCAGTTTCGCCTTCCCTTGTGGACTCAGGGGTCGATTTGTACTTTGGCATCGGTGGTTCGCCCGAGGGAATCCTCACCGCCGCAGCGCTCAAAGCGATGGGAGGCGGGATGCTGCTTCAAATGTGGCCCAAAGACGAGGCTGAGCGAGTCAGCATCGCGGCGGAGGTTGGCGAGGCTGATTTGGCGAGAGTGTACACTGTGGACGATCTGATTCAGGGCGATAGCGCAATTTTTTGTGCAACGGGCATCAGTGACAGTCCGCTGTTGCCGGGGGTCAAGGTGACCGGAAAAAAGGCGACCACAACGTCGATCCTGATGCGCGCGCGGAGTCGAACGGTGCGTTACATCAAGGCAATCCACGACCTGGAGCATAAGACGATCCACCTGCGCAGCGCCCGCAGCGACCGGAAGCTGTGATGGGAATCGAGAGGAGAAGGCGATGCGTTCTCGGCTTATGGCTCTCTCTGTGTGCCCCATGCTTGCGTCGCGCCGCCGCAACCGCGCCGCGTAATCTCTCCGAGAGCCCACGCAGCGTGTTCGGCAATCAGAGGTTCCGCGTCAGTCGCAGCTGCCTCTAGGGCCGCTAGGTCTTCGGGCCCGCCGGTGTTCCCCAGGGCCACGCATACGTTTCTCAAAAAACCCCGTCGCTTGATGCGCTTGATTGGCGAGCCTCGGAACAGCTCGCGGAACGCGGCATCGTCTAGCTTCAGAAAATCGCGCAACAGCCAGCCCTGCGCAAAGGGGCGCGCTGCAAAACGCGCCTCAGTCGATGCCTTTGCAAACCGGTTCCATGGACACACGGCGGCGCAGTCGTCGCAACCATAGATCCGGTTGCCGATGAGTGCCCGTAGCTCAACTGGAATCGCTCCCTTGAGTTCGATTGTCAGGTAAGACACACAGCGCCGGGCGTCAAGTTGTTGCGGACCGGTAATCGCGGCGGTGGGGCAAATGTCGATGCACCGAGTGCAGCGTCCACATCGGTCTTGCGCGGGGTCATCGGGTGGGATTTCCAAGGTGGTGAGCAGGGTGCCTAAAAAAAAGAAGGCCCCGAGTTCGCGCGAGATCACCATAGTGCTCTTGCCTTGCCAGCCCAAGCCAGCGAGTGCGGCGTAATCGCGCTCCAGAACCGGGCCCGTGTCTACATAGCTGCGCTGGCTGCCGCCCTGAGCGGCAAGAATTTCCTCCAAGGCTCGGAGGCGTGGCGTAAGGACTTCGTGGTAATCTTCTCCCCAAGCGTACGTAGCGATCCGATATCCCTCTTTTTCCGACGTTTCCACGCGCGGTGGCTGTGCGTAGCTTTTAGCCACCACCACCATCGTTTTCGCTCCAGGAAGCACGAGTTGAGGGTCCGTGCGGCGGTCGATATTTTTGGCGAGCCACGCCATTTCGCCGGCTTTACCTTCGGCGACCCATTGGCGGAAGGCCTCGGCATGGGGCGGCGCAATAGCCGGGGCAAACCTACAGGCATCGAAGCCGAGGTGGGCTGCCTGCGCCTGAAGGGCTTGTTTTAAGGCGTGCGCTTCCACGCAAAGGCTTCTTTGGCCGCAACGATGAGTGCCTCAACAACCTCAGTTTGTGGTAGAAGCGTTGTGTCTAAAGTCCAATGCGCAGTTTCAGCGTAAACGGCCCTGCGCGCCTTCATGAGCTCGGAGAGCGTCTCTCTCGGATTGCTCGTCTGAAGCAGCGGCCGCTTTGCATTGCGCGAGACCCGTTCAAACAAGACCTCTTCAGATGCCGTCAGGCATACCACAAACCCCAGAGATCGAAGCTGTTCACGGTTCTTCGGTAACAGTGCCGCCCCGCCGCCCGTAGAGATCACGCAACGGTGCAGGTGTGCTAGCGATGCAATCGCCTCAGTCTCTAGCACCCGGAACGCCGCCTCCCCATCGGTAGCGAAAATCTCGGCAATTTGGCGTCCCGTTCGGTCTACGACTGCCTGATCAGTGTCGATGAACTGAAATCCAAGCGCTTTGGCGGCAAGTCTCCCCACGGAAGATTTGCCGCTCCCCATGAAGCCGATCAGTACCAGATTATCAGAGTGAGGAGTCATGGGGGGAGTTCGTGATTGCGGCTCGCTTCGGCCAAGTGCTGCGCGTGAATGTCTGCGTGCAGGCTTCTTTTGTTGCCTTAGAGCGCCTAAATTAACTCAAAAAAGAAGGGTCACGCGGAGGCGCAGAGAGCGCGGAGAAACTACGGAATAACCTTCGAAATAAGTTTTTATAAAAGCTCCGCGTTCTCCGCATCTCCGCGTGATGTTGCCTTTTTTAGGCGCTCTTAGCAGTTCGCCAAGCTGGCCTGAATGAACCCCATAAATAACGGGTGCGGATGGTTGGGCTTAGACTGGAACTCCGGATGAAATTGGCAGGCCAGAAAATACGGATGGTTCTTGAGCTCGATGAGTTCCACTAGTGTGCCATCGGGAGAGGTGCCCGAAATCACAAACCCCTTGGCTTCCATCTGCTCCCGGTAACTGAGGTTAAACTCGTACCGATGCCGGTGGCGCTCGCGAATTTCGTGAGTGCCGTACACTTTGCGGGCCTTGGTGTCTTCCTTAAGCAAGGTGGGCCAAGTGCCCAGTCGCATGGATGCTCCCTTACCTGTTACATCCTTTTGCTCTTCAAGAAGATGAATGACGCTATGAGGTGCCTCTGGATCGAACTCCGCAGAGTTCGCGCCCGCTAGGCCACACACGTTTCTCGCAAACTCAATCGTGGCCACCTGCATCCCCAAGCAAAGCCCGAGAAAGGGCACGTTGTTTTCACGAGCAAACCGCGTCGCGTTGATTTTTCCCTCCACACCGCGTTCTCCGAATCCTCCTGGGACTAGCACGCCCGCCACATCCTTCAGCAGGGGACTTGGATTCCCGTCTTCCAGGGCTTCCGCGTCCACACGGACGAGGTCAATGCCACAGTCGTTTGCGGCAGCCGCATGTGTCAGAGATTCGTAGATCGATTTGTAGGCGTCTTGGAGTTCGATGTACTTGCCAACGACCGCGATTTTAACGCGTTTTTTGGGATGAACCACCCGGGCTACAAAGCGTTGCCACTCGGCCATTGTCGCCTGCGGGGGCTCCAGATGAAGCAGTTCGCATACGATGTCATCCAGGCGTTCACGCTGGAGCATGAGGGGCATTTCGTAGATCGAGTTGTCTACATCCCGCGCCTCAATAACCGCGTTCAGAGGCACATTGCAGAACATTGAAAGTTTCTGGCGCACATCATCTTCCAAAGGATGTTCTGTGCGACATACAAGCACCTGGGGATGCAGCCCGATTTCACGCAGCTTGGCGATAGACTGTTGAGAGGGTTTGGTTTTGAGCTCTCCGGCCGCCTTAATGTAAGGCACGAGGGTGACGTGCATGATCACCACGTTCTGGGGACCCACCTCCAAAACAAACTGCCGGATCGCTTCCAGAAACGGCAACCCTTCAATGTCTCCGGTCGTGCCGCCGATCTCTGTAATCAGGATGTCGCAGGGCTGTTCCTTCGAAAGATTGCGCAGTCGCAATTTAATTTCGTCGGTGACGTGCGGGATCACTTGAACAGTGTTGCCGAGGTAATCGCCCCGGCGCTCTCTCGCCAAAACCGTCTCATACACCTGCCCGGAGGTGGTGCTATTGGATCGACTGAGTACGGAGCTTGTAAAACGTTCGTAATGACCGAGGTCCAAGTCGGTTTCTGCACCGTCATCCAGCACATACACTTCTCCATGCTGAAACGGGTTCATCGTGCCCGGATCCACGTTCAGATACGGGTCGAATTTCTGGAGAACCACCTTGAGCCCGCGGTTCTCCAGAAGCGTTCCAAGAGAGGCTGCGGCCAAGCCTTTGCCCAGCGAGGACACGACGCCTCCTGTGACAAAGATGTACTTCATGGGGTGGTTTGGTTTGGCCATAGTGACAAGAGTTTAGGGTACACGCAAAAACAGGCAAAGAATAGCATTAGCAATCGCTGCGCCGGCTGGCTCTGCAAGGACTAAAGCTCGCGCAGCAGAGCTTCCGCAGTGATTGCATCCGCCGGAGTGTCCACTCCCACAGAGGCGTGTTGGGTCAAAAGCACTCGGATCGTCGCGCCGTGTTCCAGCGCACGCAGTTGCTCAAGAGATTCTGCTGTCTCCAAGACGCCCGCAGGCCACTGCACAAACTGGAGTAAAAATTCCACGCTGTACCCGTAAATTCCCAAATGTCGCAGGAAAGGAAACGCCCCGCCAGCGCGCGGGAATGGGAGCAGGCTGCGCGAGAAGTATAACGCGTTAGAGGCCCGGTCGAGTACCACTTTCACCGCATGCGGATGGGTGGGATCTTCCTCTGGTCCAAAGGGTACTGCTGCTGTAATCATCTCGATCGCCGGCTCCTCAGCAAGCGTCCGCGCTAGACGGCTGATCAGCGCCGGGTCAATAAGCGGCTCGTCGCCCTGGACGTTGATCACGTGGGAGACGCCCTCCAGACGGGCGGCCACTTCGGCGCAGCGATCGGTGCCGGATACGCATTGGGGGGAGGTGAGAGCCACTTCCGCCCCAAACCCAACGGCGACCTCGGCGATGCGCGTGTCGTCCGTCGCAATAATCACGGTGGAAATGCCATGCGCCTCGCGTGCCCTTTCCCAGACGTGTTGGACAAGAGGTTTTCCCGCAATGGGATGTAGCGGTTTTCCTGGAAATCGGGTGGAAGCCCAGCGGGCGGGAATAAGGACGGCGGCTCGTGGCATGACGCGCTCAATGATGCAGGGAATGGGCGCGGGCTGGCAAATGTGGATGTGAGGCTCGTCCTTCTCACACGGGAAGGCTTTTTCCCGTTTGGCTTTTGCGATATTTAGCGCAAATTGACTTTTCAAGGCACGAATCGTTGCAAACTCATGTTCCTAAGTGTCGCTATCTTCTTCGTTGCAGTCCTCGCCGTTGCACTCCTCTTGGCGTTGCTCTGGGCCGTGGGTTTGTACAATGGGTTAATGGCGGCTCGTGGCAGGGTTCGGTCAGCCTTCACTCAGATGGAGGCTCAGATCAAACAACGCTACTCGCTGATCCCCAGCCTTGTAGAAACCGCTCGCACCCACATGCGGCATGAACGCGAGACCTTGGATGCGGTGATTTCCGCAGGCACCGTGGCAGTGGGGGCCTTTCAAGACATGGTGGCCAGCCCATCTGGGCAGGATGCCATTCAAAACTGGCTCCGAGCCGAGCAAGCTTTGGGCAGTGCCATGGGAAGACTAGCCTCGGTATCAGAGGTTTACCCTGAACTCAAGGCGGACGGAACCATCGTCCAATTGTCGGAAAAGCTCACGCTCAATGACAGTGCGCTTTCCTTGGCGCGTGAGTCTTACAACTCAGCTGTCACCGCTTACCATTCCGCGAGGCAGACCTTCCCGGTAGTGCTGTGCGTCGGATTTTTGGGCTTTCAGGAAGCGCCTCTGTGCGAACTCAAGGGCCCAGCGCAAAAGGAGACCTCGAACGCAGATCTCTGAGTAAAATGTGAAAGGCGTCCCGTCTGTTCTCCGTCCGGCCCGATCGTTGACACCTCCAGCCCTGCTCCCCTAACATTCCGCTCCCTGATGAGACGCATTCTGCTCACATTGGCCTTGTCGGTTCTGGCCTGCACTTTCCCTGCCGAGGCAGTTGCTGCGGCTCCCAAACCTGTGCCCGCCGCCGCCACGCTTCCCCTGGCGTTGGACGATGCTTTTTGTATCGAAAAGGTGTTCTCCGTTTTTATCGACCCCGCACTCAACGGAAAGGTCGTTTCTACTTGGCTGACCATGGAAACGGACCGCCGTTACTTCGGAGCTATCAACAATTTTGAACGTCGGCGCCGGGACGGGCACGCCTACACCGTTCACTGGAAGGTCCGCCCCGCAGCGGCTGGAGACGTCACTGTGCGGTTTGAGTATCGTCAGCAAAAACTCGGCTCCCATGTGCAAACCCAGGATGTCTCTTATTCTCACGCCTCGGGAAGCATGCGAACCGAGTTTGCCGTGCAAGGTGACGAATATCACCAAGATGGGCAGGTCACGGCGTGGCGTGTGCTACTAATCGAGAACGGCCGCGTTGTGGGCCTACAGCAAAGTTTTCTTTGGTAACCCCATCATTCCTTTTGTGAGTACTCAGTCATCCATCCAGGTTGGGGTCTCTAGCGGCACAGTTTGGGTTAGGGTGGAGGGTAAGGGGAGTTTCCAAAACAGTACCCCGCTCAAAGAGTTCGCCCGAGAGATGCTCAGTCGCGGCCACCGGGATTTCTTCGTGGATCTCAGAAAGTGTCCACTCATGGATTCAACCTTCATGGGAACCCTTGCTGGTATTGCCCTGAAAATTCGAGCCGAGGGTTCGGGCGAGTTGCATGTGGTCAATCTTAACGAGCGTAACCACGGGCTTTTGTGCAACTTAGGGCTGAATCAGCTTCTCAAAGTCGACGACTCCATGTCCGCTGCGGAGCCGGCGCTTCTTCAGCCCTGCACTCTCGCTGCCAGTTCCTGCGACAAACTCGCCGAAGCTCAAACCATGCTCGAAGCACACGAGGCAGTCGTGGCTGTAGATCCCTCTAACGAGGCCAAATTCAAGGATGTCCTTGAGTTCCTGCGGCAAGACATCGAAGCCCGGCGGTGAGCCTTTCGTCGCCCTCGTCCCCCACCGCGCCGGAGCAGCTGCCTGGAAGGGTGTTTTTTTCCGTGCCCTCCGGTTTTCTGTGGTGGTTTTTGCCGGTATTGCTAATCGCCAGCCTCATCCGTTTTCATAATCTCACTGAGATTTTGGTCGGTGGTCGCCTCTACTTTGTGGACGCCGACTGTTACTCGCGCATGAGCCGGGCGCAGCTCGTTTCAGCTTCACCGGGCACGGTGATTCATCGCCAGATGTTTGAAAACTGGCCCGAAGGTGTGGCTTCACATGCAACTGCACCCATGGATTACGCCATTGTCGGCCTGGAGCGTGCGCTCCGCTGGACTTGGCCTCGCACAGGCCGGTTGGCCATCTTGCGCGAATCGACGCTGGACCTTGCTGGGGCTCTGATTTCTCCGCTGCTCGGCATCGGCCTATGCGCTTTTCTTGCTCTTTGGGCGTATGGAATCCGTCTGAGCGATGGTACGCGTCCCGCCCTTTGGTGGGCCGTCCCTGTTCTGGCGGCGGTGAGCCCTCCTTTGGTGCATGCCACGGTATTTGGGCGGCCGGATCATCAATCGCTTCTGATTTTTTTGTTGGCGAGTGCGCTTGGCGGCGAACAGCGGCTACAACAGGGGGCCGGGCGTGCATGGGCGTGGGCTGGAGGTCTCGCGTGGGGACTGGCCTTATGGGTGTCGTTGTACGAACCCCTCGTGTTGCTCGGTGCCTCCCTCGGACTCGCAATGTGGTTCTGGCGTGCTGGCTGGCAGTGGCGAATCCGGGGCCACTGGGCACTCGCCCTGGGTTTAGTGCTCACTCTGGCCTGGTTTGTGGACGGTATTCGCATCGTGACACCCGATGCAATCTGGGCCGAAGCTCTACGCCGGTGGGGTGCCACTATTGGTGAACTGCAATCCGTTGATGGACTCACTGCTGTGACCCAATGGACGGGTCTGCTTTTGTGGGGCTTGCCTGTCTTGTTGCTGTGGCATGCGCATCGCATTCGCAGCGGTCGTGCCGTCGCGGGGTGGCTTATTCTGCTCTTAGTCAGCCTAGCACTGACCTTCTGGCAGATCCGTTGGAGCCCCTATTGCGTCCTCATCTTCGCCTGCTGCCTGCCTTGGGCGCTCTCTGTACTGCCGGGCTGGAAGCGCAACGCCGCTCTTTGGATCCTATCGCTTTGGCCACTAGTGCAGGAATGGGAGCTGCGCTGGTTCCCCGAGGCCTCTCTCATTGAACAGCGTTATCTGGATCGCTCCGAGAGAATTAACGCCAGAAGTACTGCAGAACGCATGCGTTCCTCTTATTGTGAACCGTTCCTTGCAGTGTGGTGGCTCTCTCCCTCGCTTGCCTACTGGTCGGGGCAGCCCGCAGTGGCAGGAAGTGGCCACGAGGGTATTTCAGGTATTGTCGACACTGCCCGTTTCTTCATGAGCACCGACCCAACCGAGGCCCGAGAAATTCTAGTGCGTCGCGGAGTGCGCATCGTGGTTGCCAGCGACAGCGCCCGAGCTGTGGAAAATTCGACTGCGATTTTAGCGCGCACTCCTGCAGGTAAAGCTCTTGCCGAACGGCTTTGGCAGCCTGATCCGGGCGCGGCTTGGAAGCTGGAGGGCGAAGGGAACGTGACCACGTTCCGCCTGCTACGCGTTCTTGAGTAAGGATTAGCAGCCGCCCGTGGAGACGGAGCGTTTCCCTCCGAGTGAGGCTGTGCCCGCAAACTTAAGTGGATTGGAGTTACAGCCCGCACACGGAAGGTGAAGGCATGCGTATCGCAACTTCAACAAGCATTCCGATAACGCGATGCGAGGACTGCGATCCGAACAGCCGACGGGAACATCGCTCTCCGCATAGAAAAATCCATGCGTTTCTGCAAATTATCGCGCTGCCTTCATCAACCGTTTCAGTTTCCCCGCCAGACTTGCTTTGGCAGCGGAACTCATGCGGTCGATGAAAAGCACGCCGTTGAGGTGATCTACCTCGTGCTGGAGCGCGCGCGCTAGAAGGCCTTCGGCATCAAACTCCAACACCGTTCCGTCGAGAGACGTCGCCTTGCAATGCACCCGAGCAAACCGCGTGATGTCGGCTGTCATCTTGGGGAAGGAGAGACAGCCCTCAATACCCACTTCCTTCTCTTTCCCAAAGCTTAGCTCAGGATTGAGCAAAACCATGGGCATGAAGGATTCTGGAATCACCTCTTTGTCTCCAATCCACATTTTGCTGGGACGATCCTCGACGTCGCGGATGTCAATGACCGCAATCTGAAGAGGGATCCCAACCTGCTGAGCCGCAAGCCCAACGCCTTCCGCGTCGCGCATGGTATCAAGCATGTCCTCGGTGAACCGCTTGATCTCAGGGGTGATTGACTCCACGCGGCCGCCGACGGCTCGTAGCACTGGGTCACCAAAAAGCACAATGGGAAGAATCATTTGGGGCGCTCCATGAAAGCCGTGAGACTGCCCTTCACTCCCGCTTCTTTCAATCCATCAAGTACCCGCATCACCGTCCCAAAAGGCGCGTCGCGGTCGGCGTTCAATGCAAAAAACGTCGCCGGATCGTGCTTTACGAGTTCTCGCAGCAACGGAGCGAGGCGCTCCAGAACGACAGGTTTTTCGTCCAAATACAGCTGCGAGTCCTTGGAAATGGTCAGCACGAGCGGTTCCCTTTTGGGCTGCGAGGCTGAAGCCGTCTTGGATTCCGGTAGGCGAATGGTCACTGCGGGCTGCTCTTTTCTGAATGTCGTCGAGACGATCACGAAAATGAGCAGGATGGCAAAAATGTCGATCAGCGATACGATGATGACTTGGGGGGCGCGGCGGCGCTTGGGATAGAAGTTCATAAAAGTCAGCGCTGACTTTTGGGCGTTGAGCGTTGCGGAAGGGCCACTGGAGAAGGTTCGAGACGATCTATTTGGCGGGTGTGTTCTCGGAGTTGTGACGCCAACTGCGGTGCTGGTAGCACTTGGTCAAGAGCAGCGACACAATGGACTCCATTTCCGACGCAATGGTCTCAACCTTTCTGACAAAGCAGGAGTAAGCAATCAAACACGGGATCGCGATGGCCAAGCCCACTACGGTGGTGCTGAGTGCTTCAGAAATACCGCTGGCAATCACGTGCGGGTCGCTCTGCCCAGCCGCTTCGCCAAACGCTCCGAACACTTTCACCAGGCCCGATACCGCGCCCAGCAGACCCAATAAAGGCGTGATCCCAATCAAAATCTCTAAAATAAACAGGCCTTGTTCCAATCGCACCATCTCGCGCCTCGCAGCCACCTGGACCGCGTCCTGATTCTCGGAGCGACTCACATCAAGGTGCTTCAGCGCCACCCGCACAACCCTTCCTAGCGGAGAGCGGTCGCCCATGAGAAACGCTGCGAGGCGTCCCGTCGGGTTCTCCGTGTCGGACTGCATACGTTCAACCTCCAGTCGCAGACCCGGCGGCACGGCCAGATCCCGACGGAGTCCTAGCATCCGTATTAAAATCACGGCAACGCCAATAACGGAGCACGCCGCAAGAAGATACATGAAGAAGCCGCCCCGGTTGAAAAACTGGATAAAGCTGTTTGCTGCCTGTGGGTTCATTTCCATGGGATCAGTACAAGGAGAAGGTAAATGGGATTTCGAGCAGGCCCTCCCGCAATAAAGGTTTGGCCTCGGGAGGCAGAGGATCAAGTTGCGCTTGACGAACAACATCCAGACAAAGTTCAGAGAACTCTTGGTTGGCTGTGCTGGTGTCCAACCTCACCTCGCGCACGGAGCCGTCCATGGCAACCCAGAAGCGTACTTTGGCGGAGCCGGTATCAAGCGAGTCATTGCGAGACTTCACCAACACGTTCCACCGCGCTCCAATCGCCCGGCTCACGGACTTCATGTAAACA
>CAIWVL010000340.1 GCA_903916085.1 uncultured Spartobacteria bacterium
AGTACGCGGGGTGCCGAACGTTCCCGCCGCATCTCTGAAATCGTCTCCGAAGTGCGCGACTTAGCCGGGAAGGGGGTGCGCGAGGTCACTTTACTTGGCCAAATTGTCAATCTATTCGGCCGACATGAGTTTGATAAGGTGGACGGCAAAAGTCCGTTTGTGCAACTCCTAGAAGCGGTTCATGCCGTGGATGGCATCGAGCGTGTGCGCTTTACTTCGCCCCATCCGATTGGTTTCCGCCCAGACCTTGTGGAATGTTTTGCACGGCTGCCCAAGTTGATGCCCCACGTCCACTTGCCACTTCAGTCTGGCTCCGATCGTTTGCTCAAACAGATGCACCGCGGCTACACAGCGGCGAAGTATCTGACCCTCGTAGATTCCATTCGCGCTGCCCGCCCTGACATCGCCGTGACCACCGACATCATCGTCGGATTCCCAGGTGAGACGGAGGAGGATTACGCCCAAACTCGGGCTTTGGCTCAGCAAGTGGGCTTTGACAACGCATTCGTGTTCCGTTACTCGCCCCGCAAGGACACTCCCGCCGCCACCTTCGGCGAGCAGGTGCCTGAATCTGTCAAGGAAGCACGCAACCAAGATTTACTCGCGGTCATTGATGAATCCGCCAAAGCCAAAAGCGAGGTGCTCGTCGGTTCGCAAGTTGAGATTCTTTGTGAGGGAGCCAGCAAGACAAACACCGACCGTCTCTGTGGACGCACGCCCGGCAACAAGATCGTCGTTTTTGAAGGCGGCCCGCGTCACATCGGCGAGATATTTAACGTCCGAATCACGCGATCCACGGGGTTTACCTTGTACGGCGACCCAGCGCTACTGTGAGACGTGCCAATCCGCAGAGCCCTCACATGGAGCGGAGAGAGCCGGTGGTGATACTCGGAACGAGCTGAACCACGGGAACATCCGCCCCAAAGGGTAGCGCTTCGGCAAGTGCGCCAGAAGCGTATGATCCTCGCTTATGCTAACCGGCGTGCTCTGGCGAACGCACACTCACCGCAGTGTGCAACGCTAGGGCGAGCTGTTTTCGGTCATTTGAGGGCATCATCGGGGCGCCGCAGCGCAGGGTCGCAGTGGTGCGACGCCGGTTCAGGAGCGCCACGAGACATGGCAGCAAATCCCTGTCGCCGAAATAGGCAATGTCGTCGGCACGTACGCCGTCCATGCCCGTGTAACGAACGTGGCCAGGGGTGACCGTCACGCCGCTGTCCACCGCCGCTTGAAGGAGTGATGGCTGGAACGGGAGAACCTCCGCGCCATCCGAACTTGTTCCCTCAGGAAACAAGGTCACAAGCAGACCCGCGTCCAGGGCGCGATTTAAGGCGGCGTTGGCGCGTCCCACATCGGAGCGACGTCTGCGTTCGACGTACAGGGTGCCTGCGCCCGTGGCTATCGCGCCCACGCCAGGCCATCCAGCAACGTCTGACTTCGACACAAACACCATGGGCTGCACCGCAGACAAAAACATGATGTCCATGAACCCGACGTGATTAGTGACGAGTAAACCGCGCTCAGGAATAGCACCATCCACGCTGCGCGTCACTTGCATGTGATCCAACAAATTGATGCAAAGCTTGTGCAACTCCACCGCACGTCGCTTTAACGAAGGCACCGACTCCTGCGGCGTTGATGCCCCGAGACGAGCGAAATGGAAAAAGCTATGAATGAGCTGTATAATGACTCTTGCGCTCTTCCCCCAAAATTCGAGCGGGCCCACTTCTGCGCCACGGCGCTCACTTTGGGCAGTTTCAACCAAGCAACTGGGCGGCACTGGCAGGGAGTTTTTCAAGATCTAAGAGTGTCAGAAAATCAATAGTTCTAAACTCCCGGTCAAGTGCTGGCGCTCCGCAAATCTTGGCTCCCAATGACAAGTAGGCCGTGAGAAGTTTTGGCGCACGCGGAACAGGGGCAGGTTCGCGTTCCTGAGCAGGCATAGGACATTCCCAGCCGGGCAGGGGATTGGTGAGGAAGTCCGCTGGAGCAAGGTGTTTTTGCGACAGCATTTGGTAGAGGGCGAGTCCTTCCTCGGGATCCTGCGAGGTGAGGGAACTACAGCCCACTAGGTAGCG
>CAIWVL010000341.1 GCA_903916085.1 uncultured Spartobacteria bacterium
ACTGAAACTGTAATTGTCGATTGTCGTGCCGCGTCCACTGACCTTATCCTGGACTATTTTGAAGAGGTATCTGTCTTTGATTTACTACGCGACCTTGGCGCACGAATGACTGCCGTAATGCTTGTAAACCACGAACCCGATAGCATTGAACAGTTGCGCGTTATTTCCGGCGCGCTGGGGAACCGATGTGATTACGTGGTTGTTCGCAACAAAGTTCACAGTGAGCATTTCTTTCTATACGATAAAAGCCGGATTCGAGCCCGATTGCTCCAGGAGTTTCAGGCCCGTGAAATCACGATGCCAAAGCTGTACGACTGGTTGGTAACTGCACTCAATGAGCGCGGCTTCACCATTCCTGCTGCGATGGCTTCAAGAGAGTTCACGTTGATTGACCGCCAGCGGCTTCTCAATTGGTGGCGCAGCGTGATTAGAGAAATACACACAGCGGGGGACTTTCTTGTTCCCGAAACTAGCGCTGAATCCGAGCCCGTTGGTGATGCAGGGACACGCCATGTCCTATCCAAACTTGCGCAATGAATGTACCAGCCCGCAGACCGGCATTTCAGTCGTTGGTTGCTGATTGGCAAAAACGCCACGGCCTTCCAGATCACGACCCGCTACTAGCAGTGAACGAACTATTTGAGTTGTTGCTGGTATCTTTGGAGACGAGAGAAAAGGGGCCTTCGGAAAAGTTGCTGGTGGAGCTTCTGGATGCTATCGAATTGCAGAGTCACTGTGCGAGAGCACTCAGCAAACAGATCGATGAAACGTTAGCCGCGTCCCGGGAGTCGCTCCCAAGGGACCAAGGCGGGTGGGGGGTGGTGCTGTGCGGCGCGGTTTTGTTTGCTGCTGGGGTGACTCTGGGACGTTGGATGTTATGAGCACGCCGCTGGAGTGGGGTATTTTTTGTGCATGGCTGGGAATTGCGGCAAGTGCGGCCCGGGCGGCCTTCGGCCATGGGGTCGGCAATCGGCGGGGTAAGGTGGTCGTGCGTCTCGGCGGGTTGTCTTGGACGCGCGAAGACTTCTGCCGAGGTTGGCTCATCACGGGAGATACCGGCTCGGGTAAAACCCGTTCCGGCATTACGCCGCTCTTGTATCAGGTATTTAAGAACGAGCCCACCTGGGGAGGTCTTTGCATCGACGACAAAGGCCTTTACTGGGAAACCCTCTCAGCCATGGCCGCTCATTTCGGGCGCTCATACGATCTGATCCTTCTCCAGGTTAAACCGGATGACGCGGCCCCTGACTGGGCCCCCAAACACGTCTTCAACCTAACCGGCGACCGGTCCATTCCCTCGCGTACCTACGCAAAGTTCGTCGTGGATACGGCGGCGAGCTTGGGCCAACAGGGCGAGAAATCGTTTTTCAAAAATCAGGCGCAGACCCACATCGCCTGCGCACTGGATGCCCTTCATGAGGTTCGTGCCGATGTCACACTGGAGAACGCCTATAACGTGCTCTTGAATGGAACTGATTTGTCCAACTTGCTGGCCGAGCTGCGCGAACTGCGCCCGAGCGTGAAACGGCGCACCTTGCTTGGAAGTCAATTTCACCACCGCGCAAACGGCGGTCAAAGATGCCAACGCCAAAATCTCCAGCCTGACCGGAGAAAAATTCACCCAGGCGATTGCGAAAGAGAATGCCGCGAGGATGCCTCCCCCACAGCATTGCAGGGTCGATAGGAATCACGCAGAAAACATCCAGTGTTCCGCTTTCCTCGCTCTGGATGCCTTAGCGCAAAATCAAGAGGAGATCGCTGCCCAAATAAAAAAGATAAGAAGGAAAACGCAGATCAGCTCGTCAAGCGCCAAGCGAATTTGGAGACTATCGGCTCTACAAAAAAACAGATTGGTTTGGATAGTAAATCGGCAGAGAAATCGATCTCTTCCAGCGATGAGAAAATTGTCGACCTGAAAACGAAGCTGACCACGATCGAGAAACCGTTCCCGATCATCGCAGCTAAAATCGACGATCTCGAAGAGGTGCTCGATAAAATAAAGGAAATTGAAAAAAAGAGAGCCCAAACTCGGTGACGAAGTGAAAGCGGCCAAAACTCTTCAAGAGGAGTTGCAAAAGCGACACAAGGAAACCGAGGACTTTTTCATCGACGAATATGCCTGGACGGTCGCCCAAATCTTCGCTGGGAAAGAATCCGAGACAAAATGCAAGTTCACCCGGGAACAGATTTCCTCAAGCATCACCTACCACGGCAAAGACCTCACCAGTGCCGCTGTCACCGCCCTGAAAAATCTAACTTTCGACATCGCCGCTATGACGTTTTCATGTCGAGGCAGAGGTCTCCACCCCCGTTTCCTCCTCCACGATAGCCCACGAGAGGCCGAAATGGCAGAAGCTCCCTACGGAAGAATATTCGATCTCATCATCGAACAAGCCAAAGAACCTTCGAACTTCCAGCACATCATCACTACCACCTCCCACCCACCGGAAGAATACCAAACCCTCCCCTACCTCCGCCTAAAACTCGACAGCTCCGAGTCCAAAGGAAGACACTTCAATCAAGATCTGTAGACTTACGATATGCAGTCCCGCACCATCAACACCCTCCCCAACGGCCCGGTAGCGCGCACCCGCGAATAAACCGCTCCCTCCACCCTCCAAAACCTCGGAACCGACTACGCCACCGTCTGGGCGAAGCTGGATACTTTGGAACTCAAGCCTTGAACTTATTTAAGGATTCCATAATTTTAACCCAACGATGGCCAGTATCACCCGTACCGAAAATCTCTCGCATTTGGGAGAATGGTTCGATTTGCTGGAACGCAAGATCGCCCGGGAGGGTTTTCTAGGACACCACGATCTGAATATCGAGATTGAATACGTCTTCCGCGATCTTCTCAACTTCGCCTACGGTTGGGACCTAGAGAATGCCAACAACGTCTTCGGTAAGAATCAAGAGGCGTTCGATCTGAGTTCTGGATCGGGAACCGTGTGTGTCCAGGTGACCACTACCCAGGGAGCCGCGAAAATCGGGAAAACGTTGTCGAAGTTCATTCCTGGCTACCGAAATCGCTTCAATCGTCTCGTTTTCATCTATCCGGTCATGACGATGAAAAAGTCCCAAAAATCCTTCAAAGATGAAGCGAATGGCTTCGATTTTCAGCCGGGCCGGGACCAGCTTTGCTTTCGTGACCTCCTTGAACAAGCCCAGCAAATGACCGCCGTGCGCCAGAGCGAGTTTCTGGATCTCGTTCAATCGGAGCTTGGACCGCTCGGCAGCGCACTCCGACTTGGGACGGAACCTTCCGTGGACCTCCTGATCGCTGTTATCGCGCACATGGCGAACTACGGCACGCCCGAGCAGATGTCCCACCACGAATCCCGACCGGACGACGAACGTAAACTTGCCCGCTTTCAAGACCATGCCAGCTTCCTCAAGCGCCAGTTCAACGAGAACCGCGAATTCTACATTCCCGTCCAGCAAGCGCGAAAGGCTGTCGGCATCGACGCCGCCAATACGCCGCGAATTCAGCTCTGGCTCAGGAGCAACAGCCTGGACCTATTAGAGGAGCATGCGAATAACGCGAGAGCCGGGTTCACCGCCCTCGCGGACCGCCTCCTGCAGGAAACTCACCGGAGCGGTCGCAATGCGGATGTGACCGCCGTCCGATACCTGCTTGCCGACGAATTCTTCCGCTGCAACGTCTTTCCAAATCCCTCCGAAGATTAGACACTCCTTCTTGCCATGCTCGTATCCAAAGATGAACCCTTGCAGACATCGATGCCGAATGTCGGGTTTCTCGTCCTCCGGTATCTGGAAAAGCAACCGGACAAACGCGCCACGCTCGGGAGCATCGCCAAGGAGCTGCGCCGCAACGAGGTGGCCCATTATCGCCCGCTGATTTTCGGCCTGATTTTCCTGCATTCCATCGAAGCTCTTTCCTTCGAAGCTCCCTACTTTTACCTAACGCCGTGAGCCTCCGTCTCAAAAAACTCGCCAGCTCGCCGGAAGCGTTCGATCCCATCGTCTTCACGGAGGGAGTGAATCTCGTTCTGGGTGAGCAGACAGAGAAAGGGACCGGCAGCCAAAAAAACAAGGTCAACGGGGTTGGTAAATCCGTCTTTGTGGATTTCTTGCATTTCGCGCTCTGCCGTGGTTACCAAGATACCCGCGTCAGCCGCATCCCTCCCGGCACGCTCCCTCCGGATCTGGTCGTCGTGCTCGATCTGGAGATCCACAGCTCGCCCTACCAAATCCGCCGCGCCATCGCCACTCCCGGACAGGTGACCGTCATCGACGAGAAGGAAGCCTCCAGCCGCACTTTTCCAAACATCGACGAGGCGAACCAGTTCCTCGGCGATCTCCTCTTCATCGGCCAGCCACTCGCTCGCCAAACCAGCTTCCGCCAGCTCCTCAGCCTGCTGATGCGCGACGAGGCGTCCGGTTTCCGGGATTACCTCAATCCGATGAGTCCCGATAAACGAGCAGTTCCTCCTCTGGAACCCCACCTTTATCTTCTCGGGATCGATCACGATGTCATCCAGCGCTATTCGATCCTGAAAAAGGAATGGAAGGCCATCACTCTCTCCATCAGCCAACTCGAAAAGATACTCACCGAGAACAAGAGAATAAAAATGGCCGACTTGCCCGCCAGACTTAACGAGGAACGGGAGAGGGTCGCGGCCATCGAGGAAGCATTGGTTCAACTCAAAACCGATCCCGCTTTCAAAGCCGTCGAAGGCAGACTCATCGAAATCGAAGCGGAGCTTCTGAAGCTGCGGGCCGAGCGGAAGCAGCTTGCCTGGCAGATCGAACAGATCCGCATCGTCCCGCAGGGCGAACGAGTCGATACCACCGACATCAAAATCGTCTATGACCGAATCCAGACGGGACTCGGGGAACTCGTGAAAAAATCACTGGAACAGGCCATGGCCTTCAAAATGGAGATCGAGCGGTTCCAGCAATCTCTAGTGAAGGAGGAGCTCGAACACCTGGAAACGAGACATCGCGAAGTGCAGAAGCGGATTTCTGAACTGGCGGAATCCCACCGCAAACTGACGGGAAAACTCGATAATCGCGAGGTTCTCAGCGAACTCCGCAACGGCCTGACCGCCGCCAGTGAAAAGAGTGAAAGCTATCGCATGCTTTCCTCCCAATTTCATATGCATGAGCGCCAGAAAAGTGAAAAGGCGGATCTCAAACTTCAGCTTGAAACGCAACTGGCAGAAGTGCGAAAGCTCATGGAATCCCATCAAGCGATTGGTGAAGCCATGGAAGCCCGCATCATTCAGCTTCACAGGCGCATCATGTCATCGTCGCAGGCTTCCTTCCAATTCACCACCGTCGAAAACACGCGCGGCGACCGCCCTTTTGGCATTGATGTCCGCATCAAAGCGGATCGAAGCAAGAGCGTGGATGAGGCCAAGGTGTTCATCTATGACTTCGCGCTGCTATCCTCCTTCGAGACGCGTGAACGCCACCCCGGTTTCCTCCTCCACGATAATATTCTGGAAGTCGACAATGACACCCTTATCCAATCCCTCAACTTTCTAGGGGAACTGGAAGAATCCGGAGTCGATTTCCAATACATATTAACACTCAATCGTGACAAGATCGAGCCAAGCGAGATTGCCAATCAAATCACCTTGGACATCCCCAACCACACCGTAGCCCGCTTTTCGAAAGAGAATCCCTTCCTACGAACGAACTATCAGGAGTTATAGGTTCCATGCCCGAAGTCAGCTACAACAATGAACTCGGATGCGGGTGTTGGAACGCCGAAGGCCAGAGCAGGAAGTGGCTAGTGGGTAATACTCGGCGGGATCCCAAGTTTTGGCGGGAACTCGCACCTGAGTGGACGCGCCACTGCGCCTTTGACGCGGACTTTTCCCGCAGCGGGGTCTTGGTCGAGCTGGTTTTTTTCGTCGCCCGTGAGCTTGACCTCACTCTGGAGGAGCTGCAAACCACCCATCCTTCATGGCCCGCATACGTTGCCCACCTGAAATTGAGCGGGCACGGGAAAACGGAGCCAGTGAGATCGTAAGCTTGAGGGGGACGGCTCTGGTGGCAAACAAAGCAACGACCAACCAGAGACATGAAACAAAAACGCAGAAATCACAGTCCGGAATTCAAGGCACGCGTGGCCTTGGAGGCGATCAAGGGCCTACGGACGGTTCAGGATATTGCCGCCGAAAATCACCTGCATCCTGCCCAGGTGACTCAATGGAAAACACAGATGCAAAAGGGTGCTGCTTCAGTTTTTGACAACGGCAGAGGTATAGAGAGTCTCACGCAAGAGACAGAAGCTCAGAAAGAAAGGCTGGAGCGTAATATAGGCCAGCTCGTCGTGGAGGTCGACTGGCTCTCAAAAAAGTGCAAGGAGCTGGGGATCGATCCATGAGAAAAACCATGGTGGACGAGGCGCATCCCCAGCTCAGTGTGCGTCGGCAATGTGAGCTTTTGGCGGTCAATCGCAACAGGTTGAAAGTGCGGGAGGCGCCAAGAAGGCTTTTTGAGAAGGAGGTTGTTATGGCGCATGAGATGGATGAATGCTACATGCATTTCCCTGAGTATGGAGCGAGAAGGATGCAACTGATGCTATCTCATAAAGGGTTTTACGCGAGTAGGCGCACCGTGGCTCGGATCATGCGAGAGGTAGCGGTGGAGGCTATTTACCGAAAGCCCCGCACGCGCCAACCTCGGCCCGGTGCGCAGAAATGCCCCTACTTGTTGCGAGATCGCCTTGTGTAGAAAGCGGATGAGGTGTGGTGTGCCGACATCACGTACATTCGGATGGGGCGAGGGTACGCTTACCCTGTAGCGGTGATGGACTGGCGCACGCGTACTGTGTTGTTGTGGAAGCTCTCCAACACGCTAGATAGCGGTTTCTGCGTGGAGGCCTTGGCAGAGGCGGTAGAAAAGGCGGGAAGGGCTCCTGAGATCTTTAACACAGATCAGTGTAGTCAGTTTACCAGCGACGCCTGGCTGGGAGCGCTTCAGGCGCTTAAAGTACGCATCAGTATGGACGGCAAAGGACGCTGGATGGACAACGTGTTTATTGAGCGCCTGTGGCGGTCGGTGAAGCACGAAGGAGTCTATCTTTGGGGAATAGAGAACCTCCGTAGTTTGCATAAATATCTGAGCCAATGGTTTAAGGATTACAATACGATCAAGCCGCACCAATTCCTTGAGTATAAGACACCGTGGGAATGTTACCGGCCGACAGATCCCAAGCCATTGGAGCAAGCGGCGTGAAGGGCGTCGATTTTTGGGCGATTTTTTGCCCTTTTTGGGACTGCGCTTCGCTTCGTCCCTGCAAAGAGCAAAAAAAGAAGGGTACTTGCCCTTCGAGAGGGTAAGAAATAGAAACAGGAACCAACCAAGAGTCGGCCCTCTGACTAACTAAGAGACGACCTTCGGTGGCTCCGCTTCCCGAGCCAGCTCATACAACTACATTCAGACTTCGCTCCAACAGCAGGGTGACCGCCCGACTTATGAGATGTGGCAGGCAGGTCGTGAGCCGTTTCTGCATACGCTCCGAGAGCTAGTGCCGAACCTCGTTCTCGTGCTCGGCGTCGAGCTACACCGCAACCTTCCGTCAGTGCCGGACGGCATTACCGTTTGTCCGATTCAGCATCCATCAGCCCCTGGCTTCAGTTATGACAAGTGGCAGCCCAAAGTCCTTTCTGCAATCGCCGCAATCGGTTAACCAATAGTAGCATGCGAAGTGCCTAGATTTTTTATTTTATGACAAATCTTGCTATGCTCGGGGTGGTTAAAATCGGGTACACTGATCAGGCCTGCCCTAATGTTCGTATTGGACAACTTTATACGACGGGAGTGCCACTAGTGGAGTGCAAAAATAAAGTTCCGGTGCTTCCTATTGATGGTCAACCAGTTGCGCGGCTCTTGAGTCCTCAGAATTTTTCCGCTTCTTGCGCCGCTCTCCTGAGGGAGTGCCGCAAGAGCCCGCTGAGATGTTCTTTGCATCCCACATCGCATGATCTGGATGATCGCCTGTGGATTTGCGAACGGTCCGGGAATGAAGCGCTTGTGAAAGTGAGAGTCTCTGTTTCTATTCCGTCGAACTAGAAGGCAGGGGAGAGTGAAGTTTACAGCTCAGAGATGACCGGGCATGCTACTGCCCGTGGCTTCCCAATAATCGCTAGAATCTAACGCATTATAAATAAATTAATGTCTGCTAGTATCCATTTTCCAACTCAATTTGAAAAAGCAGAAGACAAAGAAGTTCTGTTGAAATATCTGGGAAGCCGAATAGCTAAAAATAAAATGGGCCAACACTGGGAAGAAGTACTTAATAGGGCGAAATCTGAAAAGGATATGCAGGTATTTCTCGAACAATATCCGGAACTCCTGCCTGGAATCCAAGATAAGCACAACGGCCCACGTAAAGGCATCATCGTGTCACAATTTCAATTTGGGAGCGACTATAAAGCGGATTTCGCGTTTGTCACAACAAATTCCATGGAACTACAATTCACTTTTATTGAAATTGAAGATCCGTCTGAAATCATATTCAACAAAGATGACTCTTTCTCTCAGCACTTCAATCATGCCCTACAACAGGTCAGAGATTGGATGCGTTGGAGTAAATCGAATACTTCCAATCTACTGCATATGTATGCAGATTTATTTCAAAACTACAACATAAGCAACGATCTCAAGACCTCTCGAGGGTTTCTCATTTACGGGAGGCGATCAGAAATAGAATCATCGCAACGGAGGAAAGAACGATGGAGCAGCCTAGCTGCTGAAAATAGCCGTGAGATACAGATAATGACTTACGATCGCTTAGGTGCATTCTTCGTAACTCATCCCTCGGATGAAGTCATCCGTGAATTGGTTACGTGTTCTTACAAGGATCGGGGATTTGTATTTCGCCCAAGTTCGATTGCGTTTCCCCATAGCCTTAACTACATGATCTCTCGGGAACTCCAAAGCGATGTTTTGTAGTGGTGGCCTCGTTCTAATATCATATGAAGCGTGGGCTGAGCGCGGACAAGTACGATTAGAATTAGGAGAACATTCAAAATTAAAAGTCAAAGATGTCTACATTTACATGTAGATTTGTCGGAAAGAAGATTCTGACTCTGATAATTGTAAATTACTTAGCATAAATTGACTAGTGGTCTAAAAATACTCTACCGCCTACACGCCAGGTGGCGCTGTCATGTTCGCTGCTTCGCAGGGATACAGGCTGTAGGTGAGCTTTCCGTTATGCCCTTCACAACCGACACGCGCACGGCAAACATTCGTCAATTCACTCACAATTCACCTCTTAATACTCTCTCCAATGCCTAGCCCCAAAATTTTTCTGTCATCCACTTGCTACGATCTTGGAATGGTTCGTGAGCAATTGCGGTCTTTTTTTATCCGCTTAGGTTATGATCCAATCCTTAGCGAATATTCAGACATTCTCTACGACCCGAGGACACATACTCACACGAGTTGCATTCAAGAGGTTCCAAATGCGGACATCGTGGTGCTATTAATTGGATCTCGTTTTGGAGGAAAAGCTGTTCCTGAGGCACTTAACGCAGTCGATCTTGAAGCCCTAGTTAAATCAAGCTTCGATATTACAGTTCTTAGCGAACCGGAAAAGTTATCAATCACGCAACTGGAGGTATTAAAGGCCATTGACGCCACTGTCCCAGTGTTTGCTTTTGTGGAAGAAAAGGTCATGCACGATCATTTTGTTTATTTAAAAAATAAGGAGATTTCAGACAAAATAAAATTTCCCTCGATCGAGAAGGCAGAGAGTGCAAAATATATTTTTGATTTTATTGCGTTCTTGCATCAGTGTAATAAGGGGAATTCGATTATACCATTTGCCAAAATAGAAGACATTGAGTCGCATTTACTTAAACAATGGGGAGCACTTTTTCAAAAACTTCTTAGAGAGCGAAGAGAAGACACCCATGAGTCGAGGAAAATGTTCACTATTTCCGAGCAAATTGAAGATATTAAAACGGCCATAATCTCAACTATTGACAATTCAAAAGCTCGGGATGTGGCAAGAAGTGTTATAAAGTATCGTCGATTGTCGGAATTTTTATCAGGATTAAATTTGCCGGATTTCAATTTCATTACTGCTAGTGAAGAGGGTTTTGATGGATTATTAAAACGTGCTGATATAGTCAAAGTGATGGATATAACAGAGTCCAGAATAAGTTTCGGTCGAACAGTCTTGATAAAAATGGATGGCAGCTTCTATGAAATGCGTCACCCGCAAGATTTTTTGAACCGGATAGCGATAGATTGGACAAATTTCATATCGCTTCCATCCGATGTAAGAAAAATCGTGTTTGAAGCCATATCTGATATGGGACGCTTGGGGCCGAACATATTAAGATACAGGAAAGAGATGTTTGAAGAGTACTTTGCGAAACAACTGGAGAAAGAAAGCCCTAGAGAAATTACAATTGAAGAACTGCTAAGGATAGAACAAGGACCATCAGTGAGCTTATAATGTAAGTCTCAAACAATAGTAATTGCACATTTCATTCACTGTATTATATCAATGTTTCTCGTCAACTCGCCTTTCGTCGGATACCCGCCCAGTGCCAAATTGTATTCCCGTAACCAACCCTCTTGTCTGCAGAACAAGTCGCTGCAGACCAACAGCCTATATCGCCCTATTTAAAGACTCTGCTTCAGCAGACAACGTTGATTTTCAATAACGGGTGCACAGGCCCGATCTGAACGGCAAGTACGGCGGATTGCAAGGCACCGGTGGTTTGGTTTGGCGAAAAGCGGGCGGACTACGGCAAGCAGATTGTCGCCTCGCTGGGGCGACAATTAGCCTCTGAATTTGGCGTCGGTTTCGGAGAGAAAAATCTCTATCTCATGCTCCAGTTTGCGGAAGTTTTCCTCGATGAACAGATTGTCGCCGTACTGCGGCGACAATTGGGTTGGACTCATTTTAAGGCCATCATTCCGCTCAAAAATCCGTTCTTCCGTGACTGCTACACCGAAATGTGCAGGGTCGAACGATGGAGCACCCGGACGCTTGCCGCGAAAATCGGCTCCATGCTTCTCGAACGCACCGCCATTTCGAAGAAGCCCGAAGAAGTCGCGAAAGGCGAATTCGCCGCCCTCCGCAGCGAGGACCACCTCACTCCCGACCTCGTTTTCCGCGACCCTTACATCCTCGACTTCTTGGGCCTCAAGGACCGCTACCTAGAAAAAGACCTCGAAGACGCCATCCCGCGCGAACTCAAAAACTTCCTCCTCGAACCCGGCAACGGCTTCACCTTCCTGGGACGCCAGACCCGCATCCAAATCGATTCCGACGACTTCTACCTTGATCTTCTCCTCTACCAACGTCGACTCAAGCGCCTCGTCGCCATCGACCTTAAGCTCGGCGACTTCAAGGCCGAATACAAAGGGCAGATGGAACTCTACTTTCGCTGGCTCGCCAAACTCGAACAACAGCCCGGCGAGGACTCACCCGTCGGCATCATTTTCTGTGCTTGGAAGAAGGAGGAACAAATCGAACTGCTCGAACTCGACCGAAACGGCATCCATGTCGCCGAGTATTTAACCGCCCTGCCACCGCGCGATCTCCTCCAGCAGAAACTTCATGCCGCGATCAAGCTCTCGCGGGCGAGGTTGGAATCCCAATCCGAGGATAAGGCACCAGTTATCCGCAAATCCCGGAAAACAGCATCTAGGCAGCCGAAAGGGAAGGGGTGCGGGAAGTGAGCGCCAAGGAAAACAGAGGGGCCGAGGACATTCCTGTCCGCGATTGAAAATCCAAACACGGGTTGGAAAACCCGCGCTACTTTGCGCGCGACGGACAAGGCGATGAAGGCGATTCTGGAGAAGTTCGGGTTATGAGCGATTGGCAAAAATCTACAGTTGGTAAAGTTGCCACCGGATTCCTCAGCGGAGGAACCCCGCCCACGTCGCGCGCTGATTACTGGAAAGGCGAAATTCCGTGGATCACGAGCAAGTGGCTTGGCGATGAACTGGAGGTCACAATCTGCGAAAAGTTTGTTCCCAAAGACGCAGTCGAAAACACTGCAACCAAGTTCGTCCCCAAAGACTGACACTCGACGTCGCTCGGGTGTTTTGCCTGGGATAGAGCACCTTGGATTTGATCGTCATTGATCGCGGCAAAATCGTGTGCGTCGCGATGCCGCAGAAGTTTCAGAGCGAGCGGCGTTACATAAACACGTTCCTGAAGATGCTCTTCTACAGGCATTTGCTTCGCCGCTTCGACAAGCCCAAGGCGACCCGCGAACGCGACAATCTGGTGATCTTATGTGCCGACGAAGCTCAGGGTACGTTGGTGGCCGCTGCGTAATCCTTGACCCAGCCCTTGGGCCGTGACAAGGCGGAGGTTCTGGCATTGACCCTACGCAACCGCATGATTTTCTGCGCCGCCGACAAAGACGGCGCCTTAGAAAGCGTCGAGTTTTTGGGCAAAAGTCCTTTATCCGACGTGCCTGTGTTTTTCGGCAGGTGAACACAGCATGCACTACTGCGAAGATAAGGAACACCGAGCAAAGCCGCACGATCTGCGAGTCCGACGCTCGTGTTTGCGCTTGGTACCGGCGCTTGTGATCAGGGGAGGGGAGGAGAGGGGGCAGACTGGACAGTTTGGGAAATGTAAGGATTTGCATCCGCTGTTCGAAATTGCGAACGAGTACGTTTAGACGGTTCGGATCTGATTCCGCATTTCTGCCAAGGCTAAACCGGCTTTTTAGGCTGCCGACCATCAAAAAGCCGTGACTATTGCTTGGTAAATCAGAGTTGAAGTGACTCGTTATCTTGAAAATTGGGAGCCTCGAGCAGGAAAAATCCAGGGGGGGTAACTTCGCTTTGCCCCCCGATGTTAATCTCACCACGCCTATTGGTTGCCAGGCTTGCAAAAAAGTACAGACCCAGCAACTGCCTACCAGAGCATTGAATCCGCGCTTGGGTGCGCGGCAGCCAAACTCCGAAACTAAGTGAACGCGGCGGAGTGCACGCATGTTGCGCTACGACTCACGCTCCTCAAAGCCATCCTGTGCAAGGACTAAGCCCACCTCGCTTCTGGGGTGCAATTGGAAACGGTACGAAGTGAAGCACCAACGCGGAAACTTGTGTCTGGTATCTAACGATCACTTGACAATTGATGGATTGCAGTCAAATCCTAATTCAAGAGCCACCGTTAGCACGCAGAGCATCTGCGCTTTCACAGCTGAGTTGGTCACTTCCCCCCCCCCAAACTCGTCAGATCCCCCCATGAAATTTTACGGCTCCACCTTTCC
Organism: uncultured Spartobacteria bacterium; assembly: GCA_903916085.1. Lineage (GTDB taxonomy): Bacteria > Verrucomicrobiota > Verrucomicrobiia > Chthoniobacterales > Chthoniobacteraceae > Chth-196. The sequence continues at coordinate 13,239 of CAIWVL010000341.1, forward strand.
TGCGCTCGCCAAGAGCGCCTCGTCATTGAGCCGTAACTGGCCTGTCTGGAGTCTATTGACGAATGCTGTGAATGAACCTGTTTTGTTGGTGTGGTTGGCGGTAGTGCTCCTTTTCGGAGGAACCTTTGCTCATGCTCAGACGCCCACGGCACCGGGGCTCAGCGTGAACGGAGGCACCTTTACGACACAACAACATGTCATTGTGACAACCCCTGACACGGGTGTGACCCTACATTATACGGTCAATGGTAATACACCTGCGGCGTCTGACCCAACGGTTGCTGCGAGTGGAACAGTGCTCATTACGCAGCCTGGTACCTTAAAGGTCGCGGGATTCGTTGGTAGCACGTCGGGGCCTGTTACCACAGCAGCGTTCACAATTACTGGTCAGGTTTCCGCGGGAGCGCAAAGTAGTGCGGTTCTCAAGAGCGATGGCACCATTTGGACCGCGGGGGACAATGCCTACGGGCAGCTTGGAGCGAACCTCACCCTGGGGTCTTCTTCTCCGGTGCAGGTTTCCGGACTCACGGGATTTTCGGCGGTGGCCAGCGGCCATTACCACGTGTTGGCGCTCAAAAACGATGGCACAGTCTGGGCGTGGGGTTCCAATAGCGATGGCCAGCTTGGAACCGGCACTAACCTTAATGTGAACGCACAACCGGCTCAGGTCACTACTTTGAGCGATGTTGTGGCTATCTCTGCGGGCGGTTATCACAGTTTAGCGCTTAAGAGTGATGGCACAGTCTGGGCGTGGGGCTCAAATTTGTACGGCGGTTTAGGGAGGGGAAATAACTTGAGTAGCAGTATTCCCGTGCAAATCCCTGGATTAGCTGGAGTTAAGTCCATCTCGGCGGGTTACTTCCATAGTTTGTTGCTCAAAACCGATGGGACGGTGTGGGCATTTGGATACAATGGCGATGGAGAACTCGGCGTTGGCACCACAACGAGCCTCACCGTCCCTCAACAAATTCCGAGCCTCGCGTTAGTTGCCGGAATTGCTGCGGGTCGTTTCCACAGCGCGTATCTCAAAAGAGATGGGACGGTGTGGAGTAGTGGTTCCAATACGCAGGGACAGCTTGGGAACAATTCGAATACTAACAGTCTTGTTCCAGTGCAGGTGTCAGGCCTTACGGGTGTAAGTGCAATTTGCGCGGGATTTTATTTCAGTTCAGCCCTCAAGAGCGCGGGTACGGTCTGGGCTTGGGGAGAAAATACTCAGAACGAATTGGGGAACGGATCTTCGACTAACAGCCTTGTGCCGGTACAGGTGGCGACGGTGACCACTGCTCTCGGCATTTCGAGCCAAGGTTACCACAGTTTAGCGGCTCTCATCAACGGAACGGTGTACGCATGGGGCTCGAATTTTAACGGAGACTTTGGAACCGGAGTTTCGTCAACCAAGGTTGCGCCTACTGCGGTTCCCGGCATGACCAATGTGAAGTCCTTTGTGGGTGGTCCGGGATTTTCGTATGCCGTCAAAAACGATGGGACTCTTTGGACTTGGGGGAACAATCCCAATGGAGAACTTGGAAATGGAACGCAGGTCAGTCGCAGTGCGCCGGCGCAGGTGACTTCCTTAACCGGGGTAGTCCAAGCTGCGGCTGGTGGATTTCATGGACTAGCGGTAAAGACCGACGGCACGGTATGGGCCTGGGGTTACAACGGATATTACGAATTAGGCAACGGCACACAGACGAGCAGTCTGACGCCAGTGCAGGTTGGGATTAACGGAGTCACGGCTGTGGCTGCCGGGGCAGCGCACTCGCTGGCGCTTCGGAGTGACGGCACGGTTTGGGGGTGGGGTTACAGTGTGCACGGAGAACTAGGGACTGGTACCTCCGGTTACTATGCGTATCCGACGCAGGTGCCTGGATTGACTGGAATCGTGGCTATCTCGGCAGGGTATTTTCACAGTTTGGCGCTCAAGAATGACGGGACCGTTTGGGCCTTTGGTTTGAACTCGAGCGGACAGCTCGGAACCGGAAACGGAACGACGAGTCTTGTGCCAATCAAGGTGGCGAACCTGACTGGAATCTCCGCTATCTCCGCAGGCTATTACCACAACCTCGCAGTACGCAGTACGGATGGCACTGCGTGGGCGTGGGGCAATAATCCCAATGGAGAATTGGGGAATGGAACCAACACACTCTCGACCATTCCCGTGCAGGTGCCCGGTCTTGCTGGCGTGACTGGAGTGGCGGCAGGGGCTTACCACAGTCTCGCGGTTGCTGCCGGGACGTCCTATGGATGGGGAGCGAACTTCCTCGGAGAACTTGGAGACGGGCTCAATCAGGAAAACCGCAATAGCCCGGTGGCCGTTGTAAGCTCCAATACCATTCCGCTCACGAAACTTTCCGGCGGCGATTACCACAGCTTTGGACTGAGTTCCACGGGCGTGCTGTATTCTTGGGGGAGCAATTTCACTGGCCAGTTGGGCATGGGATACGTCGGGGCAACCTTCACTCCAGTCGCTTCCAACTTCATTGCGGTCGCGCAAAACCAGACTCCTGCCACACCAACGAATCTCCTCGTTAATTATAATGGAGCGACTCAAGCGACGTTGACCTGGTCCCAAACGGGCACGGTGACACAGAGCTTCACGATCCAGCAAAGCGCGGATGGAGGATTGAATTGGACCACGATAGCAACGGTAGCCGGAAATCTAAATTCCTATTTGGTGAACGGGTTGCCCGTGGCCTCCAATTATCAGTTCCGCGTAAGTGCCAATGGGACCTACACGAGTTCCGCTCCGACGGCAGCTGCGTCTTCTTTGGTTTCCTTGCTGGTCACGGGAACTCCTGTGGCGCCTGCGACGATGACCCTGACTGCATCCGTGCCGGCTTCGAGCGGCCCTATTGCGGTCCTCAATATCAATGAAGGGAATTCGTTGCTTGGGAGCTTTTCGATAAACCAGTCGACTCCACCGTACACCATCACGATGTCGAATGTGACGCCCGGAGTTCACTCGTACACGGTAACTACGAAGAATGCATCCGGCGCAGTGGTGGGACAAGGATCTGCCGTTGTGACGGTTTCGATGCCTCCTGATCCCCTTGCTAACTATCGGTTTGCGCGTGGTCCATTGAACGTTGGGATGGATCTGGCCTACCAGACTTACGTACTTTCAATCGATCATCTCAAGGGCATTGGACTCGATCCACTCGGCAATAACGCGTCGAAGTTTCCGCTGGGCTTGCCCTGGTTTGAACGTATTAGCGGCGGTTCCCTGTATCAGGTGGCCAACACTAATCCGGTGACCTACCCCACCGTGTACCAAAATCCTGTAGCCGCTTATGGCTCTGTGGGCGGTGGCTCTCCTCTCTATGTGAACCAGTCCTATCGGTTCGCTTTCGGGGCTGGGATGGAAGTAAATACGATCAACTACGTCGATTTCCGTATCTCTGTTTATCGCAAGTCCGATTTCGCGGCAGGGCAAACGAATGTAGCTGCCGCTGGGACATATACCATTTCGCTTCCCCGTCCTGGTGACACCGCAGGCTGGAGCGCCTTTGCTCAAAATGGGTTCGTAAAAACAATTAGGCCAGAGGACATAGGCGGGTATCCGCTTACGACAAAGATAGAATTTATTGAGGGAGCGACTGTTAACGATGCTTATGGAAAACCCGTCAGCGCGCCTTTTCTAATCACACACACGGCTTCTTCCTCGGATTATGACTACCGGATTGATTACGCCGGGAACACCGATGTCAACGGGGTATCCGTTCCGATGAATATCAGTGTGCCGGCCTCCTCGCCTACCTATGGCTACGGATACACTTTGGATTTCACCGACCGTGCACCGTGGGTATCCACGTTCATTAGCGCACCGCATTTTGACGGCGTTGCGATGCCGTCCGAATACGTTGGCAAATCCATTAACGAATTGCTCAAGGTTAGTACACCTGTGACCTACCAGTTCGCAGCCCCCAATTCCGATTACACAACTCTGGATGAAAGCCCCGAGTTACGCACCAATCCGATTTTGGATAAGTTTGTGAACGATATGGGCGCCAATCCGATCACGCTCACCAATTATGTGCTCAACCAGATTCAGCTCACGGACGCGCTCAGTTACAATGACTCGGGCGCTGTAAACGAAACCTCCATCAATCCCGGTGGAGTCAATCGTAGTGCGCTGGGAACGTTCCTCGAAAAACAGGGTTCACCAACCGAGCAATGTGCTCTCCTCGTGTATCTCTTGCGCAAGGCAAACGTCCCTTGCGGGTATGTTTTCCCAACGCACAACACGCTGCAGATGCTTGATTCCCGGATGAGCAAGCTGCTCCGGATGCAGCTTAAGGGAGCCTCGAACCCCTACAACATGACGACGGTGCCGCAGCTTCTGAACGTCAATTATCCTTGGGTAGCGGTGTACATCAATAACCAGTGGGTCCATGTGTTTCCGTGGATGAAAGACACCTCGATTAACGAGGGATACAACATCACTGATTGCTTGCCTTCGGGATATCAGACGGGGCTCCAGTGGCTTCAGAAATACTTGAACCGTGATAGCAGCATCCTGAGTCTGAGCACGGAGGTGGATAATCCCGGTACGCTCTATCCGCTTTGGTTGGATAAACAACTCGGGCTCAAAGGACTCAGCACGAGTGACGTGGGCGTGACGATTTTTGATCGTCAGAACAACTATTATTCCTGGAGCGATTTCCCGCAGCCCTGGCAGGTCACGCCCGGCAGCCTGGCGGCGGCGAATTTGAAGGCCTCGCTCACCTCCGTTCCCAACATTTTTGATACGATCCAGTGCGTGGTTTATAGCGATCGCAATGGAAACGGACAGTGGGATGCAGGCGAACCGTTTCTAGATAGCGGAGTGATGCGCTCTATGGATCTGCATAACCGTCGAATCATGGTGAAAACCACCAAGACAGGGCTGAACACCCATTCGCTCACCTTGAGCCTGGAGCCCATGCGTCCGGGAACGACGGTGACGGAGGCATTCCAACCTGCCGATGGAAAAATGATCAACAAACAGTTGATCAGCGTCGCGCTGAATTCAAGTGATGACACACTCAACTTCCGCACCGTCTATACCCGGCATCGGACGCTGCCAGCCGGGTTCACCACACCCAATCCCGGAGATACATTCCTCGGAGTCAGCGACTCGACGCAGATCAAGGATGAACGTCCCTTGCGTAAAGGAGACACAGCAGTCCTTTGCTTGAACTACGGACGCGTGACGCAAGAGATGCTCAACGTGCATGCGCAGAATTTCTGGACGGCCCAACAGCCAAGTCTGGTTTCTGGAACAGCGATGAGTTCGGAGGTTCAAACCGGCTCGTCGCTGATGCTCATGGGCATGACTTATTACAAGCAGGTTTCTGATTTCCGAACCTGGCTCGAGCCCATTCAAAAACAGAACTCCATTTCGTTCTTTGCTCACGGGTTCTCGAAGATGAGCCCGCAGCGAAATGCAGATGGAACCCTGCCGAATAGCGGCGATGTCAACTCCCTCTATCCTAATGTGGATATGATGTTCCAGCAGGTCGCCTCCGCTTATAATGGGACGCTGCATCCGGATTCCGCATTGCCAACTGCGATGACCATCAATGACTGGCTTTACCTCCTCATTGGCGAGGTGTCCGCTCAGGAACATACCGTCATCAACAAGTTCTTTGGCCTTTCCGATACCGCGTCGACTGTCCATCTGCTCCATGCAGCGCAGACAGCAAACCCGACGCGGCCTATTATCGCTCTGACGAGTCAGAATTACATTACCGAGGGTGCCAAGAGTTACACTGTGAACAGTGTCACAAAGACCTTGAAGGATTGGGCTGGGCCTTCGATGTGGGCCACTGTCACCAACACTCTGGCGTCTGCCTCCAATGGGTTGTCGGATTTCGCTCTGGTGTACGTGACGCCGGGACCAGTTGTGTGCGCCAACAAATCCTATGAAGGCATGGGCGCCTTTGTGCTCAATCCAGGAAGTTCAGCCGCGGCTCTCATTTCGGGCAATATGCTCAATGTGCCACTCAACGGTGGCTATGGCCAAAGCCTCTCCAGCACCTTCGATAGCCTTTCCTACGCCAAGGGAACCATCAGCCTTGGGATCGGTGGTGCCACATACGTTCCGGTATCGACCGTGGCCGCGCCGACCGTGAGTAACGGCAATTACAACCTACTCGCGAGCAGTAATTATTTTAACAGCCTGAGTCTTGGTACAACGATTCCAAGCGTGACCCAGATCTATGCGGATGCCTCGCTATCCTCGCTGCTTGGGGTAAGTTACAACAGTACCAGCGCAGTGAGCATTTCGAGCGCAGAGTCGAGTATCCTGAGCCTCGGGTCTCCTGGCACACCGGTATCTTACGGCGACATGACCAGCACCTTCCTGACCAAGGGTGTCTCAGATCCAGTAAACGTTGTAACCGGAGGGTTCTACATCAATGACACGGATCTCACTATCCCGGGGCCAATGCCGATTCAGTTGAGTCGCAACTATGATAGCCAAAACGTCGCTAACAACGAGTTTGGAACGGGTTGGAAAATGGGGTACTTCTCTTACTTGTCGCTCACCACGGATTCGTCTGTGATTTATGCGGCTGAAATGGATGGAACGGTCGTGGCCTATCGTCTCCAGGCCGGTTCTACGACACACTGGATTCCGACGGCTACAGATAACCCAACCTTGTCCAATCAGCAGGGAGATTCTGCAGGATCTGTATACAATCTGTTCAATAACAGTATAGATAAAACCGTCAGCGGAAGCACAACGACCTACACGCTCAAGGGAGTCAACGGAAGCGTGCGCACCTTCGTGGTCGCGTCCTATCCTACAGCAGGCTCCAATGCCATCAGTCGCCAGCGGCCCTACCTCCAGAAATGGGTGGATGCACAGGGGAACTATCTGACCTTCACTTATGGAAGCGATAGTACCCAACCAGACTATGGTTTCCTCACGGCGGTGTAAATTTTTGTCTGTAAAAGCTGCGCAACTAGATTCTGCCGCTCAGGCAGAATGATGGAGCGTAGCGGAATCGTCTGC
>CAIWVL010000342.1 GCA_903916085.1 uncultured Spartobacteria bacterium
ATTGAGGCCAAGGGAGAGCAGCAGTGCGGTTAGATTGTCCGACTGCAAAAAAGCACTGGTACTCAGGGTCAGTCCCGACCGTTGGCATCAATCAGTTCGTCGAATAGATCAGCAGGGCGGTAGGATTTGAGGAGCACATCCCGTAATGTAGCAAGCCCCTTGCCAACTTTACTAACACACCTGAAATCAGTTATTTGATGACTTACACACCCCCAAAGGCTGTGCAGAGAAGACGCCATCTGTCTAAAAATCGCCACCCACTGGCTGCGGCTTGTCGCATTCTACCCCCCTTCCTCGCCCTCACCACTCTCACGCCCCTCCGAAACTCAGTACGGGTTCGGATAATACCGCTCCTGCGGATCCAGTGCCTTCCGATTTTTAAAAATCGGTCCCGGCGTTTGCGTGAGTAATTCCATACGCTCCAGAATAAACTCTGGATAAATTACGTTACTCGCTGGCTCGTAGACGTCTTGTCCAGAGAAATGACCGAACACCTTGTACTCAAAGCCATTATCGGAGCCGATTGCGTTTAGCGCCCGGTCAGCCGCAAGGGTGCGATCCTCATTAAACATCACAAGCCGCGAATCACTCCAAGGCTCACCCGGTTTGCGCAGATAACCCCACATCTTGTAGTCTACCTTGTAATAACGCCTTCCAATGAAATAGTTACCCTTGGCCTCATTTCGAATGCCCTCCTCCATGACTGCACGGGCCTGAGCGAGTTCTTTGAGAGAAGGCCCTGTCTGGCAGGAAGTTAAACCCAAAGCGCCACAGGTTAGGAGAGACAAAGTGGAAGAAAGTTTCATGCGGAAGGAGCAGAATGACGCGCACGAGCTGGGACGATGCCGCGACGAATGCTGTTTAACAAAGCGGGACGCCGCTTGAGATGGCTCGTGAGACTTTCGATGGCGTGGACGGTGGCCGGGCTCACATGGTGCTCCATGCCCTCGACATCGTGGTAAATCACTTGAGGATCGAGACCTAAGAGTTGAAGGAAATCGGTGAGCAAATGATGCCGGTGGGTGATGTTGCGAGCTAGCGCCTCACCGGCCGTAGTGAGAGCTAGGCCACGATACTTCTCGTATTTTAGAAGTCCATCAGCATCAAGTTTTTGCACCATGTTTGTGACGCTGGCTTGAGAGATTGACAAGCGCTCTGCGATGTCCACAACGCGAGCATACCCCTTGGTGTTGATGAGCTCCAGGATCTGCTCGAGGTAGTCCTCGACGGCAGAAGAGGCGGGGCGTTTAGCGGACCTAGGAGGCATGAGCAAAGAGAGTAGCGGGCGTGAGGCGACGGGTCAACGGGCGCGGGACACCAACGGGGCAGGAAGAACAAAGAAACTTAGCCCGGACTAACTCGCCCATTGACTCGCCTTCCTTTTTCTCGCAAACTCAAGCTGTGCGAAGAGCAGGAAAACAGCAAACTGCTGGGGTCGAGGGCCAGACCGGGACTGCGAACGAAATGCGCAGCAGCCTTCCAGAAGTTCACGCAAGCGTTGCAGTAAATCGAAAAGCCGTTAAGTGGAGGCAATTCTTGGCTTTCGCCGGACCAGGATACCTCGTTTCTGTGGGCTACATGGATCCGGGCAACTGGGCGACGTGTATCGCGGGCGGTTCGAAATTTGGGTACACACTGCTGAGCGTCGTGTTCATTTCCAACCTGATGGCAATGCTTTTACAGGCACTCGCGGCGCGCCTCGGCATCGTTACGGGACGCGACTTGGCGCAGGCCTGTCGGGAACATTACCCGCCAGTCGTGGGGCATGTGCTGTGGGTACTTTGCGAATTGGCCATCATTGCGTGCGACTTGGCTGAGGTCATCGGGACGGCTCTGGCCTTGAAACTTCTTTTTGGTATCCCGATAGGCATTGGGGCGGTGTTGACTGCACTAGATTCCCTGCTCGTTTTGCTGTTAATGCGTCGCGGCTTCCGCTGGCTAGAGGCGTTCATCTTCGGACTCATCATTCTGATAGCCAGCTGTTTCGCGGTGCAGCTAGTGATGGCTTCCCCGCGGCTAGCCGAGCTCTTCTCAGGCTTCCTGAATCCTGCGGCACCTCTGTTCAACCCCGAGATGCTTTACATCTCCATTGGCATCCTCGGGGCGACGGTGATGCCACACAACCTCTACCTGCACTCGTCCATTGTCCAAACACGCGCCTTCGAGCGTACCCCGGAAGGTCGTCGGCACGCAGTAGGTTGGGCCACCTTAGACAGCACACTCGCACTCGGCCTCGCGCTGTTTGTGAACGCAGCGATTTTGGCAGTGGCGGCCGCCGTTTTCCACAGCCGAGGAAAGTCAGATGTCGCAGAGATTCAGGACGCCTATGAGCTACTAAGCCCGCTTTTGGGAACCAGCCTCGCGTCGCTACTTTTTGGCATCGCCCTTTTGGCTAGCGGCCTCAACTCGACCGTTACGGGCACTCTGGCTGGACAAATTGTGATGGAGGGATTCCTCCATCTACGCGTGAGGCCTTGGGTGCGCCGTCTGCTGACTCGCGGACTGGCGGTGATCCCTGTGGTGATCGTGGCGGCGATCTATGGGGAACACGGCACAAGCCGGCTACTCGTGTTAAGCCAGGTGGTGCTATCCATGCAGTTGCCCTTTGCTGTCGTGCCGTTGGTGCAGTTTGTTTCGAGCAGGAAGATCATGGGGGATCTGTGCATTCCGAGATGGTTGGCCTGTGTGTCTTGGCTTGTCGCAGGAATCATCCTGGCGCTTAACTTACTGCTTCTAAAAGACATGTTCTAATTAGCAGGAGGACGCCAGCTTTCCCAGCGCACGGCCTAGCTTCGCAATGACGCGCCTCGTAAGCATGACGCCGATACGAAGTTGGGCACCCTCTTAGGGAATGACGCTGCTGCCCCCCAATTCCTTTCCAGCTCAAAAGCTCGTCCGCGGGCCTTCCATTGGCGTAGCCTTCCACGCGTGTCTCTCCGCCTCCAAATGCTTCAAGTCGCGCGACGCGGTGCGCTCTCCTTGGGCGAGTCGCTCCCCGTAGTTCGCGAATTTTTGCGCTCCCGCCTTTCTCCCCAAGGTGCCGGCCTCGACCGGGATGGTCGCCCCGACCTGTACTACACCATCTTCGCCCTAGCTGCTCTCCAGGCCGTTGACGAACCGCTCCCAATCGCCACCGTAGCCGAGTACCTCCGCTCCTTCGGTTCCGGCGACGCCCTCGACTTCGTTCATCTCGGAGCACTCGCCCGCTGCTGGTCCGTCATCGGCGGCGCTTCCCCAAGTCTAGCTCAAGAAATCCTCGCCCGTCTCGAAACATACCGCACTCCCGATGGCGGTTATGATGGCGAGTCCAAGGCCACCTACGGGACCGCTTACGGAGGCTTCGTGGCGCTGGGCTCGGCCCAGGATCTGGGATTACCACTGCCCGAACCGCTTCGACTCGTACAATCCCTCAAACGCCTTGAAACGCCCGATGGCGCTTGGGGCAACGCTCCCGGTTTGCGCGTCGGCTCCACCAACGCTTCGGCCGCAGCCATCACCCTCCTGCACCAGTTGGAAATGCCCGTGGACGCCTCCTGCGGCCACTGGCTCCTCGCGCAGTTGCATCCCGAAGGCGGCTTTCGTGCCATGCCGCTCGCCCCCATGCCGGATCTCCTTTCCACCGCCACAGCACTCCACGCCCTCGCCTGCTTGGAACAGCCACTCCCAATCCCCGCACGCGAACGCTGCCTCGACTTCCTTGACTCCCTGTGGACGGCCGACGGCGGTTTTCATGGCCACTGGGCCGACGACCATCTCGACGTCGAATACACGTTCTACGGCCTCCTCGCCCTCGGACACCTCTCATGAGCGCGCCCCTTTCTCCCGGACGCATTGCAGCTGCTCTCCAAACCGTCACCACTGCGCTGCTGGGCGAAATGGGCCCCGACGGCTACTGGATCGGCACCCTTTCCAGTAGCGCCTTGTCCACGGCAACGGCTCTCATTGCGATCGCCCAACTCCCTGTCACAGAACGCACCCCGGGTGACGAGGTACTTATTAAACAAGGCCTGCTCTGGCTCGTAAGCAACCAAAACGAGGACGGCGGCTGGGGTGACACTGATCGTTCCCACTCCAATATCAGCACCACGGCTCTCGTTTGGGCGGCCTTCGGCGCAACAAAACAGGACGCCCAATTCCTCAATGCAGTCGCCCGTTGCCAGCAATGGCTCCAGGCCGCCGCTGGAAGTTCGGCCGAGGGCTGGGAAAGTCTCCTCGCTGAAGCCATCCGTCGCCGGTACGGAAAGGATCGCACTTTTTCCGTCCCCATTTTGAGCGCCTGCATTCTTGCTGGCAGACTCGGCCCCGAAGGCTGGCGCGAAGTGCCCGCGCTTCCCTTTGAACTAGCCGCGTTACCGCATAGTTTTTACGGAGCCATGCAGCTGCCCGTAGTCAGTTACGCATTGCCTGCTTTAATTGCCATCGGCCGTGCGATTCATCACCACGCACCAACCCGCAACCCGCTTTTGCGCTTCCTGCGCAACCAGTTAGAGGCCTTGACTGCGCGAAAACTCGAGGCTCTCCAGCCGAAGCACGGCGGTTTTCTGGAAGCCACGCCCCTCACCAGCTTCGTCCTGATGAACCTCGCCGCCACCGGCGAAGCCCACTCCACCACCGCCCGCCGCGCCGCTCAATTTCTACGCGACTCCGTACGATCCGATGGCAGTTGGCCGATTGACACTAATCTTTCCACTTGGGTGAGCACTTGGGCCATAGGGGCCCTGAAGTGGCAACCTGAGCTTTTTCACTACGAAGAGCGCTCCACCCTCAGGGATTGGCTACTGGACCAGCAGTACCTCACTCGTCATCCCTACACCAACTCCCCACCCGGCGGTTGGGCGTGGACTCATCTCCCAGGCGGTGTTCCCGATGCCGACGATACTCCAGGCGCGCTGCTGGCTCTGCTCGCCCTCGGGACTGTAGACGTTCGCACTCGCAACGCCGGCGCACGCGCCACCCGCTGGTTGCTCGGCCTCCAAAACCGCGACGGCGGCATTCCCACCTTTTGCCGTGGGTGGGGCACACTCCCCTTCGACCGCAGCGGGGCCGATCTAACGGCGCACGTTCTGCGCGCTTGGAGTGCCTGGTTACCCCAATGGGACGGCCCGTTCCGCCGTAAGGTAAAGGCCGCCATTTACCGAGGTCTTGTCTATCTTAAAAAGCAGCAACGTCCTGATGGCACCTGGGTCCCGCTCTGGTTTGGCAACCAAAACACTGAGGAGGAAGCCAACCCAACGTGGGGCACAGCACGCGTCATTTTGGCGCTCAGAGAGTTGAGCGACCGTGGTTTTGACGTACCCCCGGAAATGCTCCGGCGCGGGGAAGCGGCATTGGTCGCACTGCAACACCCTGAAGGCGGTTGGTCGGGCGGGCGGGGCAGGGGAACGGCGTGTTCTGTGGAGGAAACGGGCGTGGCCGTCGAGGCCTTGGCGGGAACAGCCCACACCGGAGCGACAGATCGCGGCGTGCAGTGGCTCGTGAATCGAGTCGAGGACGGCACTTGGAAGGAGGCCTCGCCGATTGGCTTCTACTTCGCCCGACTTTGGTATTATGAACAGCTTTATCCACAGCTAACCACGGTTGCGGCGCTCGGGGCAGCCGTGAGATTTCAAGGTGCTGATCCGGAAGTGGAATAAGCTATCCGACGCTAATAGGACTTGGCGCAGGCCATTCCCTCTGGAAAAACGCGCTCCCCCTAGAAAAGGCAAACGCCCCGGAAGCTGAAATAGCCTCCGGGGCGTTTGTGGGTTGGGAGGGAAAGCGTTACGCTGTGTGAGCAGCTTTGGGCACTCCAGCCTTGTTTGCGAGAGCCGCTTGGGCTTTTGCAACGAGGACCTTGAATGCGCCTTCGTCCTTGATGGCAATATCCGAGAGGACTTTGCGATCCAAGTCAATTCCGCAAGCCTTCATCCCTTCGATGAAGCGGCTATAGGTGAGACCGTGGGCGCGAGCTGCAGCGTTGATACGCTGCTGCCAAAGCATCCGGAAGTTGCGTTTACGTGTTTTACGGTCGCGGTAAGCCCAGTACTGGGCCTTCATGATCGCGTTCTTAGCGTACCGGAACAGTTTGGAGCGACGTCCGCGAAAGCCCTTGGCTTTCTCGAGAGTCTTCTTCCGGCGGGCCCGACTGGCTGGGCCGTTTGTGGCTCTTGGCATAGGTTTAGTTAGTTTTTCTCAATTTCAGCAGGTTGTTTTCTCCAGTGAATGTTCGGCGTCTCACCCGCTGAGGAGCCCGGCGTGACCTGTCAAACAGGGGGAGCCGGGCAGACGCTTAGAACAGTGGCCTTGATGGCAGCCGACGGTTCAGCAGCCTTTTCGCCTTAAGCGAAGGGCATGCATTCCCGAATGCGAGGCGCAATGGTCTCGTGCACGAGGCCGGCCTTACCCAGATTACGCTTACGCTTGGAACTCTTGGAAGAGGCCAAGTGACGTAGACCTGGTTTACGACGCAGCAACTTGCCTGAGGCGGTCAACTTGAACCGCTTGGCCACGGCTTTCTTTGTCTTACGACGTGCAATGGACTTAGGCATGGGGCCGGAGAGGCTACCTATTTCACTTAGACATGCAACCC
>CAIWVL010000343.1 GCA_903916085.1 uncultured Spartobacteria bacterium
CGCTTCCCGCTCATGGTCGGATCGTGAAGCCAAAACTCATCCAACCCAAACCCAAGCTCGGCAGCCCGTCTACGCGCGCCAGTAACATAAACGGGCAGAGTAGGGTGCGTTAGAAATGCATCGCGTTCTTCGTTGGCGTTTAACAGCGCAAGCGTCGCCTCAAAACGCCCCGAACCTGTCCGACGTAACTCCGCCATCAGGCAGCCCACTGCGGCGTTGCGTCGGTAACCGAGGGCGGCGGCGGCGGCCTCCACAGCGGCCTTGGTTTCTTGCGAAATACGAGGGCTACCTCGGAGGGCGAGACTTACCGTGTTCTTGGAGACTCCCACGCGGAGAGCTATTTGAGACATGGAAGGGCGCTGCATCAGACGTATTACTGTCAAACAAAACTCGGGTGTGCAACTCAGGAGCGCGTTTGTAGTTTTCGAGTAGATCAAGGCCCTGCCGCGATTCTTCCCCCAACATCCCATTAACCCTACCCTCATGAGCCACTTCCCCGAAATTCCGGTGATCCGTTACGAAGGATCCTCCAGCGACAATCCCCTCGCGTTCCGGCACTACAACGCCTCCGAAAAGGTCGGCAACAAGACCATGGCAGAGCATCTGCGTTTTGGCGCCGCCTACTGGCACGTCATGCGCAATGGCCTCTCCGATCCCTTCGGTGCGCCCACCGCGCTCATGCCCTGGGACGACGGTTCCGACTCCCTCGCTAACGCGCTCAACCGTGTGCCCGTATTCTTCGAGTTTTTGGAGAAATCGACCATCCCTTTCTATTGCTTTCATGACCGGGACATCGCTCCCGAAGGCGCCACTCTGGCCGAGACGCACAAGAATCTGGATGCCGTCGTTGCTGCCTTTGAAGCGCAGCAAAAGAACACCGGCAAGAAGTTGCTCTGGGGCACGGCCTGTCTCTTCGCGCATCCCCGCTACGCCCAGGGCGCTGGCACCTCACCCTCTGCAGACGTGTTCGCGTACGCTGCTTCTCAAGTGAAGCACGCGCTTGAGGCGACGCATCGCCTTGGCGGTCAAGGGTATGTGTTCTGGGGTGGCCGCGAAGGCTACGCCACGCTGCTGAACACCAACATGAAGCGCGAGCTGGATCACTTGGCTACGCTGCTCCACCTCGCCGTGGATCACGCCAAAAAGATCGGGTTTACCGGTCAGTTCTACATTGAGCCCAAACCCCGCGAACCTTCCACACATCAGTACGACTCCGATTCTGCGGCGTGCCTCAACTTCCTGCGTGAGTATGGTTTGCTAGAGCACTTCAAGCTTAACCTTGAAACAAACCATGCCACGCTCGCCGGCCATTCCATGGAACACGAAATGGAAGTTGCTATCGCCGCCAACGCCCTTGGTTCCGTCGATGCCAACCGCGGGGACACTCTCCTCGGCTGGGATACTGACCAGTTCCCCAGTGATCTTTACCTCACCACCAACATCATGCTTCGCATTTTGAAAATGGGCGGGTTCACCACTGGCGGCCTCAACTTCGACGCGAAACGCCGTCGCGAGTCCCACGAAACGTCCGACCTTTTCCACGCACACATCGGTGGCATGGACGCCTTCGCCTATGGCCTCAAGGCGGCTCAGCGCATCATCGATAGCGGCAAGATCAACGATTTCGTCGCTCATCGCTACTCCAGCTTCGATTCTGGCATCGGCGCAAAGATTGAGTCCGGCAGCACGTCCCTGGATGAGCTTTCCAGCTACGCTCTCAGCATTGAGCCGCCCGTGCTCAGCAGCGGTCGCCAGGAGATGCTCGAGAACTTGTTCAACGCGCAGATCTTCGGCTAAGCCGGTTTAGTGGTGCAGAGGGGGTTCTTTTCTGAGATCAGAATCCCCTCCGTCCTCTCCCCCCGAGTGGAGTGCGAAAAATCAAAAAGGCTCAAAACTCGCACTCCTGAACCATTAAAGTCTCCAACGTTACGGGCCGGGAAACTCAAAGTTTCTGAGCGGCCGCCGAGCCGGGCCTGTACACCTGTGTCCTGCCCAGTCTACACGGCGACCGCCAGGACGAATGCCGTAAGAGCGAGCACGGCACCTGCGGGAACGGACTTGATAAAGGGATCATGGACCTTCAAATGCATGAAAATTGCACCCACCATGAGGGCAGCGATCAAGACGGCTGCGGGCAGCACCAGGGCTTGAACCCAGATCCCTGCGATCAGGCAAAGGGCGCAGGTAACTTTGAGCACACCAACGCCATACAGAAGCCATTTTGGGAGTCCGTATGCCGCAAATTCCTCCGGCATCGAGCTAGAGGTGCCTCCTCTGTACGGAGTCAGTCGGTTGAAGCGCAGCAACCAAACGTTTAGTAGACCGAGGGCGACGATGAGTTGAATAATAAGAGATACAATTTTCATTTGTGGTTCATTCTAAGTGCCCGGGCTCGTTTTTACTGACCTGTCCTTCGATTCGGCTACCTCCTCTCAATGAACCATCTTTTGGAAACTGCCCAAGCCATTTCTGCAGTTGGTTTTCTGGCGTACGGTATCGGATGTCTGACTACGCAGACTATGCGGGCCGAGTTTCTACGATTTGGGCTTCCTCGACTACGGGTGCTCACGGGGACGCTTCAGATTGCTGCCGCAATTTTTCTTTTTGCCGGATATGTGTATCCCGTGTGCGCCCTGCTTGCTGCAACTGGATTGTGTTTAATGATGATTGTCGCAATCGGTGTGCGCTCGAAAATCAAAGATCCTGCTGTAGGTTTCCTGCAGGCATTAGTCTGTTTCCTTCTCAACGCGTTTATAGTGCAGGGCTACTTAATTCGTTTGGAGGTCTTCAATTGGAAATCTTAAAGGGCGCGAGTGCCCCACCTCGTTATTCAGTTTTCGAGAGGTGAAAATACCGAGTGTCCGCTAGTGTCTATTGCGGACACAAATAACGGATGGTTTAGCTTCTGAAGCCCCAACCCTCCTTTAGAGCGCCTAAATTAACTCAAAAAAGAAGGGTCACGCGGAGGCGCAGAGAGCGCGGAGAAATTACGGAATAATCTTC
>CAIWVL010000344.1 GCA_903916085.1 uncultured Spartobacteria bacterium
CCACAGGCACCGTGCGCAGTTCAGGGTCTGCGCGCATTTGACGGAGCACCTCCATACCGTCGAGCTTGGGCAATTTCATGTCTAGCAACACGACCACGGGCAAGCCAAGCGGGCGCCCAGTAAACGGCCCGCGGCGGTACAAGTAATCCAGCGCTTCCACGCCATCATGCACAACAAACACTTCATTGGCCAACCCGTGCTCAGCCAAAGCAGTCATGGTGAGTTCAATGTCATTCAGATTGTCTTCCACAAACAAAATGCGTCTTGTTTCATTCATAATTCACACAATTAAGAAACCGCTAACCGACGCTCGCCGTCCTTTTCGGGGGAACCAGAGAGTGACACCCCGCTCGGACTTGCCCCGTTTTTTTCGTGCCGAGGTAACGTAAAATAGAAAGTCGCCCCCCTGCCCTCTTCGGATTTGGCCCAAACGCGCCCTCCATGCCGGTTAATGATGCGCTTGACGTTGGCAAGGCCTACGCCGTTTCCCTCAAATGCCTGCTCAGAATGCAGTCGCTGAAACACACCAAAGAGCTTGTCTGCATACTTCATGTCGAACCCAACTCCGTTATCCTTAATAAAGAACACGAACTCTCCGGGTTCGGCATTAAAGCCCACCTCAATCTCGGCGCAGGACCTGGGGCGCGTGTACTTAAGAGCATTATCAAAAAGGTTCACCAACACTTGGCGCAACAAGGTCAGATCGGCTTGGACAGAAGGAAGATTGGCGAGCTGCCAATTCACTTTTCGATTCACTAACTCAGGTTCAAGAAATTCAATAACCTCAGCCACAAGCGTGTTTAGCTCGACGGCTTCCAGTTGCAGGGGACTGCGGCCCAAGCGCGAAAACGACAACAGCGCATCAATAAGGTGCGACATCTTTTCAGCCGCCGACAGAATAATACTGAGGTAACGCGTTCCCGACGCATCAAGGCGGTCCTGATTACTCCGCGCCAACAACTGCACAAAACCGGTGATGTGGCGCAGGGGGGCCCGGAGGTCATGCGAGACTGAGTACGAAAAGGCCTCCAGAGCTGCGTTTGCCGCCTCTATCTCCACAGTACGCTCCCGAACCCTCCGTTCGAGTTCCTTGTTCAAAGCCCGCATTTCTTCAGCAGACTGAACGCACTCGGAAATGTCTACGATGGCACCAAGCATGCGAACAGCTGTGCCTTGGGCATCCCGTTCAATGTAGCCCCGATCGTACACAAATCTGTAAACGCCATCTTTGCGGCGAAAACGGTATTTTGCGGCCCAGCAGGTCTCCCTTAAATCAATGCACCGATGCATGGAACTCAGAGTCTGCTCGACGTCATCAGGGTGAATTCTTGAAGTCCAGGAGAGCAAAGTCGTTTCAACCTCCTCCTTGGTGTACTGGAAAGTGACATAGAAGTTATCCGCCCACCAAAGGAGATTTGTACGCATGTCCCACTGCCAGAGTGCGTCGTTGGTCGCCTGAGAGACCTTATTGAAGTGCTTTATGTCTGCCTCCGGAAGAGAGAGCGTTTGCGTTGGTTCGTCCATACTTTGTGGGTTGGCCTCCCGCCGGTTCAGTGCACCCGAACGACACCGGGGCCTCCGCTCCTCCTTGAATCGGAGCTGGTGAGTGCTTCGATTGAAAAAAGGGGAAAGCTTTGCGATTCGCGTGCGCATCCTGTTTAACCAGAGGTATGTCTCCCCGCTCCCTCCTCGGCATGGCAACCGCCGTTTTGCTCACACCACTCAGTTTGATCCACGCCGAGCCCACCCTCTTACGGGACGTGGAATACGCAAAAGTCGAGGGTGACCCTCTACAACTGGACCTGTACCTCCCGGAAGGACGCGCGCTGGGCTTGGTCGTGTATGTGCACGGGGGTGGTTGGAGTTCGGGCTCGAAGTCGGACTGCCCGCTGCGTCCGCTGCGCAACCTCGGGTACGCCGTCGCCAGCGTGGATTACCGCTTGAGCGGGCGAGCTCCATTTCCGGCCAACGTGCATGACATCAAGGCTGCCATCCGCTTCCTGCGAGCCGAGGCACAGCATCTCGGGCTTCCCGACGGACCATTTGCAATTGCTGGCTCCTCCGCTGGAGGTCACCTCGCTGCACTGGTCGGCGTTTCTAATGGCAATCCCGAGCTTGAGGGCACCGTAGGAACCCACCCCGAAGCCTCAAGCAACGTTGACGCCGTCATCAGTTTCTTCGGAGCCTCCAACCTGAACACGATTCTAGACCAATCCACCGAGTTTGGACGGGGGTTCCGCGTACCGGCGCTACGCCTGCTTTTGGGAGGACTGCCCGAGGAAATGCCCGACCTCGCCAAACTCGCGAGTCCAGTTACGCACCTAGATCGCAATGATCCCCCGGTGTTGCTTTTGCACGGCGACGCCGATCCCCAGATGCCGCCGCAACAGTCCGAAGAGTTAGCACGCGCTTGCACAGAAGCTGGGATCCCCGTGGAGCTACACGTACTCCCTGGCAGCAGGCACGGCGGCAAAGAGTTCTACGACGCAGAGCACATGGAGATCGTGCGCGACTTTTTGGAACGCAGCTTCAAGCAGTGAGCACCGCCAAACTTAAAAGCGCTTAAAAAACAGTCTCACGCGGAGGCACGGAGACCGCGGAGATTTCATGAAAAACTCATTTTGAATGTCATCTTATGATTTCTCAGCTCCTCCGCGTGCCCCCTCTTTTTTGAGTTAATTTAGGCGATCTAACTACCGTACTGCTTGGTAACCCACTCCCGGTAAGCCCCAGAAACAACCCCTTGCACCCATTCGGGATGGCTCAAATACCACTCCACGGTCTTGCGGATTCCTGACTGAAAGGTTTCCGCCGGGAGCCAGCCCAATTCGCGCTCAATGAGGGAAGCGTCAATGGCGTAGCGCCGGTCGTGACCGGGCCGGTCTTTAACAAAGTGCACCTGCTCCCAATAGGAACGCCCGCTTTGAGAGGGACGCAACTCGTCCAGAATCGAGCACAAGGTCTGCACCACTTCTAGGTTGGTCATCTCATTGCGCCCGCCGACGTTGTAGGTCTCGCCAGGACGACCGGCCTCAAGAACCCTGCGAATCGCAGAGCAATGGTCGGTCACAAACAGCCAGTCTCGCACATTTTTGCCATCACCGTAAATTGGCAACGGCTTTCCTGCCAACGCATTGAGCAGAATAAGCGGGATAAGTTTCTCCGGAAAATGATAAGGCCCGTAATTGTTGGAGCAATTGGTGGTTAGCACCGGTAACCCGTAGGTGTGATGATAGGCACGCACCAAATGATCGCTCGCCGCCTTCGAGGCTGAGTACGGAGAGTTTGGCTGGTATTGATGAGTCTCCGTGAAAGCTGGAGCGTCGTCAGAAAGCGAGCCGTACACTTCATCGGTTGAGACGTGCAGGAAGCGGAAAGCCTCTTTCGGACCGGCCTCAAGGGCAGTCCAATAAGCGCGCACAGCCTCAAGCAACTCGAAGGTGCCCACTACATTGGTCTGGATGAACTCGCCTGGCCCGTGAATCGAACGATCTACATGGCTTTCCGCGGCAAAGTTAAGGACTGCGCGCACCTGGTGCTTGGCCAGTAGGGAGGCCACCAGAGGCCGATCACCAATGTCGCCCCGCACAAAGGTCAAGCGCTCGTCCTCGCGTAAAGAGGCGAGGTTGTCCGGGTTGCCGGCGTAGGTGAGCTTGTCTAGTACCACAACGGGCTCCGAACCTTTAGCAAACCACTCTAACACGAAGTTTGAGCCAATAAATCCGGCACCGCCGGTCACAAGAATCGCCATAATTATGAAAGGTTGGAGGCAGGAGCGTTCACGCAGAGGTGCGTCTTGCCGTGGAATTACCCATTCTATTTAGAGAGCTTTTTTCAGGATGGAAAAAACAACTGTGTTATCAAGAAAACCGTTGAGCCGCTCAGCACCTGGGCCGCGTCCGACACCGATCATGTCCTCGGCGGTGTCGAGGGCTGAGGGCTGAGCCACGGCGGCTGGTTCGTTGCGAGGCACTGGGGAGCCCGGCTGGGGGCCATTGGGGCCCGAGGCCCAACTCAAATAGCGATACCCTGAGGGATCAGGCGCGAAGAACTCGCCCTTTTTCGTTTCCAGAAACGGATAGCCGCTCAGAGTCAGTCCACCCGTGCCATGCCGACCTACTGCAAGAATCAACGCCTTGTCGCCCGCCTCCCGCACGGCAACGGACACGGCCTCGTCGAGGGCCATCACTTCGCGTAATGCACGCTCCGCTTGGTTGGACTCACAGGCATTCGTAAAGAGAGCGGCGTCTACCACCAGAACGTATCCACCACGGTGAGAGCGCAACAATTCAATGGCTCGGCGAGTCATGTCGGCGAGCGAAGGCTGGGCACTGCCGGATTCCATTTGGTTAGCAAAAGCCAAAGGGCCATCACTAAAAAGTCCGACAACGCGACCGGCATCAGCCCCCTGAGCAGTCTCGAGTTCGGCCTTGTTGGCAACGACCTCGACCCCCTTGTTGCGCCACTCCTTGACCAGATCGCGACCATCCTTGCGCCGTCCACCTTCACCTTCGGGAAGGAAATCAGTGCGCCCGCCTCCGAGAATCACCTTGATCCATTCGCGTTCAAACAACTGTAGGGCGATGCCTTCATTTTCAGCAGGTCGGGCCGTATGTGCATAGAAGGCTGCAGCGGAGGGAGCTGTGAGAATCGTATTGGTAACCAGCCCAATAGCTCTGCCTTCGGAGCGTGCCTTTTCAAGAATAGTGTCCAGCGCGCGGCCCTTGTCCGTAGCGGCCACCGTGTGATGGCGCGTTTTGTGGCCGGTGGCGATCGCCGTGGCGGCGGAGGCCGTATCTGGGACAGCGAACTCTTCGCTTGCATTACGCAGCAGGGCCGTAAATGGAAACTTTTCAAGTTCAAGCCGATGCTCAGCTCCACCGGCATAGAGGCGGGCGGCGGTGAGGGGCCGCGTGGCGAGTGCGTCGCTCACGAATAGGATGATTTGGCGGGGCTTCTGAACCACCCACATGCGGACGTAAAGAACACCAAGGCCGACGAAGGCCAGGAGGCAGGCTAGGGCGATCAGTTGATTGCGGAGTTTCATCAGGCAAGGGAGATCACTCTATAAGGGCACAAGGCAGTTGCAAAAGACAATCCTCACAAGCGACTCGATGCAACTGGAGGCCACAACACGGGGCGATCCAATTAGGGCAAAAAAAAGCGGCCCAGCGCAAACGGGGCCGCTTTGAGTGCGGCACATGGCCGCTGAGGAAGATCAGGTGCTACTTCCGGATCTTGCGAAGCAAGGGAAGGCCGGTCTTTTCGTTTTCGGAGACTTCGTAACCTTCCGGCAACGCGTCCAAAACGCCCTCCTTGGCTTCACCGGCAAAGAAGTAAAGGGTGACCTGTTGGCCGCCTTTTAGAACCTGCTTGCGGGCGTGAAGGATGTAGGTCTTTCCGGATTTCTTGCTCTGAACGCTGTAAGCCATGATTTTGATTGGTTTAAACTAAAATAAAACAGAGGGAGGGCTTTCTCGCTTAGAGAATGCCTGCCTTCTTGAGGGTCGCGTAAGCGCCGTTTTTCGTGATCGTCTTCAAAGCGCGTGCGCTGAGTTTGAGGGAAACGAAACGGTTTTCTTCGGCAACCCAGATCCGCTTGTGCTGGAGGTTGGGGTAAAAGGTGCGGGCCACCACTTTTGTGACGTGCTGGCCAATGCCGCCCTTTTTCTTCGCCAGACCGCGGCGGTGGATGACGGAGCCCTGTGTGGGCTTGGCTTTAGTGATGCTGCAAACTCGGCTCATGGTAGGTCTCCTTCTGGAAGGTTTGGGGGGGCGGAAGATGGGAGAAGCGAGGCGTTCGGTCAAGGCTTTTCGCAAATGGAATGCAAATCGGTCTCCTTTTTTTCCGTAATCCTGTGCATGACCATTCTAAATGAACACAGAAGCCATCCGCCACACTTTTGAAACGAACTTTACCCAACACGGCGAACTCGGTGCGGCTGTGGCGGTTTGGTGCCAGTCCGGCGAACCCCTGAGTCTCGCTGGAGGCTTTCAAGACCGAGAAAAAACCATTCCTTGGGAGCACCACACCCCGATCCTAGTGTGGTCAGCGACCAAAGGGCCGGCGGCGGCCTGTGTTCTGCACGCCCTAGAGGCCTCTGACACCTCTCCTGACACGCCGGTGGCCCATCTCTGGCCAGAGTTTGCAGCCTCTGGAAAACAAGAGGTCACCATTCGAATGCTCCTCCACCATCAGTCCGGCCTCTGCGCCCTTGATAACCCGCCTCCCGTGGAAGATCTCGACGCAGTGACCCACGCCCTCGCCCGCCAAACGCCCGCGTGGACTCCCGGCACCGCCCATGGTTATCACCCCCGCACCCACGGTTTTCTACTCGACGCTGTACTCACTCGGCTAACCGGCTCTGAGCGCATCGGTGCCTACTGGCAACGCGTTTTCGCAGAGCCCTTGCAGCTCGAATTTTGGATCGGTGCCCCAGCGGACGTTCTGAGTCGCATCGCACCGGTTTTCTCCTCCCGAGCCATGTTGCCTAAAGATGACCCCTTCTTCGCCGCCTTCATGACGCCGGGCTCCCTCACCTCGCGCGCGTTTGCTTCGCCCAAAGGCCTCCACTCTGCGGCAGCCATGAACACGCATGAGGTACGTATGGCTTCCTATCCTGGGTTTGGGGGCATCGGTACAGCCTCTGCACTCGCTAAGTTTTACGCATTGCTGGCGGGGGATGGCACCTGGCTCGGACGGCGCTTCTTTAAATCGGAGACCTTGCGCTCGCTTCGAACCTCCGCCGTGCAAGGGCCCGACCGTGTGCTGCTAATGGAGACAGCGTTCTCCGGCGGCTTCATGCGCGATCCCATCGGCCCTGATGGGCGCAAGCAACGGAGGACCTTCGGCCCTTCGCTACAGGCGTTTGGACATCCAGGGGCAGGGGGAAGCGTCGCCTTCGCCGATCCGGAGCGAGGGTGGGGCTTTGCCTACATCATGAATCAGATGGAGCCTGGAGTTCTACCAAATGCGAGGGCACAACTCCTAGTTGAATCCCTGTACGCAAGGCAGCTACGAGATTTTGAACTGCTTGAGGGTGGCCTGTAAACGTTCGCCAATGCGCGAGAGCTCGAGGGCCGCTTCCTGAGTTTGAGCGGCGCTAAGGGCGTTGTTGTCCAGAGTCATCGCCACACTCCCCACATTGGAAGAGATTTTAGAGGCATTGCCGGCGGCCTCACCGATCGTGCGGCTCATGCTCTCGGTCGTTACCCCCTGTTCTTCGACGGCCGCGGCAATCGAACTCTGGTATTCGGAAATCTTGTTGATGATTTCAGAGATGGCACTGATGGCATTAGAAACCTCGATCGTGTCCTCTTGGACCTGATGAATTTGCCGCTCAATTTCCAGCGTGGAATTGGCGGTAGCCCCCGCCAGCGCCTTCACTTCATCGGCAACCACGGCAAAGCCCTTACCGGCTTCGCCAGCCCGCGCAGCCTCAATAGTGGCGTTTAGAGCGAGCAAGTTGGTCTGCTTCGCGATTTTGTTAATCGTGTCGCTTACGCGCCCAATCTGCGCGCTGTTTTCGCTCAGCTTACTTACAGCCCCGAGTGCCTGCGTGGCGATTTGGACCGCGCTTTGGGCGATCTGAGTAGCCTCATTTGCGTTCTTTGAAATCTCACGAATGGAAAGCGCCATTTCCTCAGTGGCAGCCGCTACATTCGTCACGCTTTCGCTCACGCCGAGGCTGGCGCTATCCACCGCCCTCGCCTGATCTGCCGTATCCTTTGAGTTGCCTGTCAGTTGAGTCGAAATCGCACTCAACTCACTCGACGCACCAGCCAGGGTCTGCGCACTGGAGGCCACCTCAGAAAGCGTCTCCGAAACACTTTCCAACGCACGATCTAAAGCCCGGCTCAGTCGCGCAGTTTCGTCCGAACCTGAGACGCGCAAGCGCGGAGTCAAATCTCCCTGAGCCACCGTTTCCAAGGCCGCTAAGGCCGTCGTCAATGGGTTGGCAATGCTCCGAGCCAGCCAGGTCGACAGAAACCAAACCGCCACCACCGCCGCACATCCCAAAGTCCAATAAAAATCGCGAAGTGCACGCGGCTCGGCCATTGCGTCGCTCGAAGGCTCGCGCAAAATCAGAGTCCAGCCATGGCCTTTGTAAGCCTGTATACCCAAGGATTTTGCGTACGCAACAATCTCGACCCCGCCGTTATTGGGCCGGTTGGCGCTAAAAAAACCGGAGGTTCCGTCGAGCACGGGCAATTTAATGGTCGGCGCTCCCGAGCTTGTCCCTACCTTCGAGTTTGGAAATTCTTCCAGAAGATGACCATCGTTGGAGGCCATGAGAATTTCATAAGCCTTTGCCCCCCGCTGCTTCATAGCCTTATCTAGGCCGCCAAGCAAATCCCGAGTAGTGCGCTCCCACGAAGCGCGATTACTCCACACTCGAACAGGTTTACCGTCTGCATCAAACACGGGAGCCGCGAAGTTCAACGCGAGCCCTTGAGTCTTTAAGACGCTGGCCACGAGCGGGTCTGCCACCAAGTCTCCAGAGTAACTGTCCCCTGCCTTGACGTTTCCGCTGATACATTCCTTAAACCAAGTCTCGTCCTTCACACTGAGCCCGATGAGCGCCTTGGTGTCTTGAGGCTTACCGTCTGGATCGACGGTGTTAGCGGCAATAATTTGGCCATTTTGATCTGCCAAAACCATCAGGTCGTACGTTCCATACGCCTGCATGTAAAAGTTGGCGGCCTTCGTGATCTCCTCGGGAGTGCCCAGGGCTGCAGGATGAAACGCAAACGCCTGCACGTCTCCGAAGCGCTCAAACAACATCCGGTCAATCTTATCGATCACCTGCTCCACGGAGCCCTGCAACCCCTGCCCCTCCGCCGTCTCACGCGACTTGAAAGCTTTGCCCACGGCTAGCACCCCAGAAATCGCCAGCGGCAAAATACCGAGCAAGAGACAGCACACCATGATCTTAGTCCGGATGCTGCGAGAGCCGGTAGGAATGGTTTCAATAGACATGGAAGAATGGTTGGATGTCATCGGGCTAAAGGGGAGGGGTACGGGTTCACACGCGAGCGTGGGTCACTGCCGAAAAATCTGACGGTTGGCAGTGTGAAGAAAATAAAGCAACTGAACAAAAGCAAACATCAGAATGCAAACTAATAGACTACGCTCCCCTAAAAGCGGATGTTTTTGATCAAACCGCCTCCCAACCGACACGTAAAATTCTTGCGAGCTCCCATGTCTCCCGACCTCCGCATCCGCCAGCTCCGCGAGGAGATTTGTGAACACGACCGCCTCTACTACACGGAGGCAGCCCCGCGCATCACAGACCTCGCCTACGACGCACTGTTTCGCGAACTGCGCGAGCTAGAAACAGCTCATCCCGAACTACTCACGCAGGACTCACCGACTCAAAGGGTTGGAGGTAAACCCCTGGACGGGTTCGCACCAGTCGCACATCGGGTTCCCATGCTGTCGCTGGACAATCTATTCGCCGACAAAGACGGCCCCAGCGCTGTGACGAAATGGGTGCAGTCGGTCGAAAAGTTGCTACCCGGCGAAACACTAGATTGGCTTGTAGAACCCAAAATTGATGGCGTTGCCGTCGCCTTGCGTTACGAGGACGGAGCACTAGCGGTCGGAGCCACCCGTGGCGATGGAGAGCGAGGTGACGACATCACCCAGAACTTGCGCACGATCCGCAGCCTTCCTCTTCGCTTAAAAAATGCGCCTCCCCTTCTCGAAGTCAGGGGAGAAGTCTATATCCCGCTCGAAGGCTTCACCCGCATTTGCGAAGACATGCTGGCCGCTGGGGAAGCCCCATTTGCGAATCCACGCAACGCAGCTGCCGGTTCACTGAAACTGCTAGATCCTCGGATAGTGGCCAAGCGACCGCTCGAGCTATTTTTGTACGGTCTTGGGGAAATCCCTGAAGGCGGTCCACAAACCCAGCAGGAGCTCCTTAAGTGGCTGGCCGCCATGGGATTCCGAACGCCGCCCTTTAATAGACTGTGCCACTCCGCCGCAGAGGTGAATGAGGCTATCACTGCGCTCGACGAGGTTCGAGACAGTTTCGGATTCGAGACAGATGGTGCCGTCATCAAGCTCAACACCATTGCACTCAGGGAACAGGCGGGGTTTACCTCGCGCGCTCCCCGCTGGGCGCGGGCGTACAAGTTCGTTCCAGAACAGGCAGAGACTGTTCTTCGCAAAATTACAATTCAAGTGGGCCGAACAGGTGCGCTCACTCCAGTGGCGGAGCTTGAGCCAGTACACCTACGCGGAAGCACGATCTCGCGCGCCACCTTGCACAACGAGGATGAGA
>CAIWVL010000345.1 GCA_903916085.1 uncultured Spartobacteria bacterium
GTGGTAGTGAATTCGACGAGTATGTCGTCCAACCGTTTGCGCGGCAGTGATGACATCTATGGTCCCTTTGTTAAGCTAACTCAGGAGAACAATCGGCAAGCGAACATTGACGCGATGCTTAATGGTAAGGACCAGAGCAAATACAACGCCGAAGTCATTAGTTTCTTAAAGAAACAAGCAACACTGCCCTCCGATGTGCATCAGGTCGCGGTCCTCGTGGGAAAATTCTTTGCTGAGATCGAACCTCGCGTGGCTAATTTGTACGCGACATTCATGGATAAAACCAAGGATGTCTCCAACTCGCCTGATAAAGCGGCGATGGACGTCGCAGTGTTCCCGCTGCGCTTGGTGCCGGCGTCAGAGATCAGCATCGACCGCCTCATGGATGAGGGAAACCGCAGCTTCCCCAACCCGACTTTGCGCGGCATGCTACAGCGGGGAGCGGGTTTTGCTGAAATCAACAAGTTCAAGGTGACCTTCAAGGGTGGTCCTGTGCGGGCCATGGTGCTGGAGGATTTGCCCAAGGCAGCAGACTCCCCTGTGTACGTTCGCGGAAACGCTCCGAAGATGGGCGAAACAGTGCGCACAGTGCCCCGGCGCTTTGTGGAGGTGTTGAGCGAGAACCGCCAACCCGTTCCGTTCAAGGAAGGCAGCGGGCGTCTCGAATTGGCGCAGTCCATCGCGAGTCGCAACAACCCGCTCACAGCCCGGGTGATTGTGAACCGGGTTTGGATGCACCATTTTGGCGAAGGCCTGGTGCGTACGCCTGATGATTTAGGTAACCAGTCTGGGAAGCCCACGCATCCAGAACTGCTAGATTTTCTGGCAAACTGGTTCACCGAAGATTACGGCGCGGTCAAGCCGGCCTGGTCTATTAAGTCGTTGCACAAGGCCATCATGCTCTCAAAGGCTTACCAGCAATCCAGCAACACCGCCTTCAAGCGTGGCACTGTAGATTACGAAAAGCTCGACCCAGCAAACACCATGCTCTGGCGGGCAAATGTGCGTCGCCTCGATTTTGAAGGCTTCCGCGACTCGCTCATCAGTATGGCGGGGATTTTAGATAGGTCAGTCGGGGGGCACTCATTCAACATTACTGACGAGCCCTACATTTTCCGACGTTCCGTGTACGCGTACATTGACCGCGCGGCGATGCCCGACTTGCTCATGCAGTTTGACATGGCGAATCCCGATCAGCCCAACAGCAAGCGGACCTCCACGATTGTGCCTCAGCAGGCGCTCTTTTTAATGAACAGCTCGTTTGTCGCGCAGATCGTACAAAACATCGTCAAACGACCTGAGATTGTGCAGGCCGTCAAGGGAGGCGATACCAATGCCGGCCTTTCCGCCGTGTATCGAGTTGTTTTACAACGGCTACCATCAGCCTCTGAACGTGATCGTGCGTTGAAGTTCCTTTTGATGGAAAACAAAATGCAGGCAGCAGTGAAGACTGAGGCGGCAAAGATCAATCAGGACGCAGCGAAAATGGCCGAAAAGAAGCTCAAGATCGCGCAGAACTCGAAAATCGCGAGTGCCGCGATTATGAACGAGGGTGAGCTCGTCCAGCGAGTCGCGTTTTCTCCATGGGAAACGCTGGTGCAAGCATTGCTATTCTCGAACGAAGCGACCTATGTCAATTGACGCATAGCGCGGGTCTCGTATCCACCATAACGCAGTGAAAACGGGGGTGATTCGCATCAGGCGACACCCCCGTTTTTAGTGTCCGGATAGGATTTAGCGCCATCTTTCACGCTTCGGAGGACTTCGGTAAACGGCCGGCCTGCTTTTCGATTTTCTTTTCGTCGGCTTTCACACGGCGCTCAAACTTCTTGATGTCGTCCTCGACAGGAAGAGTCTCCGGCTGGATGCCGCGTTGGCCAAGCATCTGGCGCACGCTGGTATTGTTCTGCACATGCTCCTGCGTGATGGCGGGTTCCCCCATGAGGTCTGCTTGCTGAACGTTATGATTAGTCATCTCCGTGGCGAGATTCTTGGCAGCAATGGTCAGGGTCGGCAGAAAGTCGGCGAGTGGACGGGATTGGGTAATGCCAAACTTCTCCTTCATGGCCTGTGTGGTGTGGCCACCGAAAAGGGCAGCATCGCCCCTGGACCGGATTCTTCCGAAGCCAGTGTCGTCCACGCCGCGCTCAAAAATGTTGTCGGAAAGCACCTTTTCAGAGGCCCGGAGCTTTTCACGGGCTTCCAGGCGATGCATTAGTTGCAGGCGTTCCTCGATCAACTCCAGCCTGCGCGTCTGGACCGCGAAGTAGCTCTGAGCGAAGGCGATCGGTTCTTTTCGAGGGTCGCCGTTCTGAGCAATAAGATAGCATGCGTAGCGCGTGACCATGAAATCTTCGATCTCGCGCTGTCCGCCCTTGCCGTGGGTGATCAATTTCGTCACGCCACGAAAATGATGCCCAGCCTCGTAACCCATTGTTTCACAGGACTCTATCGCTCGACGAATGGGTGTCAGAAAATTCTCCCAGCGGACATAGCCCAAGGGTTACTGCAAATCCCGGGCGAACCAGAACTCGACATCCGTCGCTTCAGGATGAGTTTGCGCCAGAGCATCAAACTGATTTTGCAACTGAAGGATAAGTTCTTTGATCATAAAAACCTCACGATGTTCTGAGGCGACTTTTTACCGCGCCCTCCCGCGCGGCAACCGGTAATGCGCTCGTTAAGCCGCCTCCCAAAAACAAAATACGAGGAATTGAGAGGGAGCACGGCACCTTCGCCCGCTACGTTTTTTTACGTAGTACCGGGAAGATACCACGCTTTATCAGCGGTCGGCTGTGTTCTTGCTCGATGTGGGTGTAGTTATTAGCCAATCCGCCTTCGGCAGCCGCGCACTAAGAACGCCTTAATTAACTCAAAAATGAGGGCTCACGCGGAGGCTCAGAGAGCGCGGAGAAATTA